>NZ_JAICZA010000142.1 GCF_025933915.1 Mycobacterium sp.
CCTGCTCCGGGTGCTGCACGGCTGGGTGCGGACCTACCACCGGCAGATCCTGGTGACGCTCTTCACGGTGGTGGGAGTGTCACAGCTGGCTCAGGGCCTGCGCATCGTCTGAGCCGTGCGCGGGCTGGGTCGTCAGCTCAGTTCGAACGCGGAGGGCGGTCCGACTGGACCAGCATGCGCGCGATCTGCTCGGCCCGGGTATTCGACTCCTGCGAGAGTCTGGTCAGCATCGCGAACGCACGATCGGCATCGATATTGAATCGCTCCATCAGGATCCCCTTGGCCTGGCCGATGGTGTCTCGGGTCACGATGGCGCGCATCAGTTGCTCGTTTTCGGCAACCAACGCCTGCTGGCGTTGGAGGTGGGGTGGTTTCCCCGGCGCTGACGGCCTCGAATGTATGCAGCAGTTCGACCGGATCCCAGGCGTCGCCTCGACCGACGTCGCGCGCCACCTCCGCAAGAAGCTGCCCGCTTTCGGAAACTTCCTTCACGCAATGCACCACCCTCACCAGCTCGCCGTGGTCAAGCAGCGGGGAGTTGGTGGGGCTCCATACCCTGGGCAGGAATTCGTCGGGACCGGCGGCGGGGTCGCGAATGTCGTAGCGCTGCATCCGCATCTTGTGGGCGTGGCCGCTGCTCATCGCGGCCTCCAGGGACGACGCAAGCTTCGACGTGCCGTCGGATTGCGGGTCCTTGGATTGTCCGGAAATGCGTCGAACAGATATTGCCCGAGCAGCTCGCCGTGTTCCCGTAGCGTGACGTTTTCGTAGGCATGACTTGGCCCGGATCCGCAGATCGCGGTCAAGAAGCAAGCAACATACGCCCGAGACCCCCTGGACCATTTCTCGGCTATCGCATCGAACCGCTGTTGGTTGCGCACCGCCTAGCCACTACGCACTAATGCAGGTGCCCAACCCTCGATGAGCATCGCTCGAAGCGCGCCACGTGCGACACGATTCCGGCCGCCGCGGGTTGTTACATTCGCATCGCCTGCACGGCTGGCGAACCCGGGCCCGACCGGCGCACTATCACGCTATGAGACGAGAAGTGAGCGCCGAGATCGACGTCGAAATCACCGCGGCCACGACGCTGGAGTTCCAGATCGCCGTTGCGCCACACCCGCATGCTGAGGTCTTCGAGTCGCTGCGCTTCGTCTTGAACGGACGGCGAATCTGGCCCTTGGAGATCAGCGGACTGCACGGCAACCGCATCCACAAGTTCGACGCGGCGGTGGGCACGCTGCGCGTCGACTACGCGGCGACGATCGTGGGTCACACCGATCCGGCTCCGGTGACCGAATACGACCAGTCGATGTACCTGCGGCCCAGCCGTTACGCCGAGGCCGATAAGTTCTACGGTTTCGCCGCCACCGAATTCGGCAACGACCGCGATTCGACGGCGCTGCTGGAGCACGTCAGTTCCTGGGTGGGTACGAGACTCAACTATGTACCCGGATCGAGCGATCCGATCGATGGAGCGGTGGACACATTGCTCGCCGGCGAAGGTGTGTGCCGTGACTACGCGCATCTGGTGGTGGCACTTCTGCGAGCGGTCAGTGTGCCGGCCCGCTTGGTATCCGTCTACGCGCCCGGCGTACATCCGATGGACTTCCACGCGGTGGCCGAGGCTTTCGTCGAGGGACAATGGCGGGTGGTCGATGCGACGCTGCTGGCACCGCGACAGACATTGGTTCGCATCGCCACCGGTCGCGATGCCTCCGACACGGCGTTCCTCGACAATCACAAGGGTGCGATCACGCTGAATCGGCTTTTGGTGGGCGCCCTGGTAGATGGCGAATTGCCTCGCGATTCGATCGACCAACCGGTTTCGATCCGCTGAGTCAGCCGCGCGACCGGAAACTGAGCGTCCATTGAAATCTTCTGTGCCGCAGTCTGATTGCTTCAGAACGACGGGGTGTAAACGCGGAGGGGAGGCGGAAGCGCGCGCTCAGGCGCGCATACCGACATCTCACGCATCAGGGCCGGATTTCCGCGACGGTCGGGGTCTTCTGTCGGTGCGGATGGCGCACTTCAAACATGCTCTCCCCCTGAGCAACACGGACAATGCATTCGGCGATCTTGAACGCTCGCGAATCGTGATGGATCGGATAAACGGGCAGGCCGGCAGCCCGGCGCAGAACCATCACCGCGAGCGCGGTACCGGTTCGGTGCGGAACTATCAGCAGCTTCGCGCGCGCGTCGCGGCCCACAATCGTCATGATCTGTGGGTGAATCCCCTGCCACCAACCCCAATTCAGATCCGGCTGGCGTTGCAACGATGACCAATTGACGTTGATGTCGACGACCTGGCCTAAACGGACGTCCAAAGCGGAGACCAAGTCGGGCAGTTCTCGCGAGATCAGTGATGTGCGGGGCCACCACGCGCCGTCGATCTTGTTCCCGAGCAGGGGTGCCAGCGTGAGCCGCAGTGAGCTCGCGGGGTGCGCCGCGCCTACCGCACCGATCAAGCCTGGAGGCGCCCCCGCCGCTGAGTCAGCGCCCTCGCGGCATTGCACCGTAGAGGTCGCGAGGACGTCTGTTCTCGGATTCTGTTCAGGTGCAACGAGGCGGATCGCTGGATCTGCGCGATTCATGCGACGTCCCTTCACAGTTCGAGACGATCGGCCCGCGAGTCGGGTCGACGGAGGAATCGCATTGTCCGTGATCTCGTTCGCGCAATGACGTTCGAGGCCAGTGCCGACAACGAAACGGCTCTACACCGACGTTACGCCATCAGCTACTCGTGCGTCAGCAGTAGCATCCGGTTTCACGTCATCGCTGGTTTTTCGAATATCACAGTGACAGTTGGATTATCTCATTTTCACGTCATTTCGGACCGCGCAGTTTGCGGCTGTTTGGTTGCGCAGCATGGGGCCCGCACCAGAGGTGTAGACTCGATTAACCGGGACCAGCCAGGCCCCTCAGTCAAAGGGCCGTGATGTCTGATAAATCTCCCCGGCAAGCCATGGGAAAGAAATCGGGTAAGTCTCTGAAAGAGAAGCGGGCTGTTAAGCGGAGCAAGGCTGCCGAGACCTCGCAGACCGAAGCTTTGCTCGTTGCCAAGAAGCGCTGAGGCGACGATCTTCCTCGATGCCCTCCCCGATCGCGCCCGATCGGCTGCCATAAGGCCGCGGGGTGCCTCCTCGAGTCCAGCGGATCAACCCGCACGACCGACCGGCATCGGTGAAATATCTGAAACACGAACCAGTCGAACAAGACTCAGCAATCCCGAAGGTAAGCGGAAATCACGCCGTTAATTTATCGCCGGATTGTGTTACGGTTAGTGTGGATGTAGCTAAATTACATCCATTTGAAAGAAGGAAGAAGTTAGTATGACACAGGGAACTGTGAAATGGTTCAACAGCGAAAAGGGCTTCGGATTTATCGCCCCTGACGGCGGCGAAAAAGATGTGTTCGTGCACCATTCTGAGATCCAAGAGAGCGGTTTTCGGACCCTCGAGGAGAATCAGAGAGTCCAGTTCGAGATCAGCCAGGGCCCTAAAGGCCCCCAGGCGGTGGGAGTAACCGCCGTCTAGCGGTGCAGCACGAAAACCCCTGGGGCCGAACGAATCCTCACGGTCTGTGACCGGACGATGTCGTTAGTTTCGGCCCCGGGGGTTTCTGCGTCCGTCGAGATACGCCGCGCACCAAGCCATTTGTTGGTCTTCCGATAGCACTATCAGAACGCTAGGCGGACCGGCGTCTCGGCGGGCGTCGGTTACCAACCATGGCCGTCGCCAATCCGCGTCGCCTCACATCGTTGCCCGCGACTGGCTCGTGCGGTTGTCCCACGATGCTCCGAAACCTGTTCTCGGACGCTGTCTCTGGTGCGTCGTCGGCGGTGGCAAACAGAAACCGGTTGGGCAGCGCCAATTTACAGATTGTGCGAACGGTGAGCAGATACTGCCGAAGCAGCGGGCCCGTGGTGTAGGGCAAGTCGTAGGTAACACACAAGGCATGCACCCGGTCGGCGATCTCAGGGTAGCGATTGCTCGGCAGATCAGGGAAGAGGTGGTGTTCGATTTGATAGCAGAGGTTTCCGCTCATGAAGGCCAACACCGGCCCGGCTCGAAAGTTGGCGGTACCCAGCATTTGCCGGAGATACCATCCAGCTTTCGTCTCGCTCTCCAGAACTGACGGGTCGAATTTTTCCGCTCCATCCGCGAAGTGACCGCAGACGATTACGACGTACGCCCAGACGTTGCGCAACCCGTTGGCCACCACGTTTGCCGCCAGTGCGCGGCGCCAGCGGCGGCCGTTCAGCGCGGGAAAGAAGACATAATCCTTGCCGGCCTGACGAGCCATCTTGCGGATCATCACACTTTTGTGCGCAGATCTACCGGCGTCTGTGGTCTCGCGATCCCGTACGGCGTACAGGCCGTGCAGTGCGATGCCCCATTCGAAGGCCAGCGCCAGCAGCACCGCACGCAGCGGCTGCGCCAAGGAGCTCGGCTGCCACTCCTGATCCCGGGTGACCCGGAGGACTCCGAATCCGAGGTCGTCGTCGACGTCGACGATGTTGGTGAACATATGGTGTCGGTGGTTGTGAGAGGACTGCCAGTGCTTCGAGGGACCGACCATGTCCCATTCCCAGGTACTGGAGTGGATTTCCGGATCGTTCATCCAATCCCACTGACCGTGGCTGATGTTGTGGCTGAGTTCCATGTTCTCGACGCACTTGGCCACAGCCAACGCGGCGGTTCCGACGGCCCATCCGACCTTGGTTCTGGTGCCGAGGAGGGTCAGCCTCGCCGCGACCTCGAGGCATCGCTGAAAGGCGATGGCGCGCCGGATGTAGTCGCGGTCCTTGGCGCCGCGCGAATCCTCGACGTCGCGACGGATCGTCTCCAATGCCGCCGCGAATTCCTCCAGGTCTGCGTCACTCAGGTGGGCGTATTCGGGTACTTCGGTAATGGCCACGGAATCAGTGGGATTCGGGCATGGCGGTACGCGGCGGCTGTGCGACGACGTGCGGACAGGGCGGGTTTACGAACCGCGGCAAAAGGGGTTACGTCCGATCTTTGTGGAAGGTTGATTACGCGCAAGTGGCGAGGATCGGCGCGAGGTCAGCGCAGCGACGAACTTCTCGATCTAGGGAGCCGACCCGTGGCATGGACGCGACTGGCGCCACAGCCCCGGAGCCGATGGGTCGGGGCGGCACGGCGACCCCTCCGGAACCTACCGGCCCGGTGTACGGCTGAATCATCTGCTGGAATACCTGCATTATCGGCTCTAGGCATTGGTTGACACCAAAGGCTACATGAGCCGCGACTCCGGCAGGTTTGTGCATGGAAAACGGACGAACTGTCGTCGGTCTCGGGCCTCGTCGGAGTCGTCCGGCTTGCTCTCAGAGTCGTCGGACCTCTCAGGCCCCAGGGAATTGTCGGGACTCTACCCCCCGACTTGGCCGCGGAGCCCTCGGACGCGTCCGCGAAGCCAATAGTCTGGTGTTTTGGACGCCCGCGCTTTTTCGAGAGGTAACGACATGCCCGCACCGTCAGCCGAGGTCTTCGACCGCCTGCGCCAGCTGGCCGCGATCAAAGACGCCACCGCACGCCAGACCAGGACGATCGACGAGGTCTTCACCGGCAAGCCGCTGACCACCATCCCGGTCGGCACGGCCGAGGACGTCGAAGCCGCATTCGCCGATGCGCGCGCGGCCCAGCCCGACTGGGCGAAGCGTCCGGTCAGCGAGCGCATCGATGTCATCAGCCGGTATCGCGACCTGGTCATCGAGAACCGCGAGTTCCTGATGGATCTCCTGCAGGCCGAGGCGGGCAAGGCGCGATGGGCGGCGCAGGAGGAGATCGTCGACCTGGTAGCGAACGCGAACTACTACGCACGCGTCTCGGCGGATCTGCTGAAGCCCCGCACGGTGCAGGCGCTGCTCCCCGGGATCGGCAAGACCACGGTGGGTTACCAACCCAAGGGTGTGGTCGGGGTGATTTCACCCTGGAATTACCCCATGACCCTGACGGCGTCCGACTCCGTGCCCGCGCTGCTGGCCGGTAACGCCGTGGTGCTCAAGCCGGATAGCCAGACCCCGTATTGCGCGCTCGCATGTGCCGAGCTGCTCTACGAGGCCGGCCTGCCGCGAGCGCTCTACGCGATCGTGCCGGGGCCGGGCTCGGCGGTCGGCACCGCGATCATCGACAACTGCGACTATTTGATGTTCACCGGATCGACGGCCACCGGCAGGCAACTCGCGGAGCACGCGGGCCGCCGGCTGATCGGTTTCTCCGCCGAACTCGGCGGCAAGAACGCGATGATCGTCACGCGGGGGGCCGACCTCGACAAGGCCGCCAAGGCTGCCACCCGCGCATGCTTCTCGAACGCGGGCCAGCTGTGCATCTCCATCGAGCGGATCTACGTCGAGAAAGACATCGCCGACGATTTCATCGGCAAGTTCGGCGCCGCGGTACGGAATATGAAGCTCGGCACCGCGTATGACTTCTCGATCGACATGGGCAGTCTGATCTCCCCCGGCCAGCTGGAAACGGTGACGGACCATGTGGACGATGCGAAAGCCAAGGGCGCCAAGGTGATTGCCGGCGGCACGCCTCGACCCGACATCGGGCCGCTCTTCTACGAGCCGACGGTGCTGACTGACGTCACGCCGGAGATGGAGTGCGCGGCCAACGAGACGTTCGGGCCGGTCGTCTCGATCTATCCGGTCGCCGACGTCGATGAGGCCGTCGAGAAGGCCAACGCCACCGAGTACGGACTCAACGCCAGCGTGTGGGCCGGCTCGTCCGCGGACGGCCAGCAGATCGCCGCCCGGCTGCGATCGGGGACCGTGAACGTCAACGAGGGTTACGCGTTCGCGTGGGGCAGCCTCGGCGCACCGATGGGCGGGATGGGCCAGTCCGGCGTCGGGCGCCGCCACGGCCCCGAGGGCTTGTTGAAGTACACCGAATCGCAGACGATCGCGACCGCACGCGTGTTCAATCTTGATCCGCCGCTTGGCATTCCGTCGACCCTCTGGCAAAAGTCGCTCTTGCCCATCGTACGGACGGTGATGAAGATCCCCGGCCGGAAGTGAGATTCGTCGGCGGCCCGTCGTAAATCCGCGTTACGCTCATCGATGTCAGCGGCACATCGCACGTCAGGAGTCCGCTATGAAGGCCGACGCGAAGCAATACGAGGAAGACGCTCGCCGGCTACGCGAATACGCCACATTCGGTAACTTCTCGGATGCTCAATTGCAGCGTCTCGCCCGAGTAGCTCATCGCACCGCGACATCGGCGGCATTGCCGCTGATTCATGAGCAGACCCCGTCGGACTCCTGCTACATCCTGCTCAGCGGGGAGGTCGGCGTGTACATAGGCCGGGACCGCGTCGCCGCGCTGGGGCCGGGCGAGGTGATCGGCGAATCGGCGCTGCACCGTGGCAGACTGCGTTCCGCGACCGTGACGACGATGGGTCCAGCGGAGTTATTGCGGATAGAGCGCGACGATCTCGCCACGTTGCTCGATGAGATACCGGCATTGCGCGAAATCATTGATGCGTCTGTCGCGCGACACTTACCTGTCGACCTGCCGCCCAAACCAAAACCACCGTTCTCCAGGTTGGGCGCTTCGGTCCGCACCGACTTGGTCGAGCGGTTTGAGCAGGCCGCCGACAGCGCCGGTCTGGACGTCGAGACCGCGCTCGAAGATGCGCTTACCCGTTGGATCGAACGGGACGGCAAAGCGTAGCCTCTGCGTTCGTTGACCCCGATCTACTACCGGGCATAGTATTCGGGCCATCTCACGCACGAGGGGGTGCCATGTGAGGTGGAGTTTCGCCCAGGTCGGACTGCTGATCATCTGCGTTTTCCACGTCATTCAGGCGGTGATCGGGTTCATCCTCAATCCCAGCTTCGCGACCGGACCCACCGCGCCGACCGTGCAGCTGCTCGGAATGGACTACAACGGCTGGCACGCCGTCGCCGGTCTGGCGTTGTTCGCGCCAGGCCTGGTGTTCGCGATGCGCAAGTCGTGGTCCGTGTTGTATCTACTGCTCGCCGCGATAGCCGGTGCGCTGCCGGGCATTTGGGCGTTCTTCTCGCACCAAGTCGCCTATGTCTTCAACTTTCCCAACAACGTCACCGACGCGGTGGTGCACTTGGTGACCGCGGCGATCATGGTGGCGGTGGCGGCCGTCCAGATCCGGATGGACGGCGGGCTCAAGCATTCGCTCGCCGACCTCCGGAGGACGCCATAGGGTTGTGCTGCCGCGGGGGGGCGGGTAGCCGGGATGCTCTGTCACGACGAAACTGGAGCGATGCCACCTGAACAGGCGCCGCCCCCGCCGAAATCGGCGCCGGGCTGGTACCCCGATCCCGCAGGGGTAGGCCATGGGCTGCAGCGGTACTTCGACGGCACCAGATGGACCGGCGAGTGGGCGTTCGCCACAGAGCCGCCAAAGAAGGGCCTCTCCGGCAAGTCGGTTTTGGCCCTGGCGGCGCTGTGTGTCCTCGTTCTCCTGGTCATCGTCGGCAAAAGCTGGGTTTTCGACCCGAAAAAGGACAATCAATCGACCCCATCCAGCAGTTCGGCCACGGCGGGACCGCCGGCACCGACCGGGGCGGCGCCGTCGACACCGGCCGGTCCCAAGAAACCGGACGGCGTCACCTTCACTACGGCTCCAGGGCCCAACGGCGACGTGGTCGACGCCCGATTCGCCATTCGTGACAACTACACCGAGCAGATGATCAGAGACGGCGCCCGGTTGGACACCATCGACATTCTCAAGTACGCGAAAGCGACCTATCCCGATGCGTCGGCGGTGAACGTGCAGGGCACCTTTCCGATGACCGACCCGTACGGCAACACCTCGACTCGCGTCGCCATCGACCTCACGTATTCGCGAGCGACGCTGGACAAGATCAACTTCGATGGCATCACCAAAACCAGCATCTGGGAGATTCGCGATTCCGGCACTGTTCTTCCGGCCTTTCAGCCGTAAGCCGGCCGTGTCGTGCCGACCGGTGGACTACGTCGATTCGGTGCGGGCTTCCTGGTAGCGGATGGACGCCACCAACGCCACGGCGAGCAGGAACAGCAAGGGCACGAACACAAACGGGTAAGCGGCGACTGCGGCCATGGCGATGAGCGAGCCCGGCACCATCACCGCTAATGAGACCGTCGGATGCTTCTCGCTGAGACCGACGATCTTCGCGGGGGCCGCGAATGCCAGCGCGACCTGCTCATACCGATCCGGCCAATCTCCGTAGTACGAGCAGCGGATCTCGAGGCCGCACCCCGTGCAGTTCCGCCCATAGGAGTAGCGGGTTTTGAGGCCGCAACCGATGCAGGTGTGGGTGGTCATCCGGCCCATGCTCTCATCGCATCGAGCGGCCAGGTTGCCTCCCCCGCCGCGGGGGATTTCTGCTACATGCGTCCTCGTTCTGCTCATCGTCGTGGGTAAAAGCGGGATTTTCGACCCGAAGAAGGCCGGCCACTCGGCGGTTCCCAGTGACTCCGAGTGCAGTTGGCCGCGATGGTGAGTCGTTGCAGAATAAGATGCCGTTCGTTCCAATGAGTCGGCCTACACGGTATGGGGAATCATGTTCAATTTATCCCAGAGCCGATTGCCTGTAATGGCGATTATTTTCGCTTTGACCGTTGCGGCATGCTGCTCGCCCGACCAGGCAAGAGGCGGCTGTCCGAGTCCGCCCGAAGCGACCACGACGCAACCCGCTGCCAGTATGGATACGGATCAGGATATGGACGGTAGCGTGGGGATGCTGAGCCCGGAGACCAAGGCCTGCCCCTTATCTATCCTGGCCAAGAATGATCCTGAGCCACCGTTGTATCCCTATATCGGAAGCGCACATTGGCACGTACCGTGGGCGCAGGAGTATTTTGATCAGGGCTTGAGGTTCTACTTCGCTTTCAACAACCGCGAATCTTATCGAGCATTCCGCAAAGCAGCCTTTGACGCCAGGGATGACGGAATTGCCTGCTCGGCATGCTATTGGGCCCAGGCGCTCGTGCTTGGAGTCGACCTCAATATGAAGACGGAATCAAACGAGGATCGACTTGCCGCGAATAAAGCGCTCGACGATGCCCTCGGCGCCTATCCAAACCCGGAAGACCTGGAGATCATCGAGGCTTTGCGGGGACGATACCAGAATTGCAATCCCAACAAGGAAGACGACAAGCAGGAGAAGATATGCCAGGGGATTCGTAATCAAGCCTACTACGAGGGGATGAAAACGGTCCTGCATGATTTCGGCAGCGACGATCCCAACGTCGTCACACTCTTCGCCGACGCGGCTATGAACCTGACACCATGGGACTTTTGGAATAAGGACGGAGATCCAAAATACTCTGAGTTTTCCGAGCCGATCACCACGGCAAAGAAGGAACTCGAGAGGGCTTCGAACTTCGTTCAATACCCGCGAAACGAAGGGCCTCTCCACTGGTATATCCACCTGATGGAACAATCGCCCACACCGGGCGACGCTGAGCGAGCCGCGGACCTGTTGGCACCGCTTGCGCCGAATGCAGGTCACCTCGTCCACATGCCGTCACACATCTATTTCCGGGTGGGGGACATGCGGAAAGCGGCTAGCGTCAACAAACAAGCGGTCGAAGCGGACGAAAGGTATTTCGCCGAGGAGCCTGACTTGTATCGCCCGGATGGCGACCGCTACAGGTACTCATATTATCCGCACAATATTCATTTCGTCATTGACGCCGCCGCGTTGAGCGGCGACGGCGATGATGTCAACAAGTATGCGGAGAAGCTGCTCGAATCGGCGCCGGACAAGACAAACGGACTGCGTGCGGACCTCTACCGGGCCGTCTACTATCTCGCGAGGATGAATTTTTCGGATCCGGCGGATATTCGCAAATTTCCGGAGCCCAACGCTTTGAATCGGCAACCGCTCGCGAACATCGCTTACGATTTTACCCAGTTGATGGCAAATATCTGGGACAATCAGCCTTTCAAGCAATCGGCCGACACATTCGAAAAGGACCTCGCCAAGTATCGGCAGCTTGCGAAAAGACCCAACGATACCTGCGACATCAAAAAGCCCCGACTCCCCGGCGCCAAGCTGTGTCTGGCCGCGATGCTAGACAACCTGCGGCATGCGAGGGTTTGGGCCTTGAACAGAAAGTGGGACGAAGCGGTTGGCGCGGCGCAAAGCGCGGTGGCTATCCAGAATGCCCTGTCAGATGAGTCCTATGACGAGCCTCCGTTGTGGCCGTACCCGGCAAGTCAGACGCTGGCCTCGGTCCTGATCCGGAAGGCGGACGCCGAGGGCCCCAAGACGGGTCCCGGCCAAGAGGATCTGGAAAAAGCCAAGCAGCTGCTGTCAACGAGTCTGAATATGAACAGATCTCGCCGTGGCAGTCCCGATCTAATCCCGACGGGGACTTTTCCCGGAAACGGCTGGGCGTATTACGGCCTGTGGGAGATCGCGAAGTGGGACAGCTCCTCCCAGGCCGAGGTCGATAAGGCCTGGGAAGAGCTCAAGGACCACTGGTTCGGGGATCCCCGATTCCGAAGCCTCGATCGGATGTAGGGGCGGCGCGCACGTCCGGCAGGATGCGCCGACGGCCGTTCGTAGCCCATCGCTACCGCCCGGCGCCTGTTGGCGCATTTAGTGGCGCAGATACCCCTGAGGGGTACGGCCGCCCGAAAGACCAAAACCATCTCTGACCTGTGTCGGGCTGACAGGATTTGAACCTGCGACCACTTGACCCCCAGTCAAGTGCGCTACCAAACTGCGCCACAGCCCGCGCGCCAGTGGTTCCACCGGCAGCAGGTCGAAAGCCTACCGTAGACCCCGAGCGTCAGCGCGACCGCAGCCTTGCCCTCAGCGGCGCCGTGCTCCCCGCTTTTCGCGTAGCCGCACGTTGATCCGGATCGGCGACCCCTCGAACCCGAAGGTTTCGCGCAGCCGGCGTTCCAGGAAACGCCGATACCCCGCCTCGAGAAAGCCGGTGGTGAATAGCACGAATGTCGGGGGCCGGGCGGTGGCCTGGGTGGCGAACAGGATGCGCGGCTGCTTACCCCCACGCACCGGGGGTGGGGTGGCCGCCACCACCTCTTTCAGCCAGGAATTCAGCGGGCCGGTGGCGATCCTCGCGTCCCACGACGCCAGCGAGGCCTCCATCGCGGGCACCAGCTTTTGCACCGCGCGGCCGGTCTTGGCGGAGATGTTGACGCG
>NZ_JAICZA010000262.1 GCF_025933915.1 Mycobacterium sp.
GACCTGACACAGCCTTTCGACCTGGTCTTCAACAAGGGCGTCGAGCAAGGGCTGATCGACCGGCCGATCGAGATCATCTACCGCGAAGTGGAAGGGCTGCCGAAGGGCTCGGTCAAGGCGGTCATCGACGCCTACGGCGAATTGTGCGACGAGGGCTGTCTGGCCGTGTTCGGTCCCAATATCGGCGACAACGCCATTCCGACCCGAGAAGCCATCGAGGAACGCTTCAAGGTTCCCTGCATCAGCGTCACCGGGTCCGACGCCGCGCTCGGCGAGTGGTTCTTCGCATTTCCGATGGGCTCGCACACCGACGAGCCGATCTTCTGGTCTGACCTGCTGGCCAAGGGCGGTCACACCGAGGTGGGCGTGCTCGTCGAGCAATCCCTGGTCGGCGAGGCCTACGTAAAAAGCCTCCGGGATGCGTGCCGGCGCAAGGGTATTCGCATCGTGGCCGAGGCGTCCATCGCCCAGACCGCCGGGGACGTGACCGAAGCCGTGCGGGCGCTGCGCGAGGCCAAGGCGCAGGCCATCGTGCACTGCGGATTCGGCTTCGGGATCGTGTTCGTCAACCCGGCGCTGGAGGCGCTCGCGTGGGACCCGCCCCGATTCTGCGGCACCGCCTTCCAGAACGCGTGGCTCAACCCCATCATGTGGAACGCCTTCATGGGCTGGACGGGGGTCGACCAGTACGACGAGGGCAACATCGTCGGGCAGAAATTCCTGGACGAATACCACCAGGCCTATGGCCGGCGGCCGGAATGGTGTGTGCCCGTGGTGAATCGGGATGTGGCGTTCACGTTATTGCGGGCGCTCTCCGATGCCCACCCGCTGAGCCCGCGAGGCGTCAAGGAGGCGCTCGAACGCATCAAGATGATGCCGGCCGCGTCCGGTGCTCCCGGGACGCGCGTATCGTTCGGTAACTGGTCGCGGCGCGCCTGGGTGGGTGCGGGTTATCTGGTGGCGCGCCGCCTCGACGCCGACGGCGTCAATTCACACCTCGTCGATCGCTTCGGCGAGGAGTAGGGATCAGCCGAGCGCCTCGGGCAGCACGATTTCGCCCACCCGCTTGAGATAGGTCCACGCGATGTCCGGCGGCAGCCCGCCGCACAACGGCGAAAGATTGAGCACCTTGCCGGCGCGAACCCACGAAACCGCTTCCGGCACAGAGATAATCACGTGCGACGTCCCCGTCTCCCGCAGCTCGTCGACGGTGTTGACGTGGCTGAAGCCGGCCGTCGTCTCGTCCCCGGGATTCCACGCGGCGTAAGTGCGCACGTCGTGCAGCAGATGTTCGCCGATCTCCTTCCACGCCCGATCGACGTCGTCGGCGACGAACACGACCGAGGGGGTGTTGCGGTCGGGAAACATCGTCGGCCCGGGCGTGTGGCCGTGCTCGCGGCATGCCTCTTCATAGGCCTCCTGCATGCCCGGCGCGTTGGCATTGCCCAGCATGCCCAGGCCGTACCTGCCCGCCCGGCGGGCCGCCGCCAAAGTTCCCCCACCCCACATCAGTCCCGGGCCGCCGGCGGTCAGCGGGCGGGGTGTCACCGTGATCTTCCGACCGTCTTCGACCACGGTTTCACCGGCAAGCAGTCGCCGCAGCAGCGCGAGTTTCTCGTCGCAGAGGCGACCGCGCTTCTTGATGGGCACGCCGAAGTGCTCGAACTCCTCGGGCCGGTAGCCCAGCGCCAGGATGTACGACGCCCGCCCGTTGCTGAGAATGTCGAGGACCGCCATGTCCTCGGCGAGACGCACGGTTTCGTAGAACGGAAGGATCAGGATCAGGCTCAGCGCGAGACGCTGCGTTCGCGCGGCCACCGCCGAGGCCAGCAAAAACGGCGACGGCAGGTAGCCGTCCTCGGATCCGTGGTGCTCACACAGCACGGCCGCGAGGCCACCGTGTTCCTCGGCCCACGCACACATTTCGGGTGCCGCGGCGTACAGATCGGTTGGGGGCGCGGCCCATTCAGGGTCGCGCATATCGAAGCGCAGCGTGTACACGGCAAACTCCTGGATAGCCTGATCGTTGTGGCGTACGTTACACGTTCAGTCGAAGGCGTAAAGCGGGAGAGTCGTGGGGATGTCCAGCGAACTCAGCAAGCCCGGGGGCGCATCCACGACATAGGGAATCGCGTTGACGACGCGCATCGCCGTCGACGCCATGGCGGCGTGCCCCGCGCCGTGGCCCTGCGCCTCCCCCAGCGTCATCACGCAGTGGACGTCGGGATCACCGTCGATGTCGACCCGATAGGTCGCGTCGAACTCCGATGTCGGCCAATCGGGCGCGACGTCGCGCGCCATCCGGATGACGTGTTCGATCACGATGGCCTCACGCCCGTTCACCACGCCCGCCGCCCGGGTCCGCACGGCGCCGCAGGTGCCCGCCCTGATGGTGCCGAACGCCACCTCGATGTCGCGATCGGCCAACGCTCGGTCGAGGGAGCCGCGCACCTCTTCCACCTCGACCCCGAGGCCGCTGGCGATCAGGCATATCGGTGCTCTCCAAGCCATTTCGATGAAACCGGGCGTGGAAAGCATCGGTTGGAATTCCAGCGGATGGCCGAACCCCATCCCGTTCATCATCACGTCGGCCACCGGGTAGTGGTCGTTGAGGGCTACCTCGCTGGCCGTGATGGTCCGGATGTGCTTTGACTGCGTCGTCATCAGCAGCGCGAGCTGATCGGAGGCGAACCCGGGAAAGATCCCCGACACGTAGAACGAGGCACCGCCGGCCTCGGCCGCCGCCTCGAGCTGATCGCGCCAATCCGCGGCGAAATACGACGGCGGATGCACCAGGCTGGTCGACGACGTCGACACGACGTTGATACCGGCCGTCAGCAGCCGCACATAATCGGGCACCGCCGCCCCGTCGCGTTCGGGGCCGCTCGCCGCATACACCACGCAGTCCGGCGCCAGGGCGATCAGCGCGTCGGCGTCGCCGGTGGCGGTCACACCGAGCGGTGCGCCGCCGGCCAACTCGCCGGCGTCTCGACCGACCTTGTCCGGTGAATGTACCCATACCCCAACGAGTTCCAGATCCGGCCGGCGGCTGATCGCGTCGATCGCCACCTTACCGACTCCGCCGGTGGACCACACGACGGTCCGCAGGGGCTTTTCGATCGACACCGGTGCTCTCCTTACTGGGCGGCGACACGCGCGGCGGCCGCCGCGGCGCGTTCGAGATAGGGCCAGGCAACGTCGGGGGCGATACCGCCGCACAGCGGATGCAGTGGCAGCGGCCGGCCGCCGCGGACGTAGTCCGTTGCCGCGTCGGAGGTGAAAATGCGGTAGGGGCCGCCCTCTTCGCGCAGTGCGTCCACGCTGTCGGCCCGGGTGATGCTGGCCACCGAGTTGTCCTGCGGGCGGTAGGACGCGGCCATCACCGCGTCGTGCAACAGGTGCGGGCCCAACTCATCCCAGGCCTGGTCCACGTCGTCGGCAACGAAAACCGCTGTGGGAAGCCCCGGGACGGGGAACTGGACGATCCCGGGGTCATGCCCATGTGCCCGGCACTGCTCCTCGTAGAACTCCTTCAGGCCGGGCGAATCGGTCTGGGAGACGAAGCCCAGCCCGAACCTGCCGGCGCGTCGCGCGGCGGCCTTGCTGCCGCCGGCGACGAGCACCATCGGTCCGCTGGACGTACCGCACCGCGGGGTGACGCGCACCATGCGGCCCCGATATTCGACGGGTTCCCCGTGCACCAGTGGGCCGAGCACGGCGAGGATTTCGTCCGCTTTCCGGCCGCGGGTGGCCATGTCGCCGCCGAAGTGGTCGTACTCCTGGCTGCGGTGCCCGACGCCGAACGCATACGACACCCGCCCCCTGCTGATCAGGTCCAACACGGCCATTTCCTCGGCAAGCCGCACGGGGTCCCACAAC
>NZ_JAICZA010000119.1 GCF_025933915.1 Mycobacterium sp.
GAGCTGCCACTTCTTCAGCGGAACGCCCATGATCGCCAGTGTCAGGACGGCGGGCACGACGTTCGCGAGATCGTCGACGAAGTCGATCCGCCCGACTTCGATCTTCTCGTCGATGCTCGCCCGCACGATCTCGTCGACAAACGGCTTCCAGCGCTTGATGGCTGCCGGGGACATGTAGGGGTTGAGGATGCTGCGGTAGGCGGAGTGCTCGGGTTCATCCATCTCGAGCATGCCGCCCCGGACGCCGGTGCCCTGTGGCAGCGTGGGAATGGTGATGCCCTTATAGCCGGTGCCTTCGCCGGTGACGTCGTGGTCGTTGGACACGTGCGGGCATCGCGCAAGCTCGAAGACCTCCCGGCTGCCCGCGGCCACCCAATGCCCGTCGTAGGTGTCGGTCCACGCCATCGGGCACCTGGCATGCATCTCCTCGGTGATCTCGGTGAACCGCTCGCGGTACTCCGGGGTGTGGCGATCGAAGTGGTAACGGTTGGTCTTGGTTCGCGTGGTGCCGGTCAGGGTGTCTTCCGTACTCACGGTGGCGTCTCCTGCGGACGAGTGGCTGCGGATAGAAGCAGTATGCCGCGAGACTGTCGGTCTCGTTGAGCATTCCGGCGGTCGAGTTTTCCCCTCAGGCCAGGTTGGCCAGCAGCAGCGCCTCGCTGATCGCCGCCCGTTCCAGCACCCCCAGGTGCAGGCTCTCGTTGATGCTGTGCGCCTGGGTCCCGGGATCCTCCACACCGGTGACGAGGATCTTCGCCCGCGGGAAGGCGGCGGCGAATTCGGCGATGAACGGGATGGAGCCGCCCATGCCCATGTCGATGGGCTCGGCGTCCCACGCCTGCCGGAACGCCGCCCGCGCCGCGTCGTAAACGTCGCCGCTGGCCTCGATGGCGTAGGGCTCTCCGATGTCGCCGCGGGTGACGCTGACGTGCGCGCCCCACGGGACGTGGTTTTGCAGGTGGGCGGCCAGCGCGTCCAGGTGTGCCGCGGCGTCGCCGCCGGGGGCGACGCGCATGCTGATCTTGGCTCGCGCCCGCGGGATCAGCGTGTTGGACGCCTTCTCGATGGGCGTGGTGTCGATGCCGATCACCGTGAGGGCGGGTTTGGCCCACAGCCGCTGCGGGACGGAGCCCGAGCCGATCTCGGACACGCCGTCGAGCAGACCGGTGTCGGTGCGCGCCCGCTCGGGCGGGTAGTCAGGGTAGTTCAGCGCGGCGATGTCGGTTTCGTGCAGGCCCTCGACGGCCACGTCGCCGTCGTCGTCGTGCAGGCTGGCCAGCAACCGCACCAGAACGGCGAGCGCGTCGGGCACCACCCCGCCCCAGATGCCGGAGTGCAGCCCGTGGTCGAGCGTGGCGACCTCGACCACGCAATCGACCAGGCCGCGCAGCGACACCGTCAGGGCGGGTGTGTCGGTGCTCCAGTTGTCCGAGTCGGCGATGACGATGACGTCGGCGGCCAGCGTGTCGCGATGGGCGGCAAGCAATTTGCCGAGCGAGGGCGAACCGGATTCCTCCTCGCCTTCGACGAAGACGGTCACGCCCACCGGCGGCTGACCGCCGTGCGCCCGAAACGCCGCCAAATGTGTTGCGATTCCGGCCTTGTCGTCGGCGCTGCCGCGACCGTAGAGCCGTCCGTCGCGTTCGGTGGGCTCGAACGGTGGCGACACCCATTGGCTGCGATCGCCCTCGGGCTGCACATCGTGGTGGGCGTACAGCAGCACGGTGGGTGCGCCGGGCGGCGCGGGATGGCGGGCGATGACCGCGGGTGCTCCCCCCTCGCTGACGATCTGCACGTCGCCGAAACCCGCCTGCGACAACAGATCCGCCACCGCCTGGGCGCTACGGTGCACCTCGGACCGCCGCCCGGTGTCGGCCCACACCGATTCGATGCGCACCAGGTCTTCCAGGTCCCGCCGCACCGACGGCAACACCTCGCGGACGCGCGCTTCTATTGCGCGAGCAGACGCAGAGTCACATGAATAGTCGCCTCCGCGTGTGATTCTGTGTCTGCTCGCGCTCAAGGAGTCTCCAGGATGGCCACCGCGGCGGCCGTGTCCCCCTCATGCGTCAGCGACACGTGAATTGTCACGTCGGCCAGATGTTTGGCGATGTCGCCGCTCAGCCGGACCCGGGGCCGCCCCCACATGTCGGTGACCACCTCGATGTCGCGGTGGATGTCCTCGGGCAGCACGGGCCGCTGCGCGAACCGCGATCCCGACCAGGCCTTGATCACGGCCTCCTTGGCGGCCCAGCGGGCCGCGAGGTGGCGCGCCGCCGACGAACTCTTGTCCGACGCGTCGCGGCGCTCACCCGGGGTGAACGTCTCGGCGAAGACGGTTCCCGGCTGGTCGACCTGCTCGGCGAAATCAGGAATGGAGACGAGATCGATCCCCACACCGACAATTCCCATGGGACGCCAGGCTAACGGATGGCCGTCATCCGGCGGAGACCTGGTAGGCGTCGCCGTCACCCAGCCGCGAGGTCGGGTCGAGCAGCATCGCCGCCTCCTGACGCTTCTCCGGCGTGTCATGGTCGAAACGACGGTCCGGTGGCCGCTCGTACATCGGCGCGCCGCCGGCAATGGCCGATGCCAGTCGCCGCTGACCGGTCAGCAGCCGGGCGTCCGCGCGTCGCTGGTAGTCCGCACGCTGCGCCGGGTCGAGCGCGGCGATGAACGCCTGCGGGTGCACCAGCGCGACCAGGCCCGAAACATGGCCGAAGCCAAGGCTGGTCACCAGCCCGGCCTTGAGCGGGAACTTGTCACCGAGCCGCAGGGTCTCGCGCACCCAGACGAAGTGGGCGGAGCCGGACAATTCGTCGTCGACGCAATCCAGGCTGCGGTTGGGCGGGATCACCCCGTCGCGCAGCATCTGGCACAGGCCCATCATCTGGAAGACCGCCGCGCCGCCCTTGGCGTGCCCGGTGAGGCTCTTCTGCGACACCACGAACAACGGAGCACCGTCGGAGCGCCCCAGCGAATCGGCAAGCCGCTCATGCAGTTCGGTCTCGTTGGGATCGTTGGCCAGGGTCGATGTGTCGTGCTTGGAGATCACCGCGATGTCGTCGGCGCCGACGCCCAGCTTGCCGAGCGAGCGTGCCAGCTGCGATTCCTTGCCGCCGCGCGCGGCGCCCAGCGCGCCCAGCCCAGGGGCCGGGATCGAGGTGTGCACGCCGTCGGCGAACGACTGCGCGTACGCCACCACCGCCAACACGGGCAGGCCCATCTTGAGCGCCAGGTCGCCCCGCGCGAGCAGGATGGTGCCGCCGCCCTGCGCCTCGAGGAATCCGAGCCGGCGCCGGTCGTTGGGCCTGGAGAACTTCGAGTCGTGGATTCCCCGGCCCCGCATCATGCCGGTATCGGCGGTGGCGGCCATGTCACCGAAGCCGATGATGGCTTCCAGCGTCAGGTCGTCGAAGCCGCCGGCGACCACGAGCTCGGCCTTGCCGAGGCGAATCTTGTCGGCGCCCTCTTCGACCGACACCGCCGCGGTCGCGCATGCACCGACCGGGTGGATCATCGCGCCGTAGCTACCGACATAGCTCTGAATAACATGCGCGGCAACGACATTCGGCAGAACTTCCTGCAGGATGTCGTTCGGCTTGTTCCGGCCAAGCAGGTTGCCGTGATACATCGTCTGCATCGACGTCATGCCGCCCATGCCGGTGCCCTGCGTGCTGGCCACCAGGCCCGGGTGCACCCATCGCATCAACTCGGTCGGGGTGAATCCCGACGACAGGAACGCGTCGACGGTCGCGACGATGTTCCACAGCGCCACCCGGTCGGTCGAGCTGGCCATGTCCTGGCTGATGCCGAACACGGTCGGATCGAATCCGGTGGGGATCTGCGCGCCGACGGTTCGCGACAGCTTGGTCTTGCGCGGCACCCGGATCTCGGTGCCGGCCTTGCGGATGACCTGCCAGTCACTGGAGTCCGGCACCGGCCGGATGACCGTGTGCTCGGGGTCGAACTCGACGAAGGCGCGAGCGTCGGCCTCCGACGACACCACGAAGGCGAAGTCCTTGTCCAGGAACACCGAGACCAGCAGCGGCGACGCATGATCGGGGTCGATCGCGCCGTCGTCGACGAACTCGCGGATGCCCACCCGCTCGACCACGATGTCGTGGTAGCGCTCGACCAACTCGGACTCGTCGACCAAGTCGCCGGATTCGGTGTCGTACCAACCGGGTTGGGGATCGTCTTCCCAGCGGATCAAGCCGGTGGTCCACGCCAGCTCCAGGACGCCCGCCGCCGACAGCTCGTTGTCGACCTCCATCTCGAATCGGGTGCGCGACGAGCCGTACGGTCCGAGCTCCGCACCACCGACGATCACCACCAGATCGGCCGGATCGACGTCGAGGTCCGCCCATTCCGGGGGCGGTGCCGGGCTGAAACCGCGCGGCGGGGACGGCAGCGCGGCGATGTTGCCCTCGGCCTCGAGGGATTCGAGGTCGTCGTCCTCACTCGAGGTGGCGTGCTCGCGGGCCTTGGCGGCCAACTCGGCCATGTCGAGGTTGGCCTCAGCCAGCCCGCCGGTCAGGTCCGCCTTGATCGGCGCGCCGGCGGCGGCCACCTTGGACTCGACGTCGCACAGGGCCAGCAACATTGCCGCCATCTCGTCCGTCGAGTAGGTGGTGACACCGGCCTCCTCGACCGCGTCGACGATGGCGTCGTTATGGCCCATCAGCCCGGTGCCGCGGGTCCAGCCGATCAGCGCGTGCGCCAGGCTGACCCTTGTCGCCCAGGAGGATTCGGCGTGCCAACGGCTCACCAGCGCGTCCAGCGCCGACTTGGCCTCACCGTAGGCGCCGTCACCGCCGAACATTCCGCGGTTGGGTGAACCGGGCAGCACGACGTGCAGCCGCGACGCGATGTCGCGCTCGGCGCCTATCTTCGACAGGCCGCCGATCAATCGCTGCACCGCCCACAGCAGGACCTTCATCTCCATCTCGGAGCGGGAGCCGGCCTCCGACAGGTCGCCGACAACACGCGGCGCGGCGAACGGGAACAGCAGCGTCGGGGTCTGCGCGTCCTTGATGTGAATCGACTGCGGCCCAAGGCTTTCGGATTGCTCGGTGCCGACCCACTCGACCAGTGCGTCGATGTCGGAGTAGGACGCCATGTTGGCCGCGACCACCCACAGCGCCGCGCCGTAACGCGCATGGTCGCGATACAGGCCCCGATAGAACGCCAGCCGCTCATCGTCGAGCTTCGACGTCGTGGCGATGACCGTGGCGCCACCGTCGAGCAGTCGCGCGACGACCGAGGCCGCGATCGAACCCTTGGAGGCGCCCGTCACCACGGCGACTTCGTTGCGGTAGGGGCCCGGATCCGGATTCTCGGCGCCGGCCGCGATCCGGCCGAACAACGACGCGTGGATCTGACGGCCCGCGGACAGGGCCTTGCCCTGCCACCAGGTGGCCTGGGTGGCCACGACATGGCCTGCGCCCTCGAACCTTTCGGACAGGCCCACCCACCGGGCGTCGATGTCGCCCTCGTCGGTCAGCCACAGCTTGACCAGGTCTTCGCGGGCGCTGGCCCACCGGTCGTCGAACAGCACGGCCTTCTTCGGCTCGAACACCGGCGCGACCAGACGCGGCCAGTCCGCGCCGAGTTCGGCCGTCACCAGGTCGATCAACTCGGCATCGTTGGCCGCCGGCGAGGCGCTGACCGGGTCGTCGAGGCCCAGCTGGTTCAGCACCAAGCGGGCGGCCGAGGCCAGCACACCGTCGCGGCCGGTGATCTGGTCGGTGAATTCGCCCAGCGCGGCCGCGTCGATGGTCGCACCGCCGCCGCCACCGCCCGACGACGGCAGCGCCACCGCGACGCCACGGCGCGCGGCAACGGAAGCGACCGCGGCATCGACGGCCTTGTCGACGGCGGCGGCGTCGGCCAATGCACCCTCGTGCAGATGACCCATGGCGCCGCCACGGACACTGGTGCCCTCGCGGGTTCCCAGGGCGACCTCGACCGTGACGTGCTTGGCCCAACCCTCGCCCAGCTCCCAGGTCTTCTTGACCCGCTCGGCGATGGCGGCTGGCCGTTTACCCGACGGCCCCAGCACCGTGCGC
The DNA here is from genome assembly GCF_025933915.1 of Mycobacterium sp. Taxonomy (GTDB): domain Bacteria; phylum Actinomycetota; class Actinomycetes; order Mycobacteriales; family Mycobacteriaceae; genus Mycobacterium. The sequence continues at coordinate 6,072 of NZ_JAICZA010000119.1, forward strand.
AGCTGGTCGTTGATCGCGTCGGAAAGCACTGGGCCGTAGGGCTTGTAGGTGCGGGCCAGCTTGGTCACCTGGGCGCGCAGCCCGGCCAGGTCGGCTTCCGCGGCGCCGTCGATGGCGCCGAGGTTCAACTCCGAACCCAGGTCCACCAGCAGCTGGTTGCGCCGCGATGAGGCACCGTCGGTGATGGACTCGATGGAATCCAGCTCCTCGATCTGGTCGATGCGCATCTTGGCGGACAGCGCGATCAACGCCAAAGTCGCGTCGGCGGCGTCGAATCCGATGTCGTCGGGTCGCGGAGCACCGGTCGGAGCCGTGGCGGGCGCCGCGGCGACGGCCGGTGCGACATCGGGCGTGAGTGCACCGTCCGATGAGGCCGGAACGGCCGAATCGGAATCCAGCTCGTCCTCGACCTCCGGCTCCGGATCGGTGTCGGTCGCGAACAGCACCGCGGCGTCGCGCTCGGCGTTGAGCACTTCGACTGTGCTGTGCGCATATTCGGGCAGCTTGAGGGTGTTGGTGGCCAGCCCCGCCACGGTCGGCGCGGACTTCACACCGATCTCGACGAATCGCTCTACACCCAGGCCGCCGGCGGCCTCCTCGGTGAACAGCAGGTCCTGGGTCTCTATCCAGCGCACCGGGCTGGCGAACTGCCACGCCAGCAGCTCGATCAACACGATGCGCGCCATCTCGATGCGGCGCTCGGCGAGCCAGGTGTCGTAGTCGGCGAGGATCGGGTCGAGCGGCTCGGCCGGCACCAGGTCGCGGATCTCCTGGATGAAGTCGCGGTCCAGGGTGAACGGGCGGGGCACCAGGTTGGGGATGTAGCGCCCGATGATGACGTCGGGATCCTTGTCGCGCGGCATGACTCGGTCGAGCGAGCGCCGGAACTCCGCCACGCCCACTCGCAACACCCGCGAGTGGAAGGGCACGTCGATGCCCGGCACCAGGATGAACGAGCGCTTGCCGCCGGTGATCTCGCGACGGCGCTCCACCTCGGCTTCGAGCGCCTCGAGGCCACGAACCGTGCCGGCGATCGCATACTGCGACCCGCGCAGGTTGAAGTTCACGATCTCAAGAAATTCGCCGGTATCCGCCGCAATCTCGGCGACGAACCCCGGGACCTCGTCATCCGGGAGGTCGATCTGCGACGGCCGGATCGCCGCCAGCCGGTAGTTGGACCGGCCCAGCTCGTCGCGCGGCACGATGTCATGCATCTTCGATCCGCGGTGAAACACCGTCTCCAGCAACGCTTCCAGCTCGTAGATACCCGTCACGCAGGCCAGCGCGGTGTACTCGCCGACGGAGTGGCCGCAAGCGATCGCCCCTTCGACGAAGGCGCCCTGCTCGCGCATCTCGGCGACCTGCGCCGCCGCCACGGTGGCCATCGCGACCTGGGTGAACTGCGTCAGGTACAGCACGCCCTCGGGATGGTTGTACGGCACGCCGCTGGCGATGATGCTGGTCGGGTTGTCGCGCACCACGTGCAGCACCGAGAAGCCCAGCGTGTCGCGGGTGAACCTGTCCGCCTTGTCCCACACCTTGCGGGCGGCCTTGGACCGGGCCCGGACGTCCATGCCCATGCCCTTGTGCTGAATACCCTGGCCGGGGAACGCATAGACGGTGTGCGGGGCGGCCAGGCGCGCCGTCGCCGACATCACCAGGTCCGACCCGATACGGGCAGCGACTTCCAAAACCTCCGCGCCCTGGTCGATTCCGACACGATCGACGCGGAACGCGACCTCGTCGCCGGGACGCACCATGCCCAGGAAGCGGGCGGTCCAGCCGATCAGCCGCGCCGGCGGGCGAGCCTGACCGTCGGTGGCGGTCGCCGCGTGCTGGGCGGCGGCCGACAGCCACATGCCGTGCACGATGGGCGATTCCAGGCCGGCCAGCAGGGCAGCCGCGCGATCGGTGTGGATGGGATTGTGATCACCGGACACCACCGCGAACGGGCGCATGTCGACGGGTGCGGTGATCGCGACGTCGCGGCGGCGCCGGCGCGGGGTGTCGGTCGCGTTCTCCGAGACCGCGCCGCCGGCGCGCGCCGGGTCGGTCAGTTCGGCCGCCCCGGTGCGTCCAAGGATGGCAAAACGCTCGTCCATGGTGGCGATCACCCGACCGTCGGCGCCGGCAACGCTGACCGAGACGGGGACGACGCGCCCCATGTCGGTGTCGGCGGCGGCCAAAGCCGTTGCGGTGATGGTCAATTGAGCGGGGTCTTTCGGCAACGCGCCGACCATGTGCGCGGCGTGGTCGAGGTGAACGAGGCTCAGCAGGCCCTCCACGACCGGAATGCCGGTGTCGGTGACCGCCGAACCGATTGCCGAAAAGACCGCGGGCCAGCACGGGCCGACCAGGGCGTCAGGCACGGTGGTGAGGCTGGGCGCCAACGGCTCCCCGAAGGTGGCCGTGACTCCAGTGTGGTCGGCGACGCGCTCGGGGTCCCAGTCCACCGTGAGGGTGGCCGTTCCGTCGGTGACCGGGGGCATGAACTCCGGTCCGTCGACGCCGGCGGCGATCGCCAGCACCGCACGCATGGCCGTGGCGGCGTCGTCGGTGGAGACTACCGGCGTGGCGCCGTCAACGGTGTTGGGGGGCAAGGTGAATGGGATCTCGATCCAGACTCCCGACACCGGGACGCTGAGAACGACACGGTCGTCGTCGACCTGGAGCCGCGCCCCGGTGGACGAATGTGTGGCGCGGCGGCTTTCGGGTCCGTCTTGCACCAGCCACTCGGAGGGGTCGGCGATCCGATGGACCGGGTTGATCGCGGTGCGGCCGGCCCACTGTACGTCGGGGGCGTCCAGCACCACGGCCAGCGGTCCGGTCACATCGGCGCGGCCGGTCCGGCGCGACGTGACGGCCGTCGGCTCCATTCCGGCAGCGAGCGCCTCGTCGACGGCCGCCTGCTCGAAGCGGTCCAGCAGTTCACCGACGGGTTCGTCCATTCGGGTGATCCCGGCCACGGCCGCGGTACCGGGAATGATGCACACCTGGTCGGCGTCGTAGCGGGCGTCGTGGGCCTGCCACAGCGAGTCACTTCGCCACCAGCGCCGCACGTCCTTGTCGATGACCGGCACGAAGTTGACCGGCTTGCCCAGCGTCTTGCACAGGGTGACGAAGAACGGGACGTCGGCCGGGTGCAGTTGGACGGTCTCGGCGTCCGGGTAGCGGTCCAACAGCAGATCGATTGCCGCGCCGGGGTTCTCCAGCAGCCCTTCGTCGTTGTAGAGGGTCTCGATGGGACCGAAATCCTGTGGGTGCAAACGCGCTTCGGCCCGCTGCAGCATCTGCTGGAAACGGTCGCGCCAGGTGTCGGCCAGCCACGCGCTGCCCGGTGAGGCGGTGTCGGCGGTCGAGTCGCCGTCGCCGATCGCCAGCTCGACGTAGCGCCGCAGCCACTGCAGGTAGGTCATCTCGCCGGCATCGCCGAAGTACGGCTTGGCGGTGGTGGCCATCGCCGCGATGATCTCGTCGCGGCGTTCGGCGACGGCGTCGGCGTCACCGGCGACCTCGTCGAGAAGCCGGCCGCACCGCGAGGCGCTGTTGTCGATCTCGTGGATGTCCGCACCGAGCTGGCTGCGGCTGGACGCCATGCCGCCGGAGGCTTTCCCGGCGCCGATCCACTGGTCGGTGCCCTGGGTTTCCACCAGCATCCGCTTGACCGACGGCGACGTGGTGGACTCCTTGGCCGCCATCGCCGCGGTGCCGACCAGGATGCCGTCGATCGGCATCAGCGGGAAGCCGTAGGCCTGAGCCCAGCGCCCGGACAGGTATTCGGCCGCTCGCTCGGGCGTGCCGATACCACCGCCGACGCACACGGTGATGTTGGAGCGCGACCGCAATTCCGAGTAGGTCGCCAGCAGCAGGTCGTCGAGGTCTTCCCACGAGTGGTGGCCACCGGCGCGGCCGCCCTCGATGTGCGCGATCACCGGCTTGGTGGACACCTCGGTGGCGATGCGGATGACCGAGCGGATCTGCTCGACGGTGCCGGGCTTGAAGACGACGTGGCTGATGCCGACGTCGCCCAGCTCCTCGATCAGCTCGACGGCTTCCTCCAGGTCGGGGATGCCGGCGCTGATCACCAGACCGTCGATTGCCGCGCCGGACTGACGCGCCTTTTGCACCAACCGCTTTCCGCCCACCTGCAGCTTCCACAGATAGGGGTCGAGGAACAGCGCGTTGAATTGGTAGGTGCGACCGTCCTCGAGCAGCCCGGAGAGCTCCTCGACCCGGTCGGCGAAGATCTCCTCGGTGACCTGACCGCCACCGGCCAGCTCGGACCAGTGCCCGGCGTTGGCGGCGGCGGCGACGATCTTGGCGTCGACCGTCGTCGGGGTCATGCCCGCGAGCAGAATCGGCGAACGGCCGGTCAACCGGGTGAACTTCGTCGAGAGCTTGACTCTGCCGTCAGGCAGGCGAACCAGGGTCGGAGCGTAGCTCGACCAGGCCCGCGCCACCTCGGGGACGGCGCCGACGGTAAAGAGGTTGCGCTGACCGCCGCGGGTCGCGGCGGGCACGATGCCCACACCGAGGCCGCGGATCACCGGCGCGGTCAGTCGGGTCAGGATGTCGCCGGGGCCCAGGTCGAGAATCCACCGAGCTCCAGCGTCGTTGACGCGGGTGATCTCCTCCACCCAGTCGACCCGACGCACCAGAATGGATTCGGTCAGTTCCCGGGCCAGGGGGACATCCAGCCCGACCTTCTCGGCCCAGTTGCCGACGATGTCGATGCCGTCGGCCAACCGCGGCGTGTGGAACCCCACCTCGACTTGCACCGGGTCGAACACCGGCGAGAAAACGTCGCCGCCGCGGAGCTTGTTCTTGCGGTCGGCCTCCTCCTTCTCCGAGATCTGCTGGCAGTAGAGCTCGAAGCGGGACAACTGTTCCGGGGTGCCGGTGATGACGACCGAACGCCGGCCGTTGCGGATGGACAGCACGGGCGGCAGCACGGTGCGCACGTCCTGTGCGAACTCGTCGAGCAGCTGGCTGATGCGCTCGGGATCTGCATTGGTGATCGACAGCATCGGCGGGCGGTCGCCGAGCACGGAGATTCCCCGCCGACGGGCCACCAGCGTCCCGGCCGCGCCGATCAGCTGGGCCAACGCCAGCAGTTCGACGTCACGGGCGCCGCCGCCCTTGAGCGCCTCGACGGCGAGCACACCCTGGGAATGCCCGGCGACGGCCACCGGCGGTGTCGCGCTCAAGTCCATGCCTTGCCGCGCCAGCGCGCGCACGGCCGCGATCTGGGTGAGCAGGACACCCGGGATCGACACCGCGGCCGAGGTCAGGTGCTTATTCGAGGGGATCGGGTCCTCGGCGGCCAGCGCGCGGACCCACGACAGCGGCTCGAAGCCGATGGGACGCACCACGACCAGCTCTTTTGCGACCGGTTCGAGGAGCAGGTCCACCTCACCGGCCAGGGTTGCCAGATCCGATTCGATGCCGGCCGACGACACGAGTTCTTCGAGGGTCTCCAGCCAGGCGCTGCCCTGGCCACCGAATGCCACGGCGTAGGGCTCACCGGCCGTCAGGCGGTCGACGAGAGCATGGGTGTCCCCGGCGGCGTGCTTGCCCCCCTGCGGGCCGTGCCCGTCGCGATCAGCGGACACTCGGTCATGCTCGTGGATCGTCACCTTCTCTGTCTCCCCTGGTATGCGTCTTTACGTATCGGTTCGTCTGGGCGGTCACCACCAGAGGCTGGGCCTCGCCGGTGCCGGTCGATGCGGCGTGGTTCAGCGTCGAGCCACAGCCGGGAAACGGCTGGCCGGTGCGTTGTCGGCGGACCGCCCGGACGGTGCTGAGCGGCGCGACGGACTTCATCGGCTGTACTAAGAGTGTCATAAGATTCGGCCCTCGTTTGGCATGGTCATCGGTTACTGATGAGTTCTACGCATGGGTAACCGTGTCGTGGGTAACACGCGCTCTGACCGGCGGCGCGGACGCGATTCACAAACCTGCTGCATGCAGGTGGTTACGGTCGAGTAGCTATAACTGCGCAGATCAAAGCAGTTTTGTTACCGAATCGTTATATAAAAATTTTGGGCCGCGGAGCGCCGTCTCAGCGGCATCGGCGACACCGTCCGCCGAGCACGCGCGTCCGCCCGGCCCCAAAATGAGCGAACGAGTGTTTGCTGGACTTTCTAAGAGTCCGAGTCCCGGTCGGGCCGCGCGGCGATGTGGGTGGCTATGCCCACTGTCCGAATTGGGGTTTGAGGATTTCGTTGATGTCCACTCCGACCCCACCGACGCTGCGTTTGTCGATTTCAACCTGGTGCAGGTTGGCGGCGGGATGGGCGTACCCCTTCGGTGAGCCCCAGTTGTGCTGCCAGAAATAAGAGCCCAAACCGTCGTGCAGTGCCCAGTCGATGGTCTTCGAATTGGCGTACACGCCTGTGCGCTGATGACCGATCACCGACTCCCAGGACCGCAGGTACGGCACGATCTGGCTTTTGTACTGCTCATAGGAGGGATCGTCATCGATCGAGGCATAGATGGGCGCGGCGGCGGGCCCGCCGGCCGCCGCGTGGAGCTGCATTCCGCGCTGCGCGTGCTGCAGGCCGGCGTTGGCGCCGCCCAGCCAGTCCGCGGTGTTGCCCTTGCCGTACTGGTAGCAGGACACGATCTTGAGCCCGTTGCTGTGAAGGTCGCGCGCTTCGGCGACCTGGATCGGCTTGCCCAGCATCCACGTGCCGCCCGGCCGGCGATCCGATACATACCGGATCGACCCCACGGCGCCGGCGGCCCGGATCTGGCTGGCGGGAATGACTCCGGCCGCGTAGTCCAGCAGGGTGCCCAGCGACGCCGAGGCCGGGGCGGGGCGCAACGACACACCCGCGACGCCCAGACCCAACAGGGCCGACGCCGCGGTCGCGAATTTGAACAGGTCGCGCCGCGACACGGAGGACACAAGCCACAGGGTACGACAAAAACCTCATATGACACGTTGATCACACTGGTCACAGGTGTGTCACAGTGCCGCATCGTTCGTTTGGTCCGGCCGCGGTGCGGGCAGCACGATGACGCTCACCGCCTCCAAACCGCGGCGGGCGGTCTGACGGGCGATCTCCTCGAGGAAGTGTCCGGCCGCCGGGCTGATCGATCCCGCCCAGGCGCGAAATCCCTGCACGATCACGGGGTCGTGCTCCAACAGCGGTTGCACGCCGCGCAGCACGCTGACCACATCGCCGGGCAGGGGATCGGCCAGTTGCTGGTCGATCCAACCATGCGCAAGTTCTGTTGCAGCTGCTTGGTTTTCGCCTAGGGCAACCACGTCACCGGCGAGCTTGCGCAAGCGGTCGAAAAACACTCGGCGGCCCGGAGTCTCGGCGAGTTGCGCCAGCAGCGTGCTGGCCGCCGGCGGCAGGACCATCTGACCGAACAGTGGCGGAACCGGAAGCTCCCATGCATCGAACAGATCGGCATAGATCGCGGCGGCGGGCGCCGACAACGGGGCGCTGAGCCGCCCCATGACCCCGATGCTGTCGCGGTGCGTGGTGGCCAGCCTGCGCAAGATGAGTTCGTTGACGCCGTCGGCGCCACTGTCGGTGGCGGCGTCGATGGCCGCAATCAGGCTGTCCAGCCGGTCCCGCTGATGCACCAGCAACGCGCGGTGCTCGTCGAGTAGCTCGGCCAACGTGGTGTGGCCGCCATTGATCAACCGCTGAATGTCGTTGATGCTGACGCCAAGGCTTCGCATCAGGTCGATACGCAACAGATCGAGCACCTGCTCGACGTCGAACACCCGATAGCCGTTGGACAGGTGCTTGGCGCGCAGCAGACCGATTTTCTCGTAGTGGCGAATACGGCCGGAAGTGATCCCGGTCAGGGCCGTGACATCGCCGATCAGCAACTGCTCAGCCACTCCTTGACCTTACAACTGTCACAAGGTCTGTACTGGGCAGATGGACCGCGACCAGCTCATCGACCTGACCCGGCGTGCCGTGAAGTTGGCGCGCGACAAGGCAACCGACCTCGCACCGAGCGAGCACAGGGTCGACGCGAGTGACTACACGAGTCTCGAACGCCACCACGTCGACCGGGCCATGCTGCTGGCCAGCCCGCAATTGGTGGGCTACGTGTCCGAACTTCCCGCCCCCGGCGCGTATTGCACCAAGACGGTGATGGGTCGGTCCATCCTGTTGACCCGAACCTCTGACGGGTCGGTGAAGGCGTTCGACAACGTCTGCCTGCATCGCCAATCGCGGGTCGTCACGGGATGCGGCACCGCCAAGCGGTTCACCTGTCCCTACCACGCGTGGACCTACGACAACACCGGGCGGTTGGTCGGGCTGCCGGGGCGCGAGGGCTTCCCGGACGTGACGCTGCGCTCCGACGGGCTGACGGAACTGCCGGCCACCGAATACGCCGGATTCCTATGGGTGTCATTGGATCCCGGTGCGACGCTGGACGTGGCCGCGCACCTGGGCCCGCTCGCCGACGAACTCGATTCCTGGGGTATCGGGCGCTGGTCCCCGTTGGGCGAAAAGGTGCTCGACTCTCCGATCAACTGGAAGCTGGCGATCGACACATTCGCCGAGAACTACCATTTCGCCACCGTCCATCAGCAGACCTTCGCCACCCTCGCACGCAGCAACTGCACGGTGTTCGACTCC
>NZ_JAICZA010000229.1 GCF_025933915.1 Mycobacterium sp.
CGAAAAAGACCGCTACTCGATGGACTGGTACTACCCCATCCTCGGCAGCGCCTTGCGAGGTCCGGCGGCGGCCGCGCGTATCAAGCAGCGCTGGGATGACTTCGTGGTCGACGGTCTGGGCATCCGGTGTGTGAGCGATCGCCCGTGGGTGACCGGCGCCGAAACCTGCGAGCTGGTGATGGCGCTGGACGCCCTCGGCCAGCGATCCGATGCTCATCGCCAGTTCGCCGCGATGCAACACCTTCGCGAGGACGACGGATCCTATTGGACGGGACTGGTTTTCGCGGACGGGAAGCGGTGGCCCGAGGAACGCACCACCTGGACCGGCGCCGCGATGATCCTGGCGGCGGATGCCCTGTCGAACGCGACCGCCGGCGCGGGGATCTTCCGCGGCGACGCGCTCCCGGTGGGCCTGCAGACCGACTTCGACTGCGAATGCGTCGCAACCGGGCCCGGCCGCTAACCCGCAGACTTACCGCGAAACCTGCTCCCCCGGCCGGCCGCTGACGCGTTCGAGCACCCGTAGCGATCCGGTAGCCGATATTTCTCGGAACTGGCCGGAATCGATTGCGCGACAGTAGATGTGATACGGGGGCCGCCCGCCGTCCTTGGGGTCGGGGAACACGTCGTGGATGACCAGCGCGCCACCGGCGGCGACCCACCTGGCCCATCCGTCGAAGTCCTGGTTCGCGGCGTCCTCGCTGTGTCCGCCGTCGATGAACAACAACTGCAGCGGCGCCCGCCACGCCCGCGCCACCAGCGGCGACCGGCCGACAATGGTGACGACGTGCTCGTCCAACTGGGCGGTATCGAGGGTGCGGCGAAACGTCGGCAGGGTGTCGAACAAACCCGTGACCTCATCCACCAACGAGGCGTCGTGATACTCCCAGCCGGCCTGATGTTCCTCGGAGCCGTGGTGGTGGTCGATCGTGTAGAGCACGCTCGCGGTCTGTTGCGCCGCCGCGCCCAGCAGCAGGGTGGATTTGCCGCAGTACGTGCCGATCTCGACGCCGGTACCGCCATCGAGGTACCGCAGCGCCGCGTCGTAGAGCGCGCGCCCTTCGTCGGCCGGCATGAAACCTTGTACCTGCTCGGCCAGTGCGAAAAAACGCTCGGGCGCATTCGTGTCGACGTGATCCATCAGCCGAACCTATCGCCCGGATCGGCGCCGCCGACACCGCGGTCGATGTTCGCGCTGAGCGATCACACGTGGCTCGTTTGCCGGCTGCCCAGCGGGCGCGGCAAGATCGCTTTACCATCATGGGCGTGCGCGCCCTGCTTATCCGTAAATTCGGTGCTGTCGGCCTTATCGCGGTCACAACCGCGACGGCCCTGATGTTGGCGGCCGCGGTGCTTCCGCCGGGGACGCCGGCCGGGGTGCCGTCGGCCGCGGCCGCGAGTTGCCCGCCGGTGCAGGTGGTCTTCGCCCGCGGCCGCAATGAATCACCAGGACCGGGCGTGCTGGGCAATGCGTTCATCAGTGCCCTGCGATCCAAGGTGTCGAAGACCGTCGACGCCTACGCCGTGCGCTACCCCGCCGACACCGAGGTCGCCCAGGGCGCCAACGACATGAGCCACCACGTCCAGGACATAGTGAACACTTGCCCGGACACCCGGCTGGTGCTGGGCGGTTACTCACTGGGTGCGGCGGTCACCGACGTCGTGCTCGCCGCACCCATCGGCGCGTTCGGCTTCGACAGCCCGCTGCCGCCGGGCATCGATCAACACATCGCCGCCGTCGCATTGTTCGGCAACGGAAGCCAGTGGGCGGGCCCCATCACCAACTTCAACCCGACCTATAACGACCGGACCATCGAGTTGTGCCATGGCGCCGACCCGATCTGCAACCCGGCCGACCCGAACACGTGGAAGCAGAACTGGCCACAGCATCTCGCCGGCGCCTACATCGACGCGGGCATGGCCAACCAGGCCGCCGACTTCGTCGCCGGCAAGCTCTGATAGGTCGGCACCTGATGGGCGACGGCGCCCGCGCGCGTGTCGGGCAATGGTCGACCGCCGTGCAGCGCACGGGGCGGTGGTGAATCCGCTGTGCGGACTCTCATCATCTGTGGTTGCTGCGAGCTGTGTTGACGCGACGGTGGAACTTAGGATCGAACACGATCCAACGCCGACTGCGTATGCCCGATTGGTGCCGCCAGCTGAGAGGAGACGCGATGCCGCGTCTGAAGCCGATCCCACGGAGTGAAGTCAGCGACGAATTCACGCTGAAGATGTACGACTTCATGTTCGGCGATCGTGATCCGGTGGCCGAGCCGGGCACCATCGGCGGCACACCCGGCAACTGGTGGACGGTGATGGCGCAATCCCCCGCCGCCCTGCGCCACGCTGTGCGGGGCTTTCGCCTGTACCGCGAAGAGGTCTCGATCCGGGCCGATCACCGCGAGCTGGGCCAGATCCGCGCGGGCTGGGTGGTCGGAAGCCAGTTCGTCTTCTCGCAACACTGCAAGGCGTGCCGGTCCGCGGGTATATCCGAGGAGAAGATCGCGGCCATCCCGTCCTGGCAGACCGCCGACTGCTTCGACCAAACCGAGCGGCTGTTGCTGGCCTACACGGATTGCCTTGCGGGACAGCACGGCCGGGTGCCGGAGCGGCTGATGACCCAGTTGCGGGAGGTCTTCAGCGACACCGAGGTCCTCGAATTCACCTACACCACCACCATGTACGTGATGCACGCGATCATGTCCCGGGCATTGCGGCTGGAATTTGACGACGTCGACGACCCGACCGTCGAGGTCGCCGATCCGGAAGGCGCCGGTGTGCTCGACATCGGTGGCGCGACGTCCGGGCGTGACTGACCATCGCGGCGACATGTTCCCGGCGCGGGTTGACGTTGGTCCGCGGTCCCGACGCGAGGCTGTCCTGGAAGTCGGAAGAAAGGTGGGCAGCACATGCGCGTAGCAACGCCATTGTTTCCGCAACGAGGTCGCCGGCTAGGACGGCAAACGGAGGTGGGCGAATGCCCGGCGGATCAAAAAAGGGCGGATCAAACGGCTCAGGCTGGGGTGGTGCCGGTGCCGCTCGAATAGGCCTTGAAATTGCGGATGAGCGGAATGACCGCACTGCCCGAGGCTGCGGCGCGCTGACGGGCGCGATATGAAGGGTGGCGACGCATCGCTGCACTGCGTTCGCGATCGCGACGTTGGGCGGCGGCCCATACCGGGTGGGACTGAAGGAAGATAACCGTGCCTTCTGGGGTATTCGCCACGATCGTCACTCCTCTCAGACCACCCGCAAATGCTAGGACAGTGGTTATCGGATCGTGATTCCAGAATGCCCATCGAATCCTGAGACCAAACCATCCGCCAAGATGAGAATTGGCCGTGAATTCGTCAGACATAGTCCGCTGCCACTGCCCGGCCGCCGTCCCTGCTGGCCCGGCCGCGATACGAACGATACCGGCGGGCTCCGACAATTCCCGTTTTAACGTCTTCACGGTTGGCTGCTATGGTCCCTTGCTTATGCCGGAGATCGATCGCCGCCGCATGATCCTGACAACCGGGATCGGCGTGCTGGCAGCCGCGCTGCCGGCCCCGAAAGCCCGGGCCCACCCGGCCGGACGGGGTGAGTCCGCCGGTCGGATACCTCCGCCCGCCGCACCCAGCGGCCAGTCCGGCACCTACATCTTCTCCGACGAATTCGACGGTCCGGCCGGCTCTGCGCCCGATGCGTCCAAATGGGCGGTGGCGAAAGCCCGCGAGACGATCAAGGATCCGACCTATTGGGAGCGGCCCGAGAACATCGGCCAATACCGCGATGATCGCCGCAACGTGTTTCTCGACGGCAAGTCCAATCTGGTTCTGCGCGCCGCCAAAGACGGTCCCACCTACTACAGCGGCAAGGTTCAGAGCCTTTGGCGCGGCGGCGTCGGCCACACCTGGGAAGCCCGGATCAAGCTGGGCTGCCTGACCGCCGGCGCGTGGCCCGCCTACTGGCTGGGCAATGAGGATCAGGGCGAAATCGACGTCATGGAGTGGTACGGCAACGGCAACTGGCCCTCGGCCACCACCGTGCACGCCAAGGCCAACGGCGGCGAATGGAAGACCCACAACATCGCGGTGGACAGCGCTTGGCACACGTGGCGATGCCAGTGGGATGACGCCGGCATCCGGTTTTGGAAAGACTACGTCGACGGCGCGCAACCGTATTTCGACGTGCCGGCCAGTTCCCTGCCGGATTGGCCGTTCAACGGGGCTGGCTACACGGCCTATCCGGTGTTCAACCTGGCGGTGGCCGGCTCCGGCGGTGGCGATCCCGGCTCGGGCACCTACCCCGCCGACATGCTCGTCGACTGGATTCGCGTCTGGTAGGAGCCGCCGTCAGTGGGTGAGCAGGGCAACCGCACTCGACGATTTGCCGCCCGGACGGCGCAAATCCGGCCGAGGCAGCCAGGCAAGCGGATGCATCCAGATCGGTAGGCGATGCAAGCGGTGGGCGGCCACCAATACTGACTCCGCCTCGACGGTCCGCCAACCGAGGTCTTCGAAAAAGGCCAGCCCGTTGTCGGGTGCGAACTTGAATGGCGCGTTTTCCGAGATGCCGGCGACGTTCTTGTTGATCCGCTTCTTCAGGCCCGGAAAGGCGAAATCGAGCATCCACCACGCGACGTCGGGGCGCTTGATCGCATCCGAAAGCCCGACGACGTCGGTGGGCTCGAGGTACATCGACAGACCCTCGGTCAGCACGAAGGCTTTCGCGGCACCATTCAGCGCGTCATTGAAGAACGCGTCTCGGGCGTGCGGGTCGGCGAGATCAACCGCTATGCGGTGGAGCCGGCAGCGCGGGGTCTGATCGCCGAGTACTTGCGTCTTCTCCTCGAGCAACTTGGGTAGATCGGCCTCGATCCAGGTGAGATCGGGTGGGAGGTCTAAGCGGTAGGGCCGGGTGTCCAGGCCCGCGGCCAGGTTCAGCACCCGGTCGCAGCCGTTCGCGAGCGCGTCGGCGATGGCGTCGTCGATGAGCTTGGTCCGCGCGACCAGCCAAAAACCGCTGCGATCCGCCCAGCGAACGTTGTCGACGATCGCGCGACCGTGTGCACCGGCGAGGCGTTCCGCGAGCGGGTCGCAGAACAGCGCATCGGGGCGGGCCGATTCGGTCGCCCGGTGCAACGCCGTCCACCGGGCTGTATCGGAAACATGGGTGATGGTGTGCGCGTCGCCTGACATACGTTGCGTTATAGCAGCCCCGGCGCCGCCCTACTGACCGGCCCTGCCCCCGGCAAGCCACGCCTCGGTCACGGCGCGGGTCGCAGGCGGCGGAAGGACGGCGTCCGGTGCGCCGAGGCGACCGACCTTGACGGTCCACGCCGCCGAGGAGCGGTCGATGCAGGAGCCGGCGCCCTGGCTGGGCAGCCACAGCACGGCGAGGTCGCTGCCGGGGCCGCCGCATCCGTAGACGCCGACATAGCCATCGGCCCGCCCACCCCACCCGCCGCCGTTGCGCAGCAGGCATCGGGTGCCGTCGTCGAGGGTGAGCGCGAACGGGTCCGGGTTGGCGGCCGCGTGCACGGGCGCAAGCTGACCGTCGAACATCACTCGGTGCAGCTGCCTGTCCCACGGATTGTCCACGCACAGAAGTGATCCCGGCGTGGACGGCCAGCAGGTGCCGGCCCCGGCCGCGCTCGGCGAACAGTAGTAGACGTTGTCGGCCACCGCCGACGGTGACGGCTCCGAGCAGTCGCTGGCTTGCCCGACGTTGTCGGGCCCGGACAACACGTGA
>NZ_JAICZA010000303.1 GCF_025933915.1 Mycobacterium sp.
CGTCGGGCCGGGCACGTCGGCAAAAGCCTTGCGGTGCAATGGTCCTTCGAAGACCAGCCCGCTGTTGACGATGACCCGTCCGTCGTCGGTGGCCACCGCGTAGGCGTTGGAGACGCCCGGTGACATCCAGACGCCGTCGCCTAGAGCCAGCGCGGGCGTATCCGTCGCCGCCGCCAGGTCGTCGGCTCCGGGCCGCTCCCGATGAATCCCAGCCATGACTGGCGATCCTCTACAGTTCTAGAGGTAAAGTCAATATCCTCCGCGCGGGAAGGGGCATTCATGGGGCTGCGAGGTCTGGCCGACAAGGTCGCGGTCGTCGTCGGCGGCGCCACCGGCATCGGTGCGGCGACCGCCGCCCGGCTGGCCGAGGAAGGCTGCCGGGTGGTCATCGGCGACGTCGCCGCGGACGCCGCGCACCGGACTGCCGAACGCATCGCCGCCGCCGGCGGGACGGCGACCCACGTGGCCTTCGACCTGTCGGATCCCGCATCGGTTGCCAAGCTGATCGACACCGCGGCAACGACTTTCGGGGGTGTGGACCTGCTGTTTAACGTCGGCGCCGACATGAGCACCATCCGGGCCGACACCGACGTAGTGGACATCGATTTCGACGTCTGGGACCGGGTGATGGCGGTGAACCTGCGCGGGTATGTAGCCGCGATGAAATGCGCCATCCCAAAAATGCTGGACCGCGGCGGCGGGGCGATCGTCAACATGTCCTCGGCGGCGGCCTTCCAGGGTGAGCCCGCGCGCCCGGCCTACGCCACCGCGAAGGCCGGCATCGGCGCGCTCACTCGCCACGTCGCATCGCGGTGGGGAAAGGACGACATCCGGTGCAACGCGGTCGCGCCCGGATTCACCGCGACCGAGACCATCCGCTCGGTGCCGCAGTGGCCGGAGCTGGAGGCCGGCGCGCTCAAGCGCATTCGCGGGCCCCGCGTCGGCGATCCCAGCGACATCGCCGCGCTGGTCGCCTTCCTGCTGTCCGACGAGGGCGAGTGGATCAATGGTCAGGTCGTCAACATCGACGGCGGCACCGTCCTTCGGTGACCCATGGCAGCCAGTACGAGACCCCGCAAACGCGACGGCGACGAACGCCGGCGCGCCCTGTGCGACGCGGCGATCCGGGTGCTGGCCGAGCATGGATCGCGCGGGCTGACCCACGGGCAGGTCGACCGCTACGCCGGCGTCCCCGAGGGCACCACGTCGTACTACTACCGCACCCGCGCCGCCCTGCTGCGCGGCGTCGGCAAGCGCGTGGCGGAGATCGATGTCGCCAATCTGCAGTCGGTGATCGACGAGCCGGTCGACCCGGTCTCGCCGTTCGCGCACCTGGCCCGGCTCACCATGATGCAGGCCGACGGCTCCGGGCTCATGCTGAACCGCGCGCGCCACGAGCTGTTGCTGGGCGCCGCCCGCGATCCCGACCTGGCCGAAACGTCGCAGGTTTTCGTCGCCCGGATCAACACGATGGCCCGCGACGCCATCGCCCACCTGCAGCCCGACACCCGCCACCCCGAGCTGCTGGCCGCGCAAACCACCGCCGTCACGACGTTCATCGCCGGCATCTTCACCCGGTTGGCCGCCGGTGACCGCTCCGTCGGCAACGCCGAGCAACTCACCCGCCTGCTGGAGGCGGTGGCCACTGCCGTGGCGCTCGCGGCTCAGCGAAGTTGAGCGTCGCGGCAAAAGTCCCGCGCGGCCGCCGCACGACACCTACCGTTGGGGCTGGTTCGCGTCTCCACGGTAGGAGCGCCGCACGAGAATTGGACAACGAGATGAAGCGATCGATTGGTTCATTTTTGGGCGCCGGCGTGCTGGCGTTTGCGGGGTTGTTGACGATCGGTGCGGGCGCCAGCAGCGCCGAGACGATTCAGACCGAGGGCAGCTACCCGACGCGGGAGGCGTGTCAGGATGCCGGCCCGGGCGTGAAGGCGACGACGCCGGGAAACTGGAACAACTTCTGGTGCGTTCCCGATCGTGCGGCGGCCGGCAACTGGCGGTTGGTGCTGAGCAACTGACTCGACGCGGCCTGAGCGTGTCATTGGCCCTCCCGCGCTGCCCGGACGAGATTACGGATACGGAAAGCGTATATCGAAATCCCTTGCGCCACTGTGGTTTCACAGGGTAACAATGCGGGGTTTTCTGTCGGTGGGCCCCGATAGTTTGGCGGTGTGAGTTCAACCGGTCTGCCCGATGTCGACGCGGTGTTCGACGCGCTCGATGCCGAGGTGGACCGTGCCTGCGCGCTGGTGCTCGACGCACTGAACGTCCAGCAG
>NZ_JAICZA010000033.1 GCF_025933915.1 Mycobacterium sp.
GTCGTCCTCGTTGAGATACGCGATCAGCACGTCGGCGCCCTCCCGCGCGAAGGCGATCGCGACGGCGCGCCCGATGCCGCTGTCGCCGCCGGTGATGATCGCCTTTTTTCCGAGGAGTTTTCCCGAGCCCTGGTAAGTGTTTTCACCACAGTCGGGAATCGGATCCATCTGGGCCTGCACGCCCGGAACGGATTGTTGCTGCGCGGTAAAACCCATGTGATTTCCTTTGCGTTGCTCGAAAGATCGCTTTGCCATTCAGAGGCCGGCCGGGCAAACGTTTCTCCGGGCGGCGACGGCTTCTTCCCGCCTTACAGTTCGGGCCGGGCCTGGCCGGGCCGGCGGTCGGGACATCCGGATCGTCGTCGGCCGGCGGCCCGGGGTTCCGCCACTGCGCGCTGCCGCTGGATCGATTGCCGCGAACAGTGCCTTCCAATTCGTGCTCGAGCTCGTCGTCTTCCCTGAGCTGTGCTTAGAGTTGCCACATTGCACCCGATCGCCTCTTCGCGGATCTCTCGCCCCGCGCCCTCGCTGCTGCGTGCCGGGGAACGCCTTAGCGCACCGACTACCCGGCGGCGCACGGCTTAATCGCGACCGCCCGGTGTTAGCGGTGATACAGGTGTTAAGAGCTGTTACCCAAGAGATGTCGGCGAAAACAACCGCATTTCAGCAGCCAGCGGACCGGATATTGGCATGCAGCGGGGCGCGCATGTTTAAAGCCGTAGCCGGATGGCTATTTCGCTGCGTATATCCGCATGCCCTTGACGGGGGGCGATTGTGCGTTACGAAAGGAATGGACAATGAAGGTCACCAAGACGGCTGTTAAGACAGCTGCCGCTGCCGGGATTGCGGCTGTGAGTGTTTTCGCCGCGGCGCCGGCTTTTGCTTCGCCACCGCCCAACATTCAGGGATTCGGCACCAGCGAACAACTCGTGGACGGGGCCCTGATCACCAATTACACCGTGAGCAACCTGCAGCCCAGCAACGTCACCATCCCGGGCTACACGCCTAAGGGCACGCTCTACCAGGCGGACATCAGCGCCCGGTCGGATGCCGGGCTCGTCACCCCGATGGTCAACGACTTCATCGCCCGCGGCCCCAATGGTCAGAACTACCGGGTGATCGACAAGGTCGGGACTCCGAACGGACTGAACCCCGCTCCGATCCCGCAGGGCAGCGAGTCGACCGGCACGCTGTATTTCGACGTGACCGGCGCGCCCCCTAACGGCGTCGTCTACAACGACGGAATGCAAGACATTCTGATCTGGACGTCGAACATGGAGGGCGGCTCGGCGCCTGGTGCGGTGAACAGCCCGGCGCCTGGTGCGGTGAACAGCCCGGCGCCTGGCGCACCGAACAGCCCGGCCCCGGGTGCGCCGCCTGCGTCGGCGCCCACCGCTTGATCCGGCCGCAAAAACTCCCCGCACCCCCGGATGGTGCGGGGAGTTTTTTCCCAGGTGGGCAGAGTTTTTCCTAGGTGGGGCATTGGGCGTGCCGGAACCGGGTATCCGGCATTCATGAGCAATCCGGACCACAGACCATCGGACGTGCGCGAACAAGCGCAACGGAATGCCGAACAAACACGCGCGGCGATGGCGGAGCGGCGTAGCCAACGCAGCGGCGGCCTGAGCGGCTGGGTCGCCGAGCGCGCCGGTCGATGGGATCTCTCCGGCCAGGACGAGGCCACTTTGCAGCGACAGAAGTATCTATGGAATGTGCTGGTGGACTACTGGTTTCGAATGGAGATCGATGGTTGGGAGAACATTCCGGAATCACCGCCGGCGCTGTTGGTCGGGATCCACTCCGGGGCCCCGTTCGTCTGGGACGCCTGGACGGTCGGTCTGCAATGGTGGCGACGGTTCGGGCAGGACCGCGCCCTACATGGGACGGCGCATGACGCGTTGATGGCAATCCCGTTGTTCGGGCGCTACTTCCGGTCCATGGGTGTTCTCCCGGCCGCTCCGGATGCGATCGCCACCGCCTTGGCTGAAGGGCGTGATGTGGCGCTGTGGCCCGGCGGGGAAGTGGACTCGCTGCGCCCGTGGACCGAACGCGATCGTGCGAACCTCGCGGGGCGGACGGGCTTCGTCAAGATGGCGATCCGGGCCGGGGTGCCGATCGTGCCCATCGCCACCGTCGGCGGGGCCGACGCGATGCCGGTACTGATCCGCGGCGACCGACTGTCAAAAGCCTTGCAACTGGACCGTTTACTGCGGCTCAAGGTGTTCCCGCTGGCGATCTCGCTGCCCTGGGGGATCGCGCCGGCGGCACTTCCGCAGCTGCCGCTGCCGGCAAAGATCAGGACGCGCTTCATGCCCGCGGTAGAACTCGACCACGATCCCGCTCGGGTGGAGGACGAGGAATATATCGACCGCAAATACCATGAGGTGCAGGATTCCATCCAGGAGGGCATGGATGCGCTCGCACGCAAGCGCGCGTTCCCGCTATTCGGGTGATCCTCAGCGAAAAGGATTGCGGCCGTAGCTATCAGGGTGCGGACTGATTCGACCGCAACGGCGGCATCGCACCGGGCGTCAGCGCCGAATCAGCGACGACCCATTGCGGTCGCGGTGGCGTCGCCGCTCGGTAGCCGACTCCACGGACGGTGCCGACCATGAATTCGTGCCGGGTTCCGAGCTTGGCGCGCAGACGTCGAATGTGAACGTCGACGGTACGGACCCGGCCGTTGCCGTCATAGCCCCAAGCCTCCTGCATCAGGCGAGTCCGCGTGAACGCCTGACCGGCATGCAGCACAAGGAAGTTCAGCAATTTGAACTCGGCGAGCGTCAGGTCCAGATCACGGCCGTCCAGCGCGGCGGTGAAGCTGGCCGGATGCAGGAGAAGGTCGCCGAATTTCAGTGTGCCGTCGACGGTGCCACGGCGGCGGCCGACCGCCAGACGCAACCGTGCCCGCAGCTCTTCCGCGCCGGTGCCGGGAAGCATCACATCGTCGAAATTGCAGTCCCCGTCAACCGCCGCGCAATCCGCCGGCGCGACCAGGGCCACCACCGCGGTAGCGGGATTGTCGGTCGCCAGTCGACGGCTGACCGCCTGGGCCGCCGCCACGTTGCTGCGCGCATCGATGATCGCCACGTCGGCAGTGGCGCAATGCCCGTCGGTGTGCGCGCTGAGCGTCGTGCGCACGGGGAAGACGAACGTGGCCAAATCCGGTAGGGCCGATTCGAAATCAGCCTCATCGGTGAGCACCACAATGTCCAACGGCATGTCCAACGACATCTCCAAACCTCGTGAGGTCCCTACGTTCCCCCCGGTCCGCAGGCGCCTCGCGTGAGATGTCCGGCAGTGCTACGCGTGAATACCCACTCGCCGGAAAACCATGGCAAAGCTATGCAAACTCAGGCCGCCGCACCTAGCGGAGAAAGTCGATGGGCCCGGCCCATTTTCACGGACCGGACCCATCTTTCCCAGCAGGCTTACTGGTTGGACTTCTGGCGCTCCTCGGCCGCCTTGGCGCCGCCGCGTGCGGCTTCGGCCTCGGCTTCCTTCTTCGCCGCGTCGCGTTGCGCTTCGGCCTTGTCCTGCTGCGCCTGACCCTCACGCGTGAGGTCATCGCGACCGGCCACCGCGCCTACGGCCTCCTTGGCCTTACCTTTGACGTCCTCGACGACGCCCTTCACCGCTTCTGCGGGTCCCGACTTGTTTTCATCCGCCATTGGATCCATTCCTCCTCGTTGGCGTACTTTGAGCGATCCACGCTCAACGACGATCGCGAGCGATCGACCCGGTCACGCGGCGAAGCCGGTCCTTGTTGCTCAAGACCGCATATCTCACCGCGTTGTAGCGGATTCCCATGCCGTCCATGGCTCAAACGCCGCGCCCGGTGTCGAGATGATCCGGTACCGGGAGACTCGAAATCGCCCCGGCATGCCAACTGTGCGCATAATGCACCCCACCGATGCCGCGGTGTGCTGCGATGAGGCAGGATGTGAAATGCCGTTCCGGATGAGATCGCCCCGGGATGGCACTCTCATGCGAGGAGTCTGATGACGGAGTCCAGGGAGCCCCACGTCGCCGGCCCGGCGGCTCCGAGGCAGGAGCCGACGAATGGTCTGGCTTCCGGCCAGCCGCCGACCCGGGCCAGGTACTCGCGAGTGCTGCTCAAGCTCGGCGGGGAAATGTTCGGCGGCGGCCAGGTCGGTTTGGATCCCGATGTCGTGGCACAGGTGGCGCAACAGATCGCCGAGGTGGTCCGCGGCGGCGTCCAGGTCGCCGTCGTGATCGGCGGCGGCAACTTCTTCCGGGGCGCGCAGCTTCAGCAGCGCGGCATGGAACGCACCCGTTCGGACTACATGGGCATGCTGGGCACGGTGATGAACAGCCTCGCGCTGCAAGACTTCCTGGAGAAGGAAGGAATCGTCACCCGCGTCCAGACCGCGATCACCATGGGCCAGGTCGCCGAGCCCTATCTGCCCTTGCGCGCCGTGCGCCACCTGGAAAAGGGGCGGGTGGTGATCTTCGGCGCCGGCATGGGACTGCCGTACTTCTCCACCGACACCACCGCCGCGCAGCGCGCTTTGGAGATCGGCGCCGAGGTGGTGTTGATGGCCAAGGCAGTCGATGGCGTCTTCTCCGCGGATCCGCGGCAGCATCCCGAGGCCGAATTGATCACCGCGATCAGTCATCGTGAGGTCATCGACCGCGGGCTACGAGTGGCCGATGCCACCGCGTTCAGCCTGTGCATGGACAATGGCATGCCGATCCTGGTGTTCAACCTGCTGACCAATGGCAATATCGCCCGCGCGGTCGCGGGTGAGAAGATCGGGACTCTGGTCACCACCTGAGGGAAGGCGGCGCGCATGATCCGCGGTGGCGACGATCCAGAGCACAAGAGTGATGTGGGGGCACCTCCCGCTTGCGGGGGAGAGGAGCGGCGCAAATGATAGACGAGGCTCTCTTCGACGCGGAAGAGAAAATGGAGAAGGCCGTAGCGGTTGCCCGTGACGACTTGTCAACCATCCGAACCGGGCGCGCCAACCCGGGCATGTTCTCGCGGATCGTGATCGACTACTACGGCTCCAGTACCCCCATCACCCAACTGGCCAGCATCAACGTGCCCGAGGCGCGCCTGGTGGTGATCAAGCCCTACGAGGCCAGCCAGGTGGGCGCGATCGAGACGGCGATCCGCAACTCCGACCTGGGCGTCAACCCCACCAACGACGGCACCCTCATCCGGGTGGCGGTACCTCAGCTCACCGAGGAACGCCGCCGGGAACTGGTCAAACAGGCCAAGAGCAAGGGGGAGGACGCCAAGGTCTCGGTGCGCAACATCCGGCGCAAAGCGATGGAGGAGCTGCACCGCATCCGCAAGGACGGCGAGGCCGGCGAGGACGAGGTCGGCCGGGCCGAAAAGGATCTGGACAAGACCACGCATCAGTACACCACCCAGATCGAAGAGTTGGTCAAGCACAAAGAAGGCGAGCTGCTGGAGGTCTAGCGACCGCTCGGCAGCTAAGTTGATTCCGGTCCGTGGCCACCTCAGATCCCGGCGCAGGCACCCCGCCCGACGAGCCGGATCCTGCTTCTAAGAACGCGATCGAGCAGCCGGGCGAGAAGACCTCGCGGGCCGGACGCGACCTGCGCGCCGCGATCGCGGTGGGCGCCGGCATCGGCGGCGTCCTCATCGTGACGCTGGTGTATGCGCCGCGCTTCTGGGTTGGCATCGTCGCGCTCGCCATCCTGGTGGCGACCCACGAAGTCGTTCGGCGATTGCGCGAAGCCGGATATGTCATCCCCGTCATCCCGCTGCTCGTCGGCGGCCAGGTCACCGTCTGGCTGACCTGGCCTTTCCACGCCGCCGGCGCGCTGGCGGGCTTCGGCGCCACCGTGGTGGTCTGCAACGTGTGGCGGCTGTTCATGCGGGACAACACCGCACGGCCCGAGGCGTTCGGCGGCTCTTCGTCGGCAAACTACCTCAGGGACGCCTCGGCCACCGTTTTCCTGGCCGCCTGGGTGCCGCTGTTCGCTTCCTTCGGAGTGCTGCTGGTCTACCCGCACGACGGTGCCGGACGGGTGTTCTGCCTGATGATCACCGCCGTCGCGTCCGATGTCGGCGGCTATGCCGTCGGGGTGTTGTTCGGCAAGCACCCGATGGTCCCGGCGATCAGTCCCAAGAAGTCCTGGGAGGGATTCGCCGGATCTTTGGTGTTGGGGATCACCGCGGCGATCCTGACCGCGACCTTGCTGGCGGGCAAACCCCCGTGGCTAGGGGCTCTCCTGGGTGTCGTCCTGGTGGTCACCTGCACGCTGGGTGATCTGGTGGAGTCGCAGGTCAAGCGCGACCTCGGCATCAAGGACATGGGGCGGCTGCTCCCCGGGCACGGCGGGCTGATGGACCGGCTCGACGGCGTGCTGCCCTCGGCGGTCGCGGCCTGGACGGTATTGACACTCGTTCCCTAGGTCGGTCTCGGCGTGACCGATACTGGACGGGTCATGGTCCAACAATTGGTTTTCTCCGAGCCGCGCCCCGCCAAGCCGCCGCGGCATCTGGCCGATCTCGACGCGGACGGCCGCGCGTCCGCCGTCGCGGAGCTGGGCTTGCCCGCGTTTCGGGCCAAGCAACTGGCGCATCAGTACTACGGCCGCCTGATCGCCGACCCGCGGCAGATGACCGACCTACCGGCGGGCCTGCGCGACGCGATCGCCGACACGATGTTCCCGATCCTGCTCACTGCGGCCTCCGAGGTGGCCTGTGATGCCGGTCAGACTCGAAAGACGTTGTGGCGGGCCCTCGATGGGGTCACCGTGGAGTCGGTGTTGATGCGCTATCCGCAACGCAACACGGTGTGCATCTCGTCGCAGGCCGGCTGCGGCATGGCGTGTCCGTTCTGCGCGACCGGTCAGGGCGGGTTGAGCCGCAACCTGTCGACGGCCGAGATTCTCGAGCAGGTGCGCGCCGGCGCCGCGGCGCTGCGCGACGACTTCGGCGATCGGCTGTCCAACGTGGTCTTCATGGGCATGGGGGAGCCGCTGGCCAACTACGCGCGGGTGGTGGCCGCGGTGCGCCGCATCGTCGCCGCGCCGCCCGACGGTTTCGGTATTTCGGCCCGTTCGGTGACGGTGTCGACGGTGGGCCTGGCCCCCGCGATCCGCAAACTCGCCGACGAAGGGCTCGCGGTGACGCTGGCGCTGTCGCTGCACGCGCCCGACGACGAACTGCGCGACACACTGGTGCCGGTCAACAACCGGTGGAAGATCGCCGAGGCCCTCGACGCCGCACGGTATTACGCCGACGTCACGGGCCGGCGGGTGTCGGTGGAGTACGCGTTGATCCGTGACGTCAACGACCAGCCTTGGCGCGCAGACCTTTTGGGACAGCGGCTGCATCGCGCGCTTGGACCGTTGGTGCACGTGAACCTGATTCCCCTCAACCCGACGCCGGGCAGTGAGTGGGACGCCAGCCCCAAGGGGGTCGAGCGGGAGTTCGTCCGGCGGGTCCGCGCCAAGGGGGTCTCCTGCACGGTGCGTGATACGCGCGGGCGGGAGATCAGCGCCGCCTGTGGACAGCTGGCCGCCGAAGGCGGGTGAACCCGACGGTGGCCTGTCCCGTCGAGTAGGGCATAACTCCGCCAAATTGAGGTGTGCCATGAGTATTCGCTTGTCAGCCCTGAACAAAGCGTTTGCCGCGGTGCTGGTCGCCGCCGCGTTGATCGTCGGCGTGGGCAACGCACCACGCGCGCTGGCCGCTGACGACAGACTGCAATTCACCGGGACGACCCTGAGTGGCGCGCCGTTCAATGGCGCCAGTTTGCAGGGCAAGCCCGCGGTGCTGTGGTTCTGGGCGCCGTTCTGCCCGTTCTGCAACGCCGAGGCCCCGGCTGTCAACCGGGTCGCGGCCGCCAACCCGGGTGTCACCTTCGTCGGCGTCGCCGCGCACTCGGACGTGGACGCGATGCTGAACTTCGTCTCCAAGTACCACCTGAACTTCACCAACCTCAACGACGCCGACGGCTCCATCTGGGCGCGCTACAACGTCCCCTGGCAGCCCGCCTACGTGTTCTACCGTGCGGACGGCACCTCGACGTTCGTCAACAACCCGACCTCGGCGATGTCAGAGCAGGAGCTTTCCGACCGCGTCTCAGCCCTGAGGTCCTGACTCGGTGGACCAAGGGCTGGTCGGCCTGTCCTTCGCCGCCGGACTGGTGGCCGCGCTGAACCCGTGTGGGTTTGCCATGCTGCCCGCCTACCTACTGCTGGTGGTGCGCGGCGGGCGGCCCGGCGAACGCTCGGGGGTGTCGTCGGCGGTGGCGGCCGCCGGCCGGGCGGCGGCGGCCACCGTGGGGATGGCGCTGGGCTTCCTGACGGTGTTCGGCGTGTTCGGCGCGCTGACCGTATCGGCGGGCGCGACCGTGCAGCGGTTCCTGCCGTACGCCACCGTGGTCGTCGGCGTGGTGCTGATCGCGCTCGGCGTATGGCTGCTGTCGGGCCGGGCGCTGTCCGCCCTGACCCCGCGGCCGCTGGGCCCGCGGTGGGCTCCCACCGCGCGGCTGGGGTCCATGTACGGGTACGGCGTCAGCTATGCGATCGCCTCGCTGTCGTGCACCATCGGACCGTTTCTGGCCGTCACCGCCGCCGGCCTGCGCGGGGGATCGGTTGTCACCGGTGTGGCGATCTACCTCGCCTACAGCGCGGGGCTGACCCTGGTCGTCGGTGTGCTCGCCGTCGCCGCGGCGACGGCGAGCACCGCGATGGTGGATCGGTTGCGCCGGATCCTGCCATTCGTCAACCGGGTCGGTGGCGCGCTGCTGGTGCTGGTGGGGCTGTACGTGGCGTATTACGGCAGCTACGAGGTGCGCCTGTTCGGTGCGGGCGCCAACCCACAGGACGCGGTGATCATCGCGGCCGGGCGCCTGCAGGGCGCGATGGCCGGCTGGGTGCATCAGCACGGACTATGGCCGTGGGCGATGGCCGTGCTCGCGTTGGCGGTCGCCGTGATCGGCAGCGCGTGGTATCGCCGGGCGCGACGCTAGGGCAAACGGGGTGGTCGCTACCTGATCCAGCCGCGCCGGCGGCCCCACAGGTCGCGGATCAAGACGACGAGAACCAGCGCCGCGAACACGATCAGGAACCAGTCCTCGACATGGCCGACGTGGTTGCCGTGCAGCATCGCCAGCAAAAACCCCAAGGCGCACAGGCCGACGATGTGCCAGGTCCGGTGATTGATTCGGCTCCAACCCCACGGGGCCGACGGCACCTCGACGGTGTCGACGCCGGTGAAGTGCTCCACCTCGGTACTGGCCACGGCGAATCCCTTTCGGATCGGATCGGCTTGACGAACCCAAATTCTGGCACAACCCGCAGCCGGGCTCGCGGGCATGGCCGCATCATGGCCCCGGTCGGTGTCGGGCGGCACAATGAATGGGTGACCAACCCGACGACCGACGGGCAAAACCCGGGCCGCTTGCGCGTGCTGGTGCTGGGCAGTACCGGCTCGATCGGTACGCAGGCGCTGGACGTGATAGCGGCCAATCCGGACCGCTTCGAAGTGGTCGGGCTGGCCGCGGGCGGCGCGAACCTGGACACGCTGTTGCATCAGCGCGCCGCCACCGGTGTGACCAACATCGCGGTCGCGGACGAACGGGCGGCGCAGCGGGCCGGTGACATCCCGTTCCACGGACCCGAAGCGGTGACCCGCCTGGTCCAGGAGACCGAGGCCGACGTCGTCCTCAATGCGCTGGTGGGCGCGCTCGGCCTGCGGCCAACACTGGCCGCGCTGGAGTCGGGCGCCCGGCTGGCGCTGGCCAACAAGGAATCGTTGATCGCCGGTGGTCCGCTGGTGCTCAGGGCGGCCACGCCCGGCCAGATCGTGCCGGTGGACTCCGAACATTCCGCGCTGGCCCAATGCCTGCGCGGTGGGACCCCCGACGAAGTCGCCAAGCTGGTCCTCACCGCCTCCGGCGGCCCGTTCCGCGGCTGGACCGCCGCGCAGCTCGAGGACGTCACCCCCGAGCAGGCCGGCG
Organism: Mycobacterium sp.; assembly: GCF_025933915.1. Taxonomy (GTDB): domain Bacteria; phylum Actinomycetota; class Actinomycetes; order Mycobacteriales; family Mycobacteriaceae; genus Mycobacterium. Next base: position 9,975 of record NZ_JAICZA010000033.1, read on the forward strand.
CCCACCCGACGTGGTCGATGGGCCCGATGAACACGCTGAACTCGGCCTCGCTGGTCAACAAGGGGCTCGAGCTCATCGAGACCCACCTGCTGTTCGGCCTCCCCTATGACCGCATCGAGGTGGTCGTGCACCCCCAGTCGATTGTTCATTCGATGGTCACCTTCGTCGACGGCTCGACCCTCGCCCAGGCCAGCCCGCCGGACATGAAGCTGCCGATTTCGCTGGCCCTGGGCTGGCCGCACCGGGTCCCCGGGGCGGCCGCCTGCTGCGACTTCAGCACCGCGTCTAGCTGGGAATTCGAGCCGCTGGACACCGACGTTTTCCCCGCCGTCGAGCTGGCCCGGCATGCGGGTCAGACCGGCGGCTGCATGACCGCCGTCTACAACGCCGCCAACGAGGAGGCGGCCGGGGCGTTCCTGGCGGGCCGGATCGGATTCGGCGCCATCGTCAAAACCATCGCCGACGTGCTGCACGCCGCCGACCAATGGGCCGTCTCACCCGCTAACGTGGATGAGGTACTCGATGCGCAGCGCTGGGCACGGGAGCGGGCGCAGCGTGCTGTCGCACAAGCACGGCCCGCCAAATTGTCGGCTAAGGCCTCCGGAGTGGTGTGAGAAAGGTCCTCGCAGCCTAATGATGTTCGTCATCGGCATTGTGCTGTTCGCCCTGGCCATCCTGATCTCGGTGGCCCTGCACGAGTGCGGTCATATGTGGGTTGCGCGCGCCACCGGCATGAAGGTGCGCCGCTATTTCGTCGGTTTCGGCCCCACGTTGTGGTCGACCCGGCGCGGCGAAACGGAGTACGGCCTCAAAGCCGTGCCGCTGGGCGGCTTCTGCGACATCGCCGGCATGACCTCGGTCGAGGAGCTGATGCCCGACGAGACCGACCGTGCCATGTTCAAGCAGGCGGCCTGGAAGCGGATCGCGGTGCTGTTCGCCGGCCCCGCGGCCAACTTTGTCATCTGCCTGGTGCTGCTCTACGTCATCGCGCTGATTTGGGGACTGCCGGACCTGCACCCCCAGACCAAGGCGGTGGTCGGCGAAACCGCTTGTGTGGCACCGGAAGTGGCACCGGGCAAGATCGCGGACTGCACCGGGCCGGGGCCGGCGGCGCTGGCCGGAATCCGCCCCGGCGACGTCATCGTCAAGGTGGGGAACACCCCGGTGTCGACCTTCGAGGAGATGGCCGCCGCCATCCGCAAGGTGCACGGCAACGTGCCGATCGTCGCCGAGCGCGACGGCACCCCCATCACCACCTATGTCAACGTCACGCCCACCCAGCGCTACCTGACCAACGGGGCCGAAGGGCAGGGCGGTCAACCCCAGGCCTCGACGGTCGGCGCGATCGGCGTGGGTGCCGTCAGAGTCGGCCCGACGCAGTACGGGGTGTTCTCCGCGATCCCGGGCAGCCTGACGTTTGCCGGGGACCTGACCGTCGAGGTGGGCAAGGCGCTTGTCACGATCCCGACCAAGGTGGGCGCGCTGATGCACGCCATCGGCGGCGGTCAGCGTGACCCGCAGACGCCGATGAGCGTGGTCGGGGCCAGCATCATCGGCGGCGACACCGTCGACCACGGACTGTGGGTGGCGTTCTGGTTCTTCCTGGCCCAGCTGAACCTCATCCTGGGGGCGATCAACCTGGTGCCGCTGCTGCCCTTCGATGGCGGGCACATCGCGATCGCGATGTTCGAAAAGGTCCGCAACCTGATCCGGTCGGCCCGGGGCATGGTCGCGGCCGCTCCGGTGAACTACCTCAAACTCATGCCCGCGACGTACGTCGTGCTGGTGTTCGTGGTCGGCTACATGCTGCTGACCGTGACCGCCGATCTGGTCAACCCGATCCGACTCTTCCAGTAACCAACGAACCGAAGGAATCAACACAGTGACCCGCGCTGGCGACGATAGGCAGGGCAGTGCGATCTCGAGAGGGCATGAGGAGCAGCGCAAATGACCATTGGCCTGGGCATGCCGGACGCCCCGGCAACCACGCTTGCACCCCGGCGGCAAACGCGCCAACTGATGGTCCGCGACGTCGGGGTGGGCAGCGACCATCCGATTTCGGTGCAGTCGATGTGCACCACCAAGACCCATGACGTCGACACCACACTGCAACAGATCGCAGAGCTGACCGCGGCCGGCTGTGACATCGTCCGGGTGGCCTGCCCGCGTCAGGAGGACGCCGACGCGCTGGCCGAGATCGCCCGGCACAGCCAGATCCCGGTGATCGCCGACATCCACTTCCAGCCGAAATACATCTTCGCCGCCATCGACGCGGGATGTGCCGCGGTGCGGGTGAACCCGGGCAACATCAAGGAATTCGACGGCCGCGTCGGCGAGGTCGCCAAGGCCGCCGGCGCCGCCGGCATTCCGATCCGCATCGGGGTCAACGCCGGCTCGCTGGACAAGCGGTTCATGGAGAAATACGGCAAAGCCACCCCCGAGGCGCTGGTCGAGTCCGCGCTGTGGGAAGCCTCGTTGTTCGAGGAGCACGGCTTCGGCGACATCAAGATCAGCGTCAAGCACAACGACCCGGTGGTGATGGTCGCCGCGTACGAGCAACTGGCGCAGCAGTGCGACTACCCGTTGCACCTCGGCGTCACCGAGGCCGGTCCCGCGTTCCAGGGCACCATCAAGTCCGCGGTCGCCTTCGGCGCGCTGCTGTCGCGCGGGATCGGCGACACCATCCGGGTGTCGCTGTCGGCGCCACCGGTCGAGGAAGTCAAGGTCGGCAACCAGATCCTCGAGTCGCTGAACCTGCGGCCGCGTGGGCTGGAGATCGTGTCGTGTCCGTCGTGCGGTCGCGCGCAGGTCGACGTCTACACCCTGGCCAACGCCGTCTCCGCGGGCCTGGAGGGTCTCGACGTCCCGCTGCGGGTCGCCGTGATGGGCTGCGTCGTCAACGGCCCGGGGGAGGCCCGCGAGGCCGACCTCGGCGTCGCATCGGGAAATGGCAAGGGGCAGATCTTCGTTCGCGGCGAAGTGATCAAGACCGTGCCCGAATCCCAGATCGTCGAGACGTTGATCGAGGAGGCCCTGCGGCTCGCCTCGGAAATGGGAGGGGCAATGGGTGCAGAGGTGAGCGGCGATCACGGACCGGACACAACATCGAGCGGTTCGCCGATTGTGACCGTAAGCTGATAAACGCCAGCGCCCTGCGTTAGCCCTGAGTTCGCACCACAGAGAGTTCGCCCCATGTCGGCTCCGCCCCTTTTCCGCCTAGTCGGCGAGCGACGGGTGTCCGTGGTGCGTGATGCGGCCGCGGTCTGGCGGGTGCTCGAGGACGATCCCGTCGCATCGTGCATGGTCGCGGCCCGCGTGGCGGACCACGGCATCGACCCCAATTCGATCGGCGGAGAACTGTGGACGCTGCGGGGGGCCGACGAATCGCTGTGCTTCGCCGGCGCCAACCTGATCCCGCTGCGCGGCGCGCCGGCCGATCTGGGCGCGTTTGCCGACGAGGCCATGCGCGGGACGCGGCGCTGCTCGTCACTGGTCGGCAGGGCCGACCTGGTGATGCCGATGTGGGAGCGGCTCGAGGCGGCGTGGGGCCCGGCCCGCGACGTCCGCGATCACCAGCCGCTGCTGGCGTTGTCCACCTACCCGAGCTGTGACATCGACACCGCGGTGCGCCAAGTCCGGCCCGAGGAGCTCGACGCCTACCTGGTGGCCGCCGTCGACATGTTCATCGGCGAGGTGGGCGTCGACCCGCGGATCGGGGACGGTGGTCGCGGGTACCGGCGACGGGTGGCCAGCCTCATCACGTCGGGGCGCGCCTGGGCGCGGTTCGAGCGCGGCCAGGTCGTCTTCAAGGCGGAGGTGGGCTCGCAGTCCCCGGGGGTGGGCCAAATCCAGGGGGTGTGGGTGCACCCGGAGTGGCGAGGCCTGGGCCTGGGGACCGCCGGTACCGCCACGGTCGCCGCGGTGATCGTCGGCACCGGGCGGACCGCCAGCCTCTACGTCAACGACTTCAATGCGGTGGCGCGCGCTGCCTACGCCCGCGTCGGCTTTGCCGAGATCGGCACCTTCGCGACGGTGCTGCTCGACTGACGCCCTAGTTGCGGGCCGGCCCGCGCGAGTGTGCGGCTGGCCGCACATTCGGCGCTGAAGGTGCGGCTGCCCGCACATTCGGCCCAAGGGAGCCGCCTTGGCCACGCATAACGGTTCGATCTCGGTGTGGCGGCGCCGCTGTTCAGGCCACAGCTCATAACATCAGCATCGATGGTAACTAGAACAACAGCGGCCTCATCCGTTTCAGGCCTGCTGCTCGTCGCGGTCATCGCGCTCTCCGGGTGCACACCGCGGCCCGACGGCCCGGGACCGGCCGCGGAGAAGTTCTTCCGCGCGCTGGCCGTCGGCGACACCGCGACGGCCGCTCAGCTCAGCGACAGCCCCAACGACGCGCGCGAGGCACTCAACGCGGCCTGGTCCGGCCTGCAGGCGACCCACCTCGACGCGCAGGTCCTCAACGCCAAGTACGCCGAGGACACCGGCACGGTCGGCTATCGCTTCGCCTGGCACCTGCCCAAAAACCGGATCTGGAGCTATGACGGCCAGCTGAAGATGGCACGCGACGAGGGGCGCTGGCGGGTGCGGTGGACCACCAGCGCGCTGCACGCCAAACTGGGCGAGCACCAAACGTTCGCGCTGCGCGCGGATCGGCCGCGGCGCGCCTCGGTGAACGAACTCGGCGGCAGCGACGTGCTGGTGCCGGGCTACCTGTACCACTACACGCTGGACGCCACCCAGGCCGGACCCGCGCTGATCGGCACCGCGCACGCGGTGGTCGACGTGCTGCACCCCTTCAACGGTGCGCTCAATGACCCGCAACTGCTGGCCGAGCAGGCCAGTTCGACGCCCCATCCGGTGGAGCTGGGGGTGACGCTGCACCCCGACGACAACGACAAGGTGTTCCCGGCGATCGGCCGACTGCCCGGCATCGTGGTCACACCTCAACCCGAAATGCTGCCCACCGACCCGCACTTCGCGCCGGCGGTCATCTCCGCGGTGAAGAACGCCGTGGTGGACCAACTCGACGGCGAGGCGGGCTGGCGGGTGGTGAGCGTCAACCAGAACGGCGTCGAGGTCGAAGTGCTGCACGAGGTCGAGGGCTCACCGGCGCCGTCGGTGTCGCTCACCATGGACCGGGCGGTGCAAAACGCCGCTCAGCATGCGGTGGACACCCGCGGCGGCAAGGCGATGATCGTGGTGATCAAGCCGTCGACCGGGGAGATCCTCGCGATCGCGCAGAACACGGGCGCCGACGCCGACGGCCTGCCGGCCACCACCGGGCTGTTCCCGCCCGGGTCGACGTTCAAGATGGTCACCGCGGGCGCGGCCGTCGAACGTGACATGGCCACCCCCAACACCATGCTGGGCTGCCCGGGCCGTCTCGACATCGGGCACCGCACCATCCCCAACTACGGCGGCTTCGATCTCGGGGTGGTGCCGATGTCGCGGGCGTTCGCGAGTTCGTGCAACACCACCTTCGCCGAGCTCAGCAGCAAGATGCCGCCGCGCGGCCTGACCCAGGCGGCCTCCCGCTACGGGATCGGGCTGGACTATCAGATCGATGGCCTCACGACGGTGACTGGGTCGGTGCCGCCGACGGTGGACCTCGCCGAGCGGACCGAGGACGGCTTCGGCCAGGGCAAGGTGCTGGCCAGTCCGTTCGGCATGGCGATGGTGGCGGCGACGGTCGCCGCCGGCAAGACGCCCGTGCCGCAACTGATCGCGGGCCGGCAGACGGCCGTCCAGGGCGACACCACGCCGATCAGCCCGAAGATGGTTGACGCGCTGCGGCCCATGATGCGGCTGGTGGTGACCAACGGGACCGCCAAGGAGATCGCCGGCTGCGGCGAGGTGTACGGGAAGACCGGTGAGGCCGAGTTTCCCGGCGGGTCGCATTCCTGGTTCGCCGGCTACCGCGGCGATCTGGCGTTCGCGGCGCTGATCGTCGGGGGTGGTAGCTCGGAATACGCCGTCCGGATGACCAAGGTGATGCTCGAATCGCTGCCGCCGGACTTTCTGGCCTAGTCCGATAGTGGCGACCCGCTTCGCCCGGCTACGCCCTCTAGTGGCGACCCGCTTCGCCCGGCTACGCCGCGCTTGCGATCGCCACGGCCGCGCTTGCGATCACCACGGCCGCGCTTGCGATCGCCACCAGCGCCGGGTCACCCGGCCCGCATCAGCGGTAAATTGCGAGCATGACGGATACCGGTGGCGACATGGTGGCCCCTGTGTCACTGCGTGTCTCCGACGCCGACCGAAACGGCACGATGCGGCGACTGCACAACGCCGTCGCGCTCGGGCTGATCGATATCGACGAGTTCGAGCAGCGCTCGTCGCAAGTGTCCTACGCGCGCACGCGCGGTGAGCTGGACGGTCTGGTCGGCGATCTGCCGGGACCGGGCGCCATCGTCACTTCCGCCGCCGACCGGGTGGAGCTGCGCGGCTGGGCGGGCTCGCTGAAGCGGCACGGCGAATGGACGGTCCCGTCCCGCCTGGCGCTGGTCCGCCGGCTGGGCTCGGTGGACCTCGACCTCACCAAGGCCCGGTTCGCCGGGCCGGTGGTGGTCGTCGAACTGGACATGCGATTCGGCTCGGTGGAGATGCGATTGCCCGAGGGCGCCAGCGCGTCGATCGACGACGTCGAGGTCTACGTGGGCAGCGCCAGCGACCGCCGCAAAGACCCACCCGGCGAGGGCAGGCCGCACGTCGTGCTGACCGGGCGGGTGGTGTGCGGCTCGGTGATCATCCGGGGACCGCGCCGCTCGCTGTTGCGCCGCCAGCGACTCTGAACGGGCCGGGGACCGCAGTTAAGCTGGTCGCATGCCCGCTCGCACCGCGCTTTCCCCCGGAGAGTTGTCCCCGACTCTGCCGGTGCCCGGCCGCGTCCCGCGCCCGGAATACGTCGGCAAGGCCACGGCCCAGGAGGGCAGCGAGCCGTGGGTGCAGACGCCGGAGGTGATCGAGAAGATGCGGGTCGCCGGCCGCATCGCGGCGCGCGCGCTGGTGGAGGCGGGCAAGGCGGTCGCGCCGGGGGTGACCACCGACGAGCTCGACCGGATCGCCCACGAGTACATGGTCGACCACGGCGCCTACCCGTCGACGCTGGGCTACAAGGGCTTCCCGAAGTCGTGTTGCACGTCGCTCAACGAGGTTATCTGCCACGGCATCCCGGACTCGACGGTGATCGCCGACGGTGACATCGTCAACATCGACGTGACCGCCTACATCGACGGGGTGCACGGCGACACCAACGCCACGTTCCTGGCGGGCGACGTCGCGCAAGAACACCGGCTGCTCGTGGAGCGAACCCGGGAGGCGACGATGCGCGCCATCAACGCCGTCAAGCCGGGGCGTGCCCTGTCGGTCGTCGGCCGCGTCATCGAGTCGTATGCGAATCGGTTCGGCTACAACGTCGTTCGCGACTTCACCGGTCACGGCATCGGCACCACGTTTCACAACGGCCTGGTCGTCCTGCACTACGACCAGCCCTCCGTGTCGACCATCATGCAGCCGGGCATGACGTTCACCATCGAACCGATGATCAACCTTGGCGGCCTGGACTACGAGATCTGGGACGACGGCTGGACGGTGGTCACCAAGGACCGCAAGTGGACCGCGCAGTTCGAGCACACCCTGCTGGTCACCGACACCGGCGTCGAAATCCTCACGCTGCCATGAGGCTCCCGCCGCGAGCAGACAGAGAATCGCATTTCGCGGAGGGAAACCATGCGATTCTGCTGGGGGCACCTCCCGCTTGCGGGGGACTGCTCGCCACAAGGAGGTGAGCGGGGCCCTGCTGGTCGCCGGCACCAGTTCCGACGCCGGGAAATCGGTGGTGGTGGCGGCCCTGTGCCGGTTGCTGGCCCGCGGCGGGATCCGGGTCGCCCCGTTCAAGGCGCAGAACATGTCCAACAACTCCGTGGTCACCGTCGAGGGCGGTGAAATTGGCCGCGCCCAGGCGATTCAGGCCCGCGCGGCGGGGCTGGAACCCAGCGTGCGGTTCAACCCTATTCTGCTCAAACCGGGCAGTGACCGCACTTCGCAACTCGTGATCAAGGGCCGGGTCGCCGAGTCGGTCAGCGCGAAAAGCTATGTGCGGCACCGTGACCGGCTCGCTTCCATCGTTCTCGACGAGTTGACTTCTCTGCGAGACGAATTCGACGCGGTGATCTGTGAGGGGGCGGGCTCTCCCGCCGAAATCAACCTGCGCGCCACGGACTTGGCCAACATGGGATTGGCCAGGGCCGCGAGCCTGCCGGTGGTCCTGGTCGGCGACATCGACCGCGGCGGACTGCTCGCGCACCTGTTCGGTACGGTCGCGGTGCTCGAGCCCGACGACCAAGCGCTGATCGCCGGTTTCATCGTCAACAAATTCCGGGGTGATCCCGCGCTGCTCGAGCCGGGATTGCGCCAGTTGCACGCCATGACGGGGCGGCCCACCTACGGGGTGCTGCCGTATGCCGACGAGCTGTGGCTGGACGCCGAAGACTCGCTGTCGGTGGTCGCGCACCGCGTCATCGGCACCCCCGCCCCGCCACGCGGCGACGAGTGGTTGCGGGTGGCCGCGGTCCGGCTGCCCCGGATTTCGAATTCCACCGACGTCGAGGCGCTGGCATGTGAACCGGGCGTGTTGGTGCGCTGGGTCACCGGCCCCGCCGACGTTTCCGATACCGACCTGATCGTCATCCCCGGCAGCAAAGCCACCGTCGCCGACCTGTCCTGGTTGCGGGAACACGGCCTGGCCGAGGCGATCATCGCGCACGCCCGGGCCGGCAAGCCGGTGCTGGGGATCTGCGGGGGATTTCAGATGCTGTGCCGTCGCATCGACGATCCGGTGGAATCCGGCACCGGTGACGTGCCGGGGCTGGGGTTGCTGGACGCCGACATCGCCTTCCATCCGGCCAAGACCTTGCGCCGCTGGCAACGTCGGATCGATCGCCCCCTGAGCGGATACGAAATCCATCACGGGCGGGTCGCCCGCTGCGCGGAGCAGAGCTGGTTCGAATCGGGCGACGATCCGCACCCGCAGGGTCTGGTGCGCGGCGCGGTCTTTGGGACGCATTGGCACGGCTTGCTCGACAACGACGATTTCCGTCGTGCGTGGCTCACCCGGGTCGCCGTCGCGGCCGGCCGGCGCGGCTTCGTGGTCGACGACGACACCGACGTCGCCGCCCGGCGCGACGCCCAACTCGATCTCGCCGCCGACCTGCTGGCCGCCCACCTGGACGTCGACGCCGTCCTCGGCTTGCTCGACGGCCGGTCGCCGCCGCGACCGTATCTCGCAAGCCGGTTGTGCCCATAGGACATTGGCCGGTACCGCGACGTGAACGTCGCTGTTGACGGCGCGGTCAAAGCTCCGTCATATGATGCCGTGGGAAACTGTGTCCCTGTATCACATGCCTCAGAATCGTCGCGCGCCCATGCCGTTTGGGTTAGCGTGCTGGGGTGTCCTCGATGATGACCACCCTGGAGGGGTTCGGAGTCCCGGTGGTCGCGGCGGGTCCGGAGGCGGGCGTCGTCGTCGTCATCTTGGGCGACGAGGAGCGCGCCCCCGCGGCGTATGACGCGGTCTGCGAGCGCCTGCACACCGCATCGCTTCGGACGGTCGTCATCGGATTTGATCCGCGGCTGACCCCCAAGTCGGTGATCGGCATTCTCGACGCGCTGGGAATCGGCTGGGCCGTCGTCATGGGCGACCGCGCCGGCGGCGACCTCGCGTGGGAACTGACGGCAACCCGGCTGGGCCGGTTCGTCGGACTGGTGGTGATCGACCGCGGGCATCCGCGGGCCGGCGATCGCGACGGCGCCATTCGCGACGGACACTGCCCGCCGGTGGAGATCGGCACGACGGTGTTGGTCAGCTCGCCGGCCGCCCGGGCGGTGGCCCAGGCCAGCCAGCGGTACGTCTACGCCGACTACCGGGTGGTGCACCTGGGACGGCGCACCGTGCAGGAGTCGACGGCGCAATTGGCCGCCGAGATCATTTTGCGCACCAGTACTTGGTAACGCCTGGTTGACTGGCGGTCATGGCCTCCGAAGATGGCGCCGTGACCGATCCCGATGTCGCGATGCTGTCGGTGACCGCCCTGCAACGGCTGGTGGACAGCGGCGCGGTGGACACGGTCATCGTCGCGTTCCCCGACATGCAGGGACGCCTGGTCGGCAAGCGGGTGGCCGCGCAACTGTTCGTCGACGACGTGGCCGTCCACGGCGCCGAGTGCTGTGGCTATCTGCTCGCGGTCGACGTCGACATGAACACCGTGAGCGGCTATGCGATGTCGAGCTGGGACACCGGATACGGCGACACGGTGGCCAGGCCCGATCTGTCGACCCTGCGGCGCATTCCCTGGCTGGCCGGGACGGCGTTGGTGATCGCCGACGTGGGCTGGGCCGACGGCGGCTCGGTCGCCGTGTCGCCACGGGCCATCCTGCGCCGTCAGCTCGACCGGCTGGCCCAGCGCGGGCTGATCGCCGACGCCGCGACCGAGCTGGAATTCATGGTGTTCGACGAGCCGTATCGCCAGGCGTGGGCCGACGGGTACCGTGGGCTGACCCCGGCCAGTGACTACAACATCGACTATGCGATCGCGGCGTCGTCACGCATGGAGCCGCTGCTGCGCGATATCCGGCGCGGGATGGTCGGCGCGGGAATGCAATTCGAGGCCGTCAAAGGCGAATGCAACAGGGGGCAGCAGGAAATCGGCTTCCGTTACGACGAGGCGTTGGTCACCTGCGACAACCACGTCATCTACAAGAATGGGGCCAAGGAGATCGCCGACCAGCATGGAAAAAGCCTGACATTCATGGCGAAATACGATGAGCGAGAAGGCAACAGCTGTCACGTTCACTTGTCGCTGCGTGACCGGCAGGGCGACGCGGTGTTCGCCGACCCCGGCCGCCCGCACGGCATGTCGTCGACGTTTTGCGGTTTCCTGGCCGGCCTGCTGACCACCCTGTGCGAATTCACGCTGTTTTATGCGCCGAACATCAACTCCTACAAGCGATTCGCCGACGGTAGTTTTGCGCCCACCGCGCTGTCCTGGGGCTTGGACAACCGCACCTGCGCGCTGCGGGTGGTCGGCCACGGGCCCAACATCCGGGTCGAGTGCCGGGTGCCCGGCGGCGACGTGAACCCGTATCTGGCGGTGGCGGCGATCGTCGCCGGCGGTCTGTACGGTATCGAACGGGGCCTCGAGCTACCGGCGCCCTACGTGGGAAATGCCTACCACGCCCCCGGCGTCGAGCGGCTGCCCGCCACCCTGGCCGAGGCGGCCGGGGTCTTCGAGCGCTCCACGCTCGCGCGGGAGGTGTTCGGTGACGACGTTGTCGACCACTACCTGAACAACGCCCGCGTGGAGTTGGCGGCGTTCAACGCGGCGGTCACCGACTGGGAGAGGATGCGTGGTTTTGAACGCCTGTAGGTCGGAAAAGGGCGACGTGAGCCGCCCGGTGGTGGGCCTGACGACGTATCTCGAGCGCGTGCGGACCGGCATCTGGGACATCCCCGCCGGATACCTGCCGGCCGACTACTTCGAGGGCGTCATCCTGGCCGGCGGGATCGCCGTGTTGCTGCCCCCGCAGCCGGCGGATGCCGAGATCGTCGGCTCGGTGCTCGACGGCCTGCACGCCCTGGTGATCACCGGGGGATATGACGTCGACCCCGCCAGCTACGGCCAGCAGCCGCATCCGACGACCGATGAACCCCGCACCGACCGCGACGTCTGGGAGTTCGCGCTGTTGCGCGGCGCGCTGGAGCGCGGGCTGCCGGTGCTCGGGATCTGCCGTGGCGCACAGGTGCTCAACGTCGCGCTCGGCGGCACGCTGCACCAGCACCTGCCCGACGTGCTCGGCCACGGCGGGCACCGGGCCGGCAACGGCGTGTTCACCCGGCTGCCGGTTCGTACGGTGGCGGGCACCCGGCTGGCCGCGCTGGTCGGGGAGTCCGCCGACGCGCCGAGCTATCACCATCAGGCCATCGACAAGGTCGGGGACGGCCTGGTGGTCAGCGCGACCGATCCCGATGGCGTCGTCGAGGCGCTCGAGCTACCGGGGGACAGGTTTGTGCTTGCCGTGCAATGGCATCCGGAACAGGCCCTGGAGGATTTGCGGTTGTTCGCCGCGATCGTGGACGCGGCCCGGTCGTATGCGGGACGTGAGCCGAGGTGAGCGCCGTGGAGCTGGTCAACCCGGCGACCGAGGAGGTGCTGCGCTCGGTCGAGCAGGTCGACGCCGCGGCCGTCGACGACGCGGTGGGCCGGGCGCGGGCGGCGCAGCGGCGCTGGGCGCGGCTGCCCCCGTCCGAACGGGCCGCCGCCCTAAGGGCTTTCGCCGCGGCCGTCGACGCCCATCTCGACGAGCTGGCGGCGCTCGAGGTCGCCAACTCGGGGCATCCCGTCGCAGCGGCCGAGTGGGAGGCGGGCCACGTCCGCGACGTGCTGACCTACTACGCCGCCAGCCCGGAACGATTGTCCGGCAAGCAGATTCCGGTGGCCGGCGGCCTGGATGTCACGTTCAACGAACCGCTGGGCGTGGTCGGTGTGATCACCCCGTGGAACTTCCCGATGCCCATCGCGTCCTGGGGTTTCGCGCCCGCACTGGCCGCGGGCAACGCCGTGCTCGTCAAACCCGCCGAAGCGACGCCGCTGACCACGATCCGGCTCGGCGAGCTGGCGGTGCAGGCCGGGCTGGACGGGGACCTGCTCCAGGTGCTGCCCGGTCCGGGGGCGGTGGTCGGAAAGCGGTTCGTCACACATCCCGACATCGCCAAGATCGTGTTCACCGGCTCCACCGAAGTCGGCAAGCAGGTGATGAGCGGGGCGGCCGCCCTGGTGAAGCGGGTGACCCTGGAACTGGGCGGCAAGAGCGCCAACATCGTCTTCGCCGACTGCGATCTCGAGCGGGCCGCCGCGACCGCCCCGGCCGGGGTGTTCGACAACGCCGGGCAGGACTGCTGCGCCCGCAGCCGGATCCTGGTGCAGCGCAGCGTTTATGACCGTTTCATGGAGCTGCTCGAACCCGCGGTCAAAGGTGTCGTCGTCGGGGATCCCGCGTCCCGGGACACCGAGATGGGCCCGCTGGTGTCGGCCGCGCACCGCGCCAAGGTGGCGTCCTACGTGCCCGACGGTGCCCCGGTCGCATTTCGTGGCAGCGCGCCGTCCGGCCGCGGATTCTGGTTCCCACCAACGGTTCTGACCCCGCCACGCAGCGACCGCTGCGTCACCGAGGAGATCTTCGGCCCGGTGGTCACGGTGCTGGCCTTCGACGACGAGCAGGACGCCATCACGCTGGCCAATGACACCACCTACGGCCTGTCCGGATCGATCTGGACGGACGATCTGTCCCGTGCCCTGCGCGTGTCCCGGGCGCTCGAAGCCGGGAATCTGTCGGTGAATTCGCACTCTTCGGTTCGCTTCAACACCCCGTTCGGCGGTTTCAAGCAGTCGGGGCTGGGCCGCGAGCTGGGCCCGGATGCGCCGTTGCACTTCACCGAGACCAAGAACGTGTTCATCGCGATCGGAGAGGATTAGGTGGTGGCGGTTGATCTCACCCAACGGTTGGCGGGCCGCGTCGCCGTCATCACCGGTGCGGGCGGCGGCATCGGGTTGGCGTCGGCACGGCGCATGCGCGCCGAGGGCGCCAGCATCGTGGTGGCCGACATCGACGGCGACGCGGGTGCCGCCGCGGCCGACGAGCTGTCCGGTTTGTTCGTGCCCACCGACGTTTCCGACGAGGACGCGGTCAACGCGCTGTTCGACACCGCGGCCCAGACCTACGGCCGCATCGACGTCGCGTTCAACAACGCCGGTATCTCGCCGCCCGACGACGATCTCATCGAAGACACCGAACTGCCCGCGTGGCAACGCGTCCAAGACGTCAACCTGAAGTCGGTGTACCTCTGCTGCCGAGCGGCGTTGCGGCACATGGTTCCCGCGCAGCGGGGTTCGATCATCAACACGGCGTCGTTTGTCGCCGTCCTGGGGTCGGCGACGTCGCAAATCTCCTACACCGCCTCCAAGGGCGGGGTGCTGGCCATGTCGCGGGAGCTGGGGGTGCAGTTCGCCCGGCACGGCATCCGGGTGAACGCGCTGTGCCCGGGGCCGGTCAACACGCCGCTGCTGCAAGAGCTCTTCGCCAAGGACCCCGAACGCGCCGCGCGCCGGCTGGTGCATGTACCGGTGGGCCGCTTCGCCGACCCCGGCGAAATCGCCGCTGCGGTCGCGTTTTTGGCGAGCGATGACGCGTCATTCATCACGGCGTCGACGTTCTTGGTCGACGGCGGCATCAGCTCGGCCTATGTGACTCCGCTCTAGCCGCCGTACTCACTGGCAGGGTGCCTCACCGGCGACCACACGGATGTGTTCGCCGGCTCGGTCCCCGCCCGGCCGGTGCGCGGCGGGCGCGGCCGCCGTCCATATCCGCGGCACCGACAGCACGCCGAGCGACACCCGACGACCCAAACGCGCGCTGACGCCGTCGACGGCGGCCGGCTTGGGGAAAAGTGTTCGCAGCGCCGCCGCCTTGTTCATCGAATTCAGGTGTCCGATCGCGAAATCCGACGCCGCGGTCAGCGAATTCAATTGCGACAGCGCCGGTGTGACCGCGGAAACGGATGATTCGAGCCTGGTCGGCGAGGGCGCCGACAGGTGTTTGAGGGCGTCGGGTATGGCTGACATCACCTGGCGGGCGGCCGATATGACGTCGGGCGCGGCCTGCAGCGTCCACGTGCATGCGGGCGCATCGGGATTGGCGGGCGCAGAGGTGAACGGCGCCACCGCCACCGCGCCGGCCGCGGCGTCGGCGTAGGCGTACATGGCGCCGGCGTCCTGTGCCCACATCACGTCGTATTCGGTGTCGACCTCCGCGATCGCCGCGCTGTGCTGGCCCAGACAGTTCGCCGACGCCAGCGACATGCGGAGCGTGCGGTTGCGGGCGATCGCCGGTGGTGCCGCCATCGCTGCGAAGGCCGACTCGTGCGCGCCGGCCGCCGCCCCGAGCTGAGAGGCCGCGTGCCGACTCCGTGCGGCGCTGGCGTCGAGCCAGTCGATGTACTGTGCGGCGGCTTGGCTCATCGCGGGCGGCGCCGGGCCCTCCCATTGCGCCGCCAGCTTGGCGGTCACCGCGCGGTAGTCTGCCGCCGCGGTGCAGAGCCACGCGGCTAGCTTGTCCCACGCCGCGGCGGCATGGACCATCGATCCCGCGCCGGGACCCGAATACATCAGCCCGGAGTTGATCTCCGGCGGCAGCGTCGCGAAATCCATTACAGCCTCTGCCTGACGACGGCGGTGTGGGTGGCACCCGAAAACAGGGGGTCCTTCACGAGATAGCGACGGGCGTTACACGCCGTGGGGCGCGTACGTGTCGCGGCAATACGCGGCGTGCAACGGAACAACACAGTGCGCCGAATGTACAACGTGAAACCCTGAGCAACGGTCGGAACGAGCTGTGAACTCGATCCGAGTCCGGTGCGTGTTTGTGCAGGTGGCGCTCAAGTGCTCAGCGATCGCCGGTACGGGGATCGATGAGCTCGTTGAAGTCGGCGACGCTGTGAATGCCGTCGACATAGTTGAACGAGCCGTGTTCGAGCACTTCCTGCGCGGCACGGACGACAGCGGTAAGCCCGGTGCGGCAAAAGGACGTGCCGATCGACACCCGGCGCACTCCGAACTCCTTGAGCTGGGCGAGCGTGAAACGGGCCGGCCCGAGCCCGGCGACGTAGTTGAACGGCCGGGTGACGCTGCTGCAGGCCCGACGCAGCGCCGCTTCGTCGGGCAGGCCGGGTGCGTACAAGACATCGGCCCCGGCCGCTTCGAATGCCTGCAGCCGGGACACCGTGTCGTCGAGATCCGGGCGGCCACGGATGAAGTTCTCCGCGCGGGCGGTCAAGGTGAAGGGGTGCGGCAGCGCCCGCGCGGCTTCAACGGCGGCCTGGATGCGCTCGACCGCCAGCGTGCGGGCGAAGATCGGCGCATCGGTTTCATATGTGGCGTCCTCGATCGAGGCCCCGGCCAAACCGGCCTCGCCCGCCAGGCGCACGGTTTCGGCCACCGCCTCGGGGGCGTCGCCGAACCCGTTCTCCAGATCCGCGGTCACCGGGAGACGGGTTGCCTCGACGATGCTGCGCGCGTGTTCGAGCGCTTCGTCCCTGCTGACCGCGCCGGCGCCATCGCGCCGGCCCAACGAGAACGCCAGTCCGGCGCTGGTGGTCGCCAGTGCGTGAAACCCGAGGTTGGCGAACAGCCGCGCGGTGCCGATGTCCCAAGGATTGGGGAGCACGAGAATCTCGTCGCCGGCGTGCAGGCGGCGGAATTCGTCGCCACGACGGGTCCGTTCGGTGTCATCCATGGCCAGTCCGATCTGGGGAGTCTGCATGCAGGTGTAGCACCGGCCACCGACAAGCGCTACGGCCGGAAAACGATGAGCGGAATCGCCATCTCGACCGTGCTGGCCCCGCCGTGGAAACCGACCAGGCGGGACGTTTCTGGGGGCTCGTGTGCGCTGGCCAGCACCGCCGCGTCGCCCGAACAGACGACCACCACGTCACCGAGCCGTTCCAGGTGCGCCGCGGCGACCGGCCCGAACATCCCGGTGGCCACCGCCTGCTCGCGGCCGTACACGGTGGCCCTCCCGCCCAGCACCTCGGCCCACGCGGCCTGCACATCGGGCCCGGCACCGGGCTCGGTATGCAGATACCGCACGCGGGGCTCGCCGGCCACCACCCGTATTCCCTGGGCCAGCCGAGGGTCGGCGTCGAGGTCGACACGGGCCTCGGGTGGGACGTTGAGGCCGCCGTGGTCGGCGGTCACCAGCAGCGCCGCGTTCGGCGGCAGCGCCTCGAGCAGGCGCGATAGCAGCGCGTCGACGCTCGTCGCCGCCGCATGCCACTGCTCCGAGCCGACTCCGAAGACGTGGGCCGCGGTGTCGAGTTCCGCGGTGTAGCCGTAGACCAGGCCGGGCGCCGAACCCAGGTCATCCATCACCAGCCCCGCGTAGTCGTCCGCGGGGCCGACAGGGCGGAATTCCGCGCCCCGATACGCGGCGTCGGTCAGTCCACTGCCGATGAACAGCGCCGGCAGCACGGCGCGGGCGCTGACGCCGGCCTCCTTGAGCCGCTGGAACCAGGTCGGGACCGGTTGCCAGACGGCGGGCGACGGGTCGTCCCGCCACCGGATGTGGTTGAGCACCTTGTCGGTGCCGGGCACCCTGAGGGTGAAGCCCAGAATGCCGTGCTCGCCGGGAAGCGCGCCGGTGCCCAGGGACACCAGGCTGGTCGGCGTGGTCGACGGGAAGGTGCACTCCAGCTGGGTCAGCCGTCCGGTGCCACCGGCCAGCACGGAGGCGAGCAGCGGCGCACTGCCGGCAAGCTGCGGGAGCAGGTGCCAGCCCAACCCGTCCACCAGCACGACGAGCACCCGATCAATCCGATCGGAGTCCGCCCAGTCCGTGACCGCCAACTTGTCCAGCTTCCCCGAGGCGTCCGGAACCCCGAGCAGGGCGGCGGCGGCCGGCAGCACGTCGCAGAGGGAACCGGGCACGGGGCCAGTCTGACGGTCGAAGCTAGACGCGCGCCAGTCGATGGTCGGTGACCAGCAGCTGCCGGTTGGTGCTATCGGTCAGTGCGCACAGCTGCGTCGGCGAGAGCCGACCGCACAACCGGCCCCAGTGCATCGCGACCACATCACCGGCGGCCGCGTCGGGCACCGCGCTGTATCCGTCGGCCCACACCTTCAGCACACGCGCCGAGGGTTTCGACAGCGTGAGCGCCTGACCGTTCCAGGCCAGCCTCCGGCACAACACCTCGACCCGGTCTCCATCGCGGGAAAGCACTGTCCCGGAACTGATTCGGCAGTTGTCCAGCACACGCAACGGCTGCTCGTCCATATTTCGGCCCAGGAACCGCGTCCACGGATAAACCCCGAACACGTGGAAGCAGTGATTCCCGGCGGCCTCGCACGCCAGAGCCGGCGTGAGATGCGACCAGTAATGGCCCGCCTGTGGACCGAGGATCGCCAACAACGCGTCGAAGAACTCCCGCGGGTCCAGGGCGGCCCCGGCGCCGCCGCCGAGCCAATATGACTCCACCAACCGATAATCCAGCGGGTCGGCGATGCCGGTCAGCTTCGACAGCACCCGCAGATACGGCCAGGCCCCGGAGAACTTGGTCGCCGCCCGGCGCACGTCGGCGACCGACCCGTCACGCAGCGTGGCCCCCAGCGGGGGACCGCAATAGCCCAGCGCGTTGGGCGCATAGGCGTAGCGGGCGAACATCTCAACGCCCGTTTGTAAGCCCTGGTGAACGTTGCGGGTGCCGGTCAAGCCCGCTCCACCAGCTTCACCGCGTCACGGTGCATGCGGCCGAAGTTGTAGTAGGCCGCGCAAGCCCCTTCGGGTGAGACCATGCAGGTCCCGATCGGGGTCTCCGGAGTGCATGCGGTGCCGAAAACCTTGCATTCCCAAGGCTTGAGCACGCCCTTGAGCACCTCACCGCATTGACACGCCTTCGGATCGGCGACCCGCACGCCGGGCATCGCGAACCGCAGCTCGGCGTCGAACTCGGCGAAGTCGTCGTGCAGCCGCAGCGCGCTCTGCGAGATGAAGCCCAGCCCGCGCCACTCGAAGTGCGGACGCAACCCGAACACCTTGCCCATCAACGCCAACGCGGCCGGGTTGCCGTGCTCGGGCACCACGCGCTTGTACTGGTTTTCCACTTCGCAGCGTCCCTCACGGATCTGACGCAGCAGCATCGCGACGGAGGCCAGGATGTCCAGCGGCTCGAAACCAGCCACCACCAACGGCTTTCGGTAGACATCCGGTACGAACCGGTAGGGACGGTTGCCCACCACCGTGGACACGTGCCCCGGACCGATGAACCCCGACAGCCGCAGGTCCGGTGACTCCAGGATGGCCCTGATCGGCGGCACGATGGTCACGTGGTTGCAGAAGACGCTGAAGTTGGGCAGGCCCAGATCGCGCGCCCGCACGAGCGTCACCGCGGTCGACGGCGCGGTGGTCTCGAAACCGATGGCGAAGAACACCACCTGTTTGTCGGGGTTGTCGACCGCGATCTTCAACGCGTCCAGCGGAGAGTAGACGAACCGCACGTCGGCGCCGCGCGCCTTGGCGTCCAGCAGGCTGCCGGCCGACCCGGGCACCCGCATCATGTCGCCGAAGCAGGTGAAGACCACGTCGGGCTGGCTGGCCAGCCACATCGCGTCGTCGATGCGTCCCATGGGGATCACGCACACCGGGCAGCCCGGGCCGTGCACGAGCTCGACGTTGTCGGGCAACAGGTGTTCGATGCCGTGCCGGTAGATGGTGTGCGTGTGCCCGCCGCACACCTCCATGAACTTGAACTCCTCGCCGTCGGTGCCGGCCAGGTGCTCGATGGCCACCAGCAGTTTGCGCGCCGCGGCGGGGTCGCGGAATTCGTCAACGAATTTCATTGCCGCTCCCAGGGTTAGATAATGGCCGACGAGTCGAAGGCCTGCATTTCAGTGGTGTAGGTGTCGCCGAGTTTCTTGATGGCGGCCAGCGTGAGCAACGCCTCGGTCTCGTCGATCTTGGCCATCGCGAAGCCGACGTGGACCAGCACCCAGTCGTCGGGTGCGGGTACGTCGTCCTCCAGCAGCCGGACACTGATGGTCCGCTGCACTCCGCTCACGTCGACCTTCGCCAGATAGTTTGCGGGATCGGTGATCTCGACGATCCGACCCGGGATCCCAAGGCACATTTCGGCTCCCTTCCCTTTCTCGTGGCGACCCGCTGCGCCCGGCTTCGCCGCGCTTGCGAGCGCCACGTCAACAGATCCGCGGCAACGGATCGCCGACGAGCATGTCGACGATCCGGGTACCGCCGAATCCGGTGCGCAGTACCACGCTTTCGGCGGGCTCGGTGACGATTTCCCCGACTTCGGCCGCATCGGCACCCAGCGGATGGGATCGCAACGCGTCCAGCCCCGCCCGTGCCTCTTCCGGTGCGACGACAGCGACGAACTTGCCCTCGTTGGCAACGTAGAGCGGATCGATGCCGAGCAACTCGCAGGCGCCATTGACCGTCGGCGCCACCGGAAGTCGCTCCTCTTCGAGCAGCACCCCGAGGCCGCAGGCCTGGGCCAGCTCGTTGCACACGGTGCCCACCCCGCCCCGTGTCGCATCACGCAGCCACCGGGTGGATGGGGCGGCCGCCATCAGCAACTCGACCAACGGGCTCACCGACGCGGTGTCGGAGGCGATATCGGCCTCGATGGCCAGATCGCCGCGCGCGAGCATGACCGCCATGCCGTGATCGCCCATCGACCCCGACAGCAACACCTTGTCCCCGGCGCGCACCGACTGCGCCGACAGCGTGCGGCCCGCGGGGATGACGCCGGCCCCGGCGGTGGTGATGAACAGCCCGTCGGCCGCACCCCTGGGCACCACCTTGGTGTCGCCGGTGACGATCTGCACACCGGCGGCCGCGGCCGCCGCGGCCATATCGGCGACGATCTCCTTCAACTCGGCGATTCCGAAACCCTCTTCGAGCACGAACGCCGCCGAGATCCACGACGGCACGGCACCGGCCACCGCGAGGTCGTTGCAGGTGCCGTGCACGGCGAGTTCGCCGATCGAGCCACCGGGAAAACGCCTGGGCTGCACCACAAAGGAATCCGTCGACATCGCCACGCGCTCTCCGCTGGGCAACGTGAGGACCGCGCCGTCGCCCAGCGACTCGAGCAGCGGGTTACGAAACGCCTCGATGAACACCGCGTCCACCAGCGCCGCCGAGGCCTTGCCGCCCGCGCCGTGCGCCAGGGTCACATGGTCGTCGAGCAATCGGGGGCGGCGCCGGCGGAACGACTCGATCCGCTCGATCACGTCGCCTTCGGCGAACCGCGGCCCCGACGAACGATAGTCACTTCCTGAGGTGTTCATGCGGCCCCCAAACCGTGATCGCTCCCGAGACGTTCGTGGACCGCCAACCACAACTGATAGCCCAGCAGCGCCTGGGATTCCTGAATCCGGTGCACGCTCTGCGAACGAACGACGAAGCAGGCGTCCACATTTGGATTGTCCGCGAAGGCGCCCCCGTCGTAGCCGGAAAAGCCGATGGTGTACAGGCCGCGCCGGCGTGCCTCGGCCAGCGCGGTCAGCAGGTTGGGGGAGTTGCCGCTGGTCGACATCGCGATCGCGATGTCGCCGGTCGTCGCGCGGGCGATCAGCTGGCGGGCGAAGACCAGCTCGAATCCGACGTCGTTGCCCAGTGCGGTCAGGATCGCCTGGTCGGCGGTCAGCGACCAGGCCGGCAGGGGGTTGCCGAGCGGCGGTCGCGCGAACAACGCCGCCAGCGTGGTGGAATCGGTGCAGCTGCCGCCGTTTCCGAACGTGAACAGCCTGCCGCCGGCGGCGAACCGTCGCGCCAACTCGGCGGCGGCCCGCGACAACAGATCGGCGTTGGCTTCCAGCGTGGCGCGCCGAAGCGCCACACTTTCGGACGCCTTGGCTTGTGCCGACGCGGCCAGATCGGTGAGCAGCGAGGAGGGATCGTCTTCCTCGGCGTCGATGAAAGGGTACAAGAAGTTGGTGGGTTCGTCGGCGGGGCTCATGAAACACCTCCTCGGATCCCGGCTTGAAACTGGTTCGAGCCGGCATCTTCGTCGCCGACGCGGCTGATGGCCGTGCCGGCGTGCACCAGCACCAGCTCGCCGGCCGCGACCGGATCGACGAGTGCGGTGATCACGTTCTCGATGCCCCGGGCGGTGCGCACCGGTGCCTGACCGTCGACCGATGCGCTCACCACTTCGCCCAGCCGACCCTCGTCGCTACAGGTCACACAGACCGCCTCGTCGCCGCCCTTGGGTTTGAGCAACCCGGAGTGCTCGAAACACACATGGGTCAGCTCCCACAACAGGTGGTAGAACAGCACGAAGCCGCCGGTGGCGGGCACCCGCGGATCGGGATCGTCGAGCCAGAGCACGTGATCGGCCAGGCCGGCCTCGGGTGGATCGCCGCTGCCGATCCAAATCGTGGTGGCGCCCCAGGCCGGGCCGCGACGCATCACCGAGCGCACCTGCGCGTCCTGAGCACCGGACACCGCGACCACGATGTCGCCGGGCCGCACCGATACCCGCACCAGATCCACCAGGTCGGGCCCGGTGAGCGCCACCGCGGGCAAGGCCCGTTTGCCCATGATCACCGGATGCACGAATTCGACGGCGATGTGCATCGCGTGCGGTTCCCACGACGGCGCGATGGACCACATGGTGGCACCGGCGGCGAATCGCTTGGCGAGCGTCAGTGCCGTGGCGGCGAGGTCTTCGGCCAGCTCGGAGCCCAGCCCGCGGTCGATGGCGGTGGTGATCATCGCGTCATCCCCTCCTCCTGCGCCATCAGCATCGAGGCCGCGGCCTGGCCCAGCGCCAGCCCACCGTCGTTCGGCGGAACGGTGTGATGAGTGAGCACCTCAAAACCGTTGTGCCGCAGTAAGTTGCCACAAGCACGCAGCAGCAGGACGTTCTGGAACACCCCGCCGGTGAGGCCCACCAATCGGGTGGGGCCGGCGACCCTGGTGACCACGTCGGCGACCGCGACCGCGACCGCCTCATGGAACGCGGCGGCCAGCACCGCGCGCGGTGTCCCGGCGTAGAGCGCCGCGACCATCGTCTGCACCATCGGGACCGGATCGATCACCCCGTCGGGGCGCACCGCCAGCGGCAACGACGGCGCGGGCCGCTCGGGATCGGCGTCGGCCGACTCCGCCAGCGCCTCGAGCTCGATGGCGGCCTGCCCCTCGTAGTCGATGCGGTGCCGCACCCCGAGCAGGGAGGCGACCGCGTCGAACAGACGGCCCATGCTCGAACACGGCACGCATCCCGTCCCGGATTCCAGTTGCGAACGGGTGAGGCGCAGTTCGTCTTCAGTCGCGGCGGCGACGGGAGCCAGATCCGGCGTCCAGTCGATGTCGGCCAGCCACAGCTGGGACAGCGCCATCCGCCACGGATTGCGCACCGCCGCATCGCCGCCGGGCAGCGGCACCGGCAACAGGTGGCCGACCCGCTCGAAATGGTGGCTGCGACTTGGAAGCGCCAGGATCTCACCGCCCCAGATCGTCTCGTCACAGCCGTAACCGGTGCCGTCGAAGGCGACGCCGACGATGGGTTCGCCGATGCGCCCGTGTTCGGCCAGCAGCGACACCACGTGGGCGTGGTGATGCTGAACCAGATCCAGCGGGCGGTTCCCCGCGTGGCGCTCCGCCCAGCTTCGCGTGTGGTATCCGGGATGCAGGTCGGCGGCCAAACGTGCGGGCGTGCCGCGTATTTCGCTGAGTTGGCCCACCGCACGCTCGAACGCGCGCAGCGTCTCCCAGTTGGCCATGTCGCCGATGTGGCCGGACAGGTACGCCCTCGAGCCGTCGGTGAGGCAGCAGGTGTTCTTCAGTTCCCCGCCCACGGCCAGCACGGCCGGCCCGTCGAGCCCCAGGTCGACCGGCAGCGGCGCATACCCGCGGGATCGGCGGATCGGAAGCTCGTGGGCCCCGTCCCGGTCTCGGACGACACGCACCACCGAGTCGTCACACGGCACCTGGATCCGCCGGTCATGATCGAGGACCGCGTCGCAGAGGGCCGGAAGCCTGTGCGCGGCATCGTCATCGGTGAAGCAGATCGGCTCGTCGGAGCGGTTGGCACTGGTCAGCACCAGCGCGTCGGGCACCGGCCCGGCGCTGCCCGGCACCGGTGCCAGCAGCAGGTGATGAAGGGGGGAGTACGGCAGCATCAACCCGAGCAGCGGGCTGCCGGGAGCCACCGCGTCGGCGACCGGCGCGGTGTCGAGCCGCCGAAGTAACACGATCGGGCGGGCGGGGCCGCACAGCACGGCGGCTTCGGCATCGTCGACGTGGGCGTAGCGGCGCGCGACGTCGAGATCGCGAACCAGCATCGCGAAGGGCTTGGCGCCGCGCGCCTTGCGCGTCCGTATCGCGGCGACCGCCGTCGCATCGTCGACGCTGCAGGCCAGGTGATAGCCGCCGATCCCTTTGATGCCCACCACGGCGCCCGCGGTCAGCGCACTCTGGGTGGCGGCCAAGGCCGCATCCGATCCGCGTACTTCACCGGCCGCCGAGCGGAACCGCAGGGCCGGCCCGCAGTCCGGGCAGGCGATCGGTTGCGCGTGGAAGCGGCGGTCCGCCGGATCGTGGTATTCGGCGGCGCAGCGTGCACACATGGCGAACGCCGCCATCGTGGTGGCCGGGCGGTCGTACGGCAATCCTTCGATGATGGTGAACCGTGGGCCGCAGTTGGTGCACGTCACAAACGGGTGCCGGTATCGGCGATCGAGTGGGTCGAACAGCTCGGCGACGCAGTCGTCACACACCGCGATGTCGGGTGGAATCGGGGTGGTCGTACCGGCGGTCAATTGACTTGTCACGATGTGGAATTCGGGCGCGGACGCGGGATCGGCCTCGAGTTCGGTCGCACGCACCTCGGTGATCCGCGCCAGCGGCGGGGATTCAGCGCGCAGCCGCCGACAGAATTCCGCCACCCGAGCGCGCCGGCCTTGCACCTCGAGAAAGACCGCGCCCGAGTCGTTGCCGACGAATCCGGACAGACCCAGTTCGGTCGCGACGCGATGGACGAACGGACGGAAGCCCACCCCTTGGACCACGCCGGTCACCGTGACCCGCTGCCGAACGTCCTCGGACCGCGACAGCAGGTGAACTTCGGCCATTTCGGTCATCTCAACCGGCCCCCGCCGCGCTGTCCATCGGGCCGGTGTCACCGCGGCCCATCAACTCCAGGCCGGCCATGGCCCGATCGGCTCCGGCGCGATCGGTCTTCTCCACGGCGAAACCCATGTGGATGATCACCCAATCGCCCGGCGCGAACGTCTCTTCCGGCAACATCCCGACGTTCACCTTGCGCTGCTCGCCGACCACGTCGACCAGCGCCAGCTGCCCCGAGAAGCCGTCTAGCATGGCGACGACCTGCCCCGGTATGCCCAGACACATGGTTCAGCACCCGCTTTCGGCCGCGGGTAACGGCGCGCCGTGCAACGCCGCGACGATCTCTTCGACCGCCCGCGCCGCCCGGGGGACGGCCTGGGCGACCGGTTCGGTCAGGCCCATTCCTTCCTGGACGCTGCCCGCCTCGCAGCCGACGACCACGGTGTAAGGCGGACGCCCGCCCAGCGCCCGCAGGCTGGCGAAGACCGCGGCCGGGTCCATGCTGTGGCCGTCCAGGCCGGCTGTGCGCGTAGGCGATTCGTGGTCGGCCTGAAAGATGTGCAACGTTCCGGGCTGCCCCCGGCTGGGTACGGCGTCGACGAGGACCAGCGTGTCCCACTCCTCGAGCAGGTCGTAGGCCAGGTGCATGCCCCTGATTCCGTAGTCGATGACCTGGACCGCCGGATCGTCCTGCGGCAGTTCGGCGTTGCGGACCACTTCCGACCCGAAGCCGTCGTCCCCCAGGAAGATATTGCCGATCCCGGCTACCAGGATGCGCGTTGCCATGGTGGTGTCAGCCTTCGTGGCTACATCCGCCTCAACTTGAGATAGCGGCGGGCATCGGGTACGGACATCACGCCGAACGCCATGGCGACGGCGGCCACCAGCGCGATGATGGCGATGAAGATCCAACCTAGGACTTCCATGCCGGACTCCTTTCAGGGGTTGTTGCGTTGTGCTGAAGCGGTTCGACTTCGTCGGGGGAGAAGTACAGGTAGCGGCCGTACCAGTCGTGCAGGTCTGCGGCCGGGTCCTCGTCGACGACCACGGCGACGTGTTTGTTGCCCTCGACGTCCTCATGCACCGACGTGACGCGGGCGGTCTTGCCGGCGACGAAAATGTCCTGGGCGTCGGCGTTGCGCCGCGGTCGCAACCGGACCGTGCTGCCCCTGGCCACCCGGATCCCGTTCACCAGCACCGCATCGATCTCGGGTCGGACGGCGTTGTCCGCCAGCGGATCCCACCAGTCGACGCCCTCGGGTATCTCCGGCACCAGATCGGTGGGTCCGCGCAGCGATCGCGGATCCCGCAGCACACCGTGCAACCGGGCCATCGCCTCGGGTGACATGGCGTCACACTCGTCGATGATTCGCGCCGCCCGCGGGTCGGTCGCCCGGGCCTGCGCCTTCTCCGCATCCGTCATGGTCATCACGCGCAGGGTCAGGATTTCGTCGATCTCGGTGCAGTCGTACAACGCCGTGTCGCTTTGTTCGGCCACCTCGGGGTGGTCGTAGAGAATGATCGGTGAGATCAGCAGCATGTCGCGGTCGCCCGCCGGCCCGGCCAGCACGGGGAAGCAGCGATGCTGGCGGCACCGGGACACCGCATCGGCCGCGGCCTGCGGCGGCTCCAGCAGCGAGACGAACTGGCCGCCATCCACCTCGGCGATGAGATGGGTTCCGATCATGGATCGCGCGATGGCGTCACCCTTGTCGCGCGCGGCCGCGCCGGTGTTTTCCACCCGTACCGAGACCCGCCGCAGGTCGCCGTCGGACCGGCTGGTGACGGCCAGCACACCGCGCACCTCTCGTCGCTCCCGAACCAGTCGGCCGCCGTCGAGGAGTTCGACGTCGGTCGCCGCGTCGGCCGACACCGGCAGCGACCACGGTTGATCGTCGAGCGCAAGTGGGCCGAAGGAGATTTCGCGCTCCACCGCTTCGTCCCAGGTCAGCCACGACCCGGCCGGGGTGTTGAGCTCGTCGACGGGCTCGAAGCCGTGACCCGTTTCCCGCTCGGCCCTGCGGTGCTGCAACTGCAGGAACCGCACCACCAGGGTGAGCGCACGCGCACCGTCGACCAAGAACTCCGCGGCAAGGGTGGCGTCTTCGCCGAGGCCGTCATCTGCCGCACCGCACGGCCCCAAAACGCCGAACTGCCAACGTGATTGGTTCTTACACGACGTCCCCCGGTACGGGTAGAGCAGATAGCCCTCGTAGAGCACCGCGTCGGCGACGGCGCGGGCCCGATCCCAGCTCGCGGTCATCGCGTCACCTCGCGATCGGCGGTGGCGCCCAGCAACGAGGTGATGGCGTGGTCGAAATCGAGCATCCCCCGGCCCGATTTGTAGCCGGCCAGCTCCGCGATGGTTTCGTGGCTCAGCCGGATCCAGCCGCTGTTGGGATAATGCTGCGCGATCAGATCCCGCCAGACCCCCACCGGCATGTCGTAGCGGTCCTCGCGGTCCCACGGCACCTGCTGGACCGAGAAGCCGCGTTCGGAGTTTACGAAAATCGTTCCGCTGAACAGGAACTGGATCGGCACCGTGCCGTCGCGCAGCGCGTGCAGATATTTGGCGGCGGCGACCTCGAAATCGTAGGTGCAGTCCAGGGACAGGGTCGCGATCGTGCTGCCGGTGAATCCCGGCACCATCGCGGTGCAGTGCTGCCACAGGAAGGTGCGTTGGGTGTTCGCCCAGCGTTCGCGGGCTCCGAACAAGTCCGTCAGGCCGGCCGCTTCGTCGTCGGAGTACGAGCGGCGCAGTGGCTCGATCCTGACCTGGCAACGCAGGGCGATGGCGTGCACCGGATCGGATGCCGAAGGGCCGCTGCTGGTGACGCCGACGCGGACGGTGAGGATCGGGCTGACGGTGTACGGCTCGGCCGTCACGTCCAGAACCGCGAAGCTCACCTCCATCGGCGGAGCGTTCATCGCGGCACCTCCACTGCGCGGGCGGTGAGCAGGTCGAAGAAGCCGTCGATGAATTCGCGTGCCTGCTGGCCGCCGTCAA
>NZ_JAICZA010000215.1 GCF_025933915.1 Mycobacterium sp.
CCCAGTACCGCCGCAGCGCGGCCTTGCCGCGCACCACGCCCTGTGTTTCCGGCAGGAGTTCGGCGGCCACGGGCGACGTGAACACGACGTCGTCATGGAAGTCGCCGAGGAGGGCCTCGACGTCGTGGGCGTTCCAGTGTTGTGCCCATCGTTTGGAGAAGGCGACCGCATCGACGTTCATGGACGGCACTGTAGCGCGGGTGAATTCAGCAGCCCGGCGATTTTCGTGCGCCCCGCCTGCTCCGGTCACAGTTGGCGGCGAATGTCGAGGAGGTGGTGCTGCAGCTCGTATGCGGTGTGTACCGCGACCCAACGCAGGGACCGTTCGTGAGTTTCGGGATAGTGGTAGATAACCGTTCGGTCCCAGTCATCGGCGGAGAACCGGGCCAGGACGTTGCTGAATAGTGCTGCCGCGTCGGCAAGTTGGCGAGCGACCTCGGTCGGGTCCTGTTCGTTGTACCCGTCGTGCTCGGCCCGCTCCTCGCGACCCATGGACGCACAGTCGACGCCATTCATCCGACGGGCTGCCAGCACCCGTTCGCGTTGCACGACCAGCACATCCCGCAGATGGCATGCGTACTCCAGCGGAGACCAGACGTCGGGCCGCGCCCGGGACCGCACATCAATTGCCTTGTTAGACAGAAGTACAACGACTTCGGCTGCCAACCCGCGGATGTCGCCGCCGGCAGTCGCGGCTCGGCGCAGGTCATAGGCGTAACCGCATCCTGTGCAGGGGTCTGTCACGCGACCATCATTTCAGACGGTCCTCTGATCGTGGGCACGAAATGGCCGGCCGGGCATCGCTGATTTGGCACCCGAAGTTATTGTGGCCGTGGGTGACTCGGGAAGCAGGTGGGCGGATCCGTGATCATCCGACACATGGGGACCACGCCGGGCAGCGCGACGGTGACTCAGCCCACACATAAGCGGTGAGGGTAGCCTTACCTAAATTGAGTCGGTAGGGTCCCCGCTCATGACCTCCTCCACTCCCCCTACGCCCAGCACCGTCGACCATCAGTTGGTCAGCATCCTTCGTGACGACCTGGGCCTCAAGTTCGAATCCATCACTGCCACAACGCGTCTGGTAGAGGACCTGGGAATGGACTCCGTCGCCTTTGCCGCCGGCCTGGTCGCAATCCAAGAACGGTTCGGCGCGCAATTGAGCGAGGAAGACCTGTTGACCTGCACGACCGTCGGTGACCTGCAAGTCGCGATCGGGGCCTGCGCATGAATATTCTCGCGTCCGCCGTGCGCGACGCGATGACGCGATCACCGCATGACTTGGCGGTCCTGGACAAAGAAACCGACCGCTGGACAACCCGCCCGTGGCCCGAGGTGCACGGGATAGCCGAAAGCATCGCAACGCATTTGCTCCAGCAGGATCGCCTTGGCGCCGTAGGCCTTGTCGGTGAACCGACCGTCGAGCTGATCGCCGCCATTCAGGGCGCGTGGCTGGCGGGTGCCGCCGTATCGATTCTCCCCCGCCCCAGGCGCGGCGCCGACCCGGCTGAATGGGCGCGCAGCACGCTGAGCCGGTTCCGTGGAATCGGAGTCAGCACGGTATTCAGTCACGGAGCCACCCTGCGCACGTTGGGCGACGTGGAGTCGACCCTGCCGGTCTGCGGGCTTGCCGACGCCGCTCGCACCCCAGCGTCCAATAGGCTTCAGGGTCAATCGGATTCGAACGTCGCGATCCTGCAGGGTACTGCCGGCTCGACCGGTGATCCCCGCACGGCGGTTTTGGCGCCGGGCGCCGTGCTGAACAACATGCGCGGCCTCATCGAGCGGCTACAGCTCGACGGCGCCTCCGACCGGGCGTGTTCGTGGCTGCCGATCTACCACGACATGGGTTTGGCTTTCCTGCTGACCGCCGTTCTGAGTGGGGTGCCGCTATGGCAGGCGCCAACGGGTGCGTTCTCTGCGGCACCGCTTCGCTGGGCGGATTGGCTTTCCGCCAGCGCGGCAACGTTCACTGCCGGCCCCAATTTCGGGTACTCCATGCTCGGCCGCTACTCGGGGAGGGTTTCGGACGTCGATTTGGGAGCGCTGCGGATTGCGATCAACGGCGGCGAACCCGTTGACTGCGAGGGATTTCAGCGATTCGCCACAGCGATGGCGCCGTTTGGTTTGCAGGCGTCGGCGGCGACCCCTGCGTACGGGATGGCCGAGTCAACCTGCGCCGTGACGATGCCCGCCTGCGGGGAGGGGTTGCGCGCCGATGAGCGGACGGAATCGGGTACACGCCAACGATATGCACTGTTGGGCCGCCCGATCTCCGGCATGGAATTGCGCATCAGCCCGACAGACCACGCTTCGGATGACAGCGTGGGGGAGGTCGAGATCCGCGGGTCGTCGATGATGACGGAGTACTTCGGCGACGCCACCACCGCGCCTGATCGCGGTGCGCAGTGGTTCCGCACGGGAGACATCGGTTACCTGGTCGACGGCGCGCTGGTCATTTGTGGTCGCTCCAAAGAGGTCATTACGATTGCCGGCCGCAACATCTTTCCCACCGAAATCGAGCAAGTGGCCGCGCAAGTGGATGGCGTGCGGCATGGCAGCGTGGTTGCGGTTGGCTCCAAATCCGGTGCCGCCCAGTCGCGGTTACTCATCGCCGCAGAATTCGTGGGGTCGGATCATGATGTGGCCCGCAGCGCTGTCATCAAACGGATCATCTCGGTGTGCGGGGTGACGCCGGCCGACGTCGTATTGATGCCGCCCGGATCATTACCGCGCACTTCGTCGGGCAAGCTCAGACGACTGGAGGTCCGCAGCCACCTACAAGCTTGAGTGCGAGCGCTTTAGGTGGCCGTCCGATTCCGGGCGTACTGGCCCGGGTGCACTTGCAGCGGCCGGAAGCTTCGGGCACACAACCGCGAAACAGCGACTGGCGACCCGATTCGATTCGGCCGGCCAGCGCCTGAGTGTGCCGTCATGTTCGCCGATACGCAATCTGCAATGAATTGACGGGCGCGGTCGCACCAGTACCCTTATGAGCTAGCTCAGGAAGGGTTGGAAATGCGCGCAATACCGTCGCGGGGACTGACGTCTATAGTCGCGCGGCCACGAGCGGTGCTGTGGGACTTCCGTATATAGATGAGCAGGCGCTGATCGCCGAGGCCGGTGGCGACCCCTGGGCGATCAATGCCAGCCTGCAGTCGGGCAGCCCATTGCAGGTTTCCAATCTGGCCGGCGCCTTTCATCGCGCGGGCCGATGCACGGCGGAGGCCGACAACGCGTTCCAACAAGCCCGCACCCGCTTCGAGGCTGCCTGGAACCACCACGACGGCGGCCATCCGATCAACGACTCTGACGAAGTTCAGCGGGTCATGAAATCCCTAGGGGCGCAGTCCTTGCAACTGCCCAAGATCGGTGCGGACCTGGAGAGCGTCGCCGCGGCATTGGCCGATGCGCAGCAAGCTGGGGCTGCGCGCATCGCCACCTTGGATGCCCAGTTGAAGAATATTTCGGACTTGGTTACCCAGGCCGTCGCCTTGCTGAACAACGACAAGAGCCTCAGCGCAGGCGAAAAGGACGCGCTGCATGCCCTCATCAACACTTGCGAGGACGACGCACTTCGTGACACCAAGGCCGCGCTCGCCGCGCTGCAATCAATCCGCAACGGCTACTCCGAAAGCCTTCAGACATCGCTGAATAACCTTCATGCCGAGGGGTATGACGGCACCCCGCTCCATGGCGTCGACGGCGACGATGTCGCTCCGCCGTCTCCCGCCCAACAGGCCGCATTGGTCGACATTCGCCAAGTCACCAACCAGGCCGTCGTCGACCAAATGGCCAAGGTGCGCGCCGCGCAGGAGGCGCTCAATAAAGCCACGGCCGACCTCTATACCCACGGCCCGGGCTCACCGGAAGGTGACGCCGCCGGCGCCAGGCTGCCAAAGCTCAAGGCCGACCTTGCCCGTGCTCTCGACGACCTGGGCAAGATTCCCGACTACAACAGCGTCGACCCCGCGTCGGTAAGCATCACCCCCGACGGGCATTTCATGTTCACCTACAACGTCAACGGGCAGCCCGTACAGGCTTACGGCCAGCTCAAGAACGGCACGGGTGAGTTCTTCGACCAAGCCACCGGCACGTACTACACCTTCAACGGTGGCAAGTTGACCGGCATGCGCACACCCGATCCGGGGCAGGTCGAAGCGACGTCCGAACCCCTGTTCACGGCTATCACCCTGGCGGTCGGTGCGCCAGAGCTCAAGGCGAGCGGCGAGGTGCTCGTGCAAGGCGTGAAGATGCTTTTCAGCCGCGAAATGTTGGAGGGGCTGTCGGCCGACAACGTGTTCCCCCGCGCACTCGCCGGAGCCGAGGAACACTTCCAGGCCGCCGAACGCAACCTCGCGTCTCATACCCCGCTACCCGGAGAGCCGGTCCCGGGCACCCACCCTCTTGAGCCACCCGTGGTCGAGCACACGCCGCCCGCCTCACACGGCGACGTGCCCGCCGAACATGCGCCGGCGGGACCTCACGTGCCGGTGTTGCCCGACAGCGCACCGCCCGTCGTCGTTGATTCAGCTCACCCGGAATTCCACCTGGACAACCCGCTCCACCACATGACACCCGAACTGCGAGCGATGTCCGAAGCACATCTGACCGGAAGTGGCGAAACCGTCCTTGGACCATTTAGGCCCCCGGGCGGGGGACCTTCCTACATCCGAGTCGCAGACGACCGCGGCGCCAGCTACTTCAGCCTTGGCGACGCGTGGAATTCGTTCACGCCCACGGAGCAGCTGGCCGCCAATCAGCACGTACTCGACGTCGCAATCGCAAATCGAGATAAGATTACATTGTCGGTCCCTTTTCACAGGGTTGCCCCAGATACATACACGGCAGCGGAGCTCCGATACCTCGAAGCACATGGCTATCGGCGCATAGGCGAAAATATGTTGATGCCGCCAATCGAAGGAGCAAGATAAATAATGAAAAGCTTGCTGGAATTTTTTCTTTACTATTTGGACTTCTTGTATTTGGACCCTCGGTATCACGTCACCGACTCGACGACGTCGGGCGACCCAACGACCAATGCATCGTTGACTCTCACCGGTCCGCTGATCAGCTTGGAGTTGACTAATGACAGGGGACAGTTCGGATTCGCTATTGCACCAACTGCATTAGCGGAGTCACCAGATAACTGGTTTCGGGCCACGCTGATTCGACAGTACCTTGATGACTACGACGAGACGAACGTTGTATCTCCGGACGAGACTGTGGCATGGATTCGGAGCAACCGCGACCGTATCGAGCAACTCTTTGTTGAAGGAGAAGCAGAGCACTCGTGCGAGGAACTCATCAATCTCGCAAAGGCACTCGCGATAAAGTACTTTGGCCCGCCGCAAGGATAGGCAAGAGCTCCGTGTAGGGCCCCCTGCCGGGCCAAGCTGATAGCCAACCATCAACTAACGGATTGCACGCGTAATGCCAGATTTCTCTCGCTTATCAGCCAATTGGCACCGCTGGGCGCCCGGAATGGGCGGAGGCGACGTATATGTCACGACCGACTGCGAAGACTGCCTCATTTGCTTCAGGACCGACGACTATTCTGTCCATCTTCGTGACGACGGGAATTGGTGGATAATAGATACGGTTAACGATCGCGGGCAGCGACGCAACGCCGTCGCCAAGCTATCGAATTTCGAATTGGCTGAGAAGTACCTCATCTGGGACTGGGCTACGACCGCGCGCTCCGACCTCGCATCCGGGTCACTGGGCGCCGAGCTTGCCAAGCAAGGATTTGCCCCGAATGTGGACGTATCCGAAGTCGAGACCAAATACAAAATCTGCTCGAACGACGATTGCGCTATTTTGTCCGCGGTGAATGCCACCATTTTCAGTCATCTCATGGATAGACCTGTGGATGAGATCGAGAAGATGGCCACCGCGCCACCCGGGTGATCCGAACGGTCGGGATCCTCGAGTCTTAGCCTCCCACCTAAGACCGCACCCATTGCGTAATTTCCGGAGTGACCGGATCCGTGATGTCGTCGAATTCGGGGTGCTTCTTGAGCACCGTGCCGATCATCGAGCACACCGGAACAATGCGCTTGCCCTCATCGCGCGCCCCGTTGAGCGCTTCCTCGACGAGGATGGTCGCCAGGCCACGTCCGCCGTAC
>NZ_JAICZA010000244.1 GCF_025933915.1 Mycobacterium sp.
CGGGGCCACCGGCGGTGTCGGCTCCGTCAGCGTGGACCTGCTGGCGGCCGCCGGGTATCGGGTGGTTGCCTCGACCGGCAAAGCCGAGGCCGGCGACCGGCTGAAAGCCCTTGGCGCCGCGGAGGTTATCGGCCGGCTGCCGGCCGATCCCGACGCCAGGCCGCGGCCGCTCGGCAAGGCGCGCTGGGCGGGCGGGGTGGATTGCGTGGGCGGGGCGACGCTTGCCGACGTGCTCAGCACCGTTGACTACGGCGGCGCGGTGGCGGCCAGTGGTCTCACCGGCGGTCCGGCCCTGCACACCACGGTGCTGCCGTTCATCCTGCGCGGTGTGGCGCTGCTCGGGATGGAGTCGGTACTGATGCCGATCGGGCCACGGCGCGCGCTGTGGGGCCGGCTGGGGGATTCCTTGCGGCCGCGTCACCTGGACTCGTTGGTCGCCGACGTCGACGTGAAGGACGTGGTCGGCGTGATCGATCAGCTGCGCGCCGGCACGTTCTCCGGCCGGGCCGTGGTGCGGGTCGCGGGCGGATTTTGAGCCGGCAGTAGGCTGGCCAGGCGCCTGATCCGAGGGCAACGACGACGGAGGTGGCATGCGCGCGGTACGGGTGACCCGGCTCGATGGTCCAGACGCGGTCGAATTGACCGACATCGACGAACCGGCGGGCGACGGGGTCGTCGTCGACGTGCACGCCGCCGGGGTGGCGTTCCCGGACGCCCTACTCACCCGGGGCCTGTACCAATACCGCCCGGAGTTGCCCTTCGTGCTCGGTGCCGAGATCGCGGGCGTGGTCCGCTCGGCACCCGAGGGCGCGCCCGTGGGTCCCGGCGACCGGGTTGTCGGTCTCACGATGCTGTCCGGTGGCATGGCCGAGGTCGCGGTGCTGGCCCCGGACCGGGTGTTCAAGCTGCCCGACAACGTGAGCTTCGAGGCGGGCGCCGGCCTGCTCTTCAATGACCTGACGGTGTACTTCTCGCTGACCGTGCGGGGCCGGCTGCAGCGCGGCGAGACGGTGCTGGTCCACGGCGCGGCCGGCGGTATCGGCACCTCGGCGTTGCGGCTGGCGCCCGTGCTGGGGGCCTCGCGCACCATCGCCGTGGTCAGCACGCAGGACAAGGCGGACGTCGCGACGGCCGCCGGGGCGACGGACGTGGTGCTGGCCGATGGGTTCAAGGACGCGGTGAAGGAGTTGACCCACGGCCGTGGCGTCGACATCGTCGTCGACCCGGTCGGCGGCGACCGGTTCACCGATTCCCTGCGCTCGCTCGCTCCGGGCGGACGGCTGCTGGTCGTCGGGTTCACCGGCGGAGAGATTCCCACCGTCAAGGTAAACCGATTGCTGCTCAACAACATCGACGTCGTCGGTGTGGGTTGGGGCGCTTGGGCGGGGACGCATCCGGGCGCGCTGGGCGAGCAGTGGGCCGGACTCGAGCGACTGCTCGCCTCCGGGGAGCTGGCCCCGCCCGAGCCGGCGACCTACCCGCTGGAAGAAGCCGCGGCCGCGGTCGCCTCGCTGGAGAACCGCACCGCCAAGGGAAAAGTCGTGCTGCGCGTCCGCGCTTGACCGGCGGATGGTGGCGATCCCCGTCTTGTGCGGGCGAAAAAGAGAAAGTAATGTCACTTTCAGTTTTGTGACCACCGAGCTCGTCCCCATCAGAGGAGCCGTCCATGGAATCCTTTGTGCACCTGCGGAAAGGCCGAACCCCGCGCCGGCTTCACGCCGACCTTGACGGGCTCAAGGACGACGAGCTGGGCCGCGGCGGATTCACCGGCCGCACCGCCAACCTCTACCGGCGTAACGACCCCACCGCCTACCGGTCGGTCGGCCCGCTGCGCCCCGTCGACGTGCTGTCCAGCGAGCTCAAGCCCACCGACGCCACCGACGCCGATGGCGGGCCGCTGCTGATGTTCAGCAACGACGACTGCCGAATTCTGTTGAGCCGTCGCCATGAGCCGATGCCGTTCTACGCGCGTCATGTCGACGGCGACCTGCTGTGCTTCGTGCACCAGGGCAGCGGGCTGGTCGAGACCGAGTTCGGGCCGCTGCGCTATCGGGTGGGCGACTGGCTGTACATCCCGAAGGCGTGCACCTGGCGCCAGCTGCCCGACCCCTCGGCCGAAGGCGCGACCACGATGCTGATGATCGAGGCCGGCGACGAGTTTCGGGTTCCGCCGCCCGGCGCGCTGGGCCGCCACTTTCCGTTCGACCCGTCGCAGGTCGTCATCCCCGAGCCGGCGCCCGCCGACGACGAGCCCGGACGCGAGTACGAGGTCCGGCTCATCCATGAAGGCGGCCCGACAACGCTGTTCTACCAACACAATCCGCTCGACGTCGAAGGCTGGCGCGGTGACAACTTCGCGTTCACGTTCAATATCGCCGACTACAACGTCGTCACCTCCGACAGCGTCCACCTGCCGCCGACCGTGCACCTGTTCATGCAGGCCACCGGCGTCTACGTGATGAACTTTTTGCCCAAGCCCGCCGAAGGCATCCCGGGCACCGAGCGCACACCGTGGTATCACCGCAACGTCGACTACGACGAGGTCGCCTTCTTCCACGGCGGCTCGCTCTACGGCATCCCGATGCCACCCGGTTTGATTTCACATGCGCCGCAAGGAGTTCACCACGGCGCACCGGAGAAAGCGCGCGAGCGAGCGCGTCGCAAGTTCGACGAGTACTCCCGCGTCGACTGGCAGGTGATCGCTATCGACACCCGGCGGCGGCTGAGCCCGTCGGCCGAGGTGCTGGCCCACGACCTAGGACAACACTGATGACGCAAGCGGTGAAACCGACCAAGCACGAATACGACCGGATCCCGTACCTCGTTGCCTTCCAGAACAATTCCGGTGTTCGGGACGTCTACGGCGGCCTGGCCGAGATCACCGTGCTGGAAAGCTACCTGCTCCAGCCGAAGGACAATCCGTCGGACACCGTGCTGGTGTTCATGCACCCGATCGGCGGCGGCGCCTACCTGCCGATGATCAACGCCCTGGCCCGGGCCGGTCAT
The DNA here is from genome assembly GCF_025933915.1 of Mycobacterium sp. Taxonomy (GTDB): domain Bacteria; phylum Actinomycetota; class Actinomycetes; order Mycobacteriales; family Mycobacteriaceae; genus Mycobacterium. The sequence goes on from NZ_JAICZA010000244.1 coordinate 3,007, forward strand.
CACGTCATCTACTGCAACAGCCGCTTCCGCGGCACCGACTCGGCGCTGCTGATGGAGAAGGTGGTCGAGGATCTCGGCGAGTGCATCAAGGACGCCAAGAAGCGGCTCGGCTACTCCAAAGTGGTACTGGCCGGATGGAGCGGCGGCGGCTCGCTGTCGGTGTTCTACCAGCAGCAGGCGCAGAATCCGACCATCACGTCCAGCCCGACCGGTGACGGCCCCGACCTGACCACACTCGACCTGCCCGCCGCCGACGGCATCATGCTGCTCGCCGCGCACATCAGCCGGCACGGCACGCTGACCGAATGGCTGGACGCGTCGATCCTCGACGAATCCGACCCCACCAAGCGCGATCCCGAGCTGGACCTGTACAACCCCGATAACCCGAACCAGCCGCCCTACAGCCAGGAATTCCTGGCCCGGTACCGCCAGGCACAGATCGCCCGCAACCGCCGTATCACCGCGTGGGTCAAAGACAAGTTGGCCGAGTTGAAAGCCGCCGGCCGACCGGATGACGAGTTCGGGTTCGTCGTCCACGGCACCATGGCCGACCCGCGCTGGCTGGATCCGGCCGTCGATCCCAACGAACGCGCCCCGGGGACGTGCTACCTGGGGGATCCTCAAGTGGTGAACATGAGTCCCGTCGGGTTGGCACGGTTCTCCACGTTGCGCGGCTGGCTCTCGCAGTGGAGTTACGACGACGCCCGCGGCGACGCGGTGTCCTGCGGACCCGACATCGCGATCCCGGCGTTGGTGATCGGTAATCTGGCGGACGACGCCTGCACGCCCAGCCACACCCGACGGCTTTTTCAAGCGATCGGGCACCCCGATAAGGAGATACACGAAATCCCCGGCGCCACACATTATTACGCGGGCCCCGGCCAGCGAGACGCGCTACGGTCGGCCGTCACCATCGTCACCGACTGGCTGATCCGGCACGATTTCGCGAGCAAAGAATGAGCCAACCGGCCTCGACGGGACCGCTGGACGGCGTCCGGGTGCTCGAACTCGGCACGTTGATCGCCGGCCCGTTCGCCGGCCGGCTGCTGGGCGACATGGGCGCCGACGTCATCAAGGTGGAACTGCCCAAGGCGCCGGACCCGTTGCGCACCTGGGGTCAGGCCGAAGTCGATGGACAGCACGTCTTCTGGACGGTGCACGCGCGCAACAAACGGGCCATCACCCTCGACCTGCGCCGCCCCCGGGGCCGCGAACTGTTCTGTGAGCTCGTCGAGAAATCCGACATCGTGGTGGAGAACTTCCGCCCCGGGACCCTGGAGAAATGGAATCTGGGCTACGACGTGCTCAGTGACCGCAATCCGGGCATCATCCTGGTTCGGGTGTCGGGCTACGGACAGACCGGGCCCGACGCGTCCAAGGCCGGCTATGCCTCGGTCGCCGAGGCGGCCAGCGGACTGCGACACCTCAACGGTTTTCCCGGCGGCCCGCCGCCCCGGCTGGCGCTCTCACTCGGTGACAGCCTGGCCGGCATGTTCGGCGCCCAGGGCGCGCTGGCCGCGCTGTACCGCCGCAGCATCACCGGGCGCGGCCAGGTGGTCGACGTCGCGCTCACCGAATCCTGTTTGGCCGTCCAGGAATCCACGATTCCGGACTACGACGTCGCCGGCGTGGTGCGCGGCCCGTCGGGCACCCGGCTCGAGGGCATCGCCCCGTCCAACATCTACCGCAGCGCCGACGGCTCGTGGGTGGTGATCGCCGCCAACCAGGACACGGTGTTCGCCCGGCTGTGTAAGGCGATGGGGCGCCCGGAGCTGGCCACCGACGACCGGTTCGCCACGCACGTCGCACGCGGCCGCAACCAGGACGAACTCGACAACATCATCGGCTGCTGGGCCGCCGAACGCC
>NZ_JAICZA010000039.1 GCF_025933915.1 Mycobacterium sp.
CCACTGCTCGGTGGCGGGGTAGTTGACGGGGTAGACGTCAAAGGAGCGGTCGCCGACGCGTTGGCGCAGCCCGTCGGTGAAGGCTTGTCCGGTGGGGCCCACGCCCGGGGCTTCGCCGGTGCCGCGGGCGAAGACCACTTGTACGTCCGGGCATTGGGCCGAGGCGGTGGGAAGGAGGGAACCGGACACGGCCGACGCGGCCATGCCCGATGCTGCGATAACTACTGCTGGACCAAGGGAGCGAACTATTTGGCGCGCAAACATGCCGCAATTGTGCCCAGTCAACACGCCGCTTAAACAGAGGAAACGCCGAAATTACTGTGTTCTCATAAAAGAACCGCCGCTGTTGCGGGCGGGTTGAGATCGGTTGTGCGCGGCGCTCATCCGGCATGGGTGCCCGGGCTGCTTGCGTCCCGCGCCCCATCGCGGTTGCCACGCGGCCCGTCACGGCCGGGCCGGAGCGCGGTCGCGGATTGCGATGTGGTCTGCTACGTGTAGTTACGAGTCGGGGCACGGTTGAGCAACAGCCGCCCCCGGCAAGCGGCTCGAGTGAATGCGGCGGCGATGTTGAACGCAATAGCGCAGGCCCTGAAAGCGGTCTTCGACAAAGCGGGAGACCACGTGGCCAATCCGGCGCGGGTGTCGGATCCCGACAAGCTGCGCGCCGCCGCCTCCGGCAAGACCGCCTTGGTGACCGGCGCCTCCTATGGCAGCGGCGAGGCGACCGCGCGCGGCCTCGCCGCCGCCGGCGCGACCGTCCTGGCGGTCGCCCGATCCGAGGACAGGCTGCGCGACCTGACGGCGTCGATCAACGCCGGCGGCGGGCGCGCGGTCGCCTACCCGACCGACCTCACCGACGAATCCGCGGTGAGCGGCCTGGCCAAACAGATCACCGAGGAGCACGGCCCGCTCGACATCGTGGTCAGCAACGCCGGCAAGTCATTGCGCCGCTCGCTGCACGACCAGTACGACCGCCCGCACGACTTCCAGCGGACCATCGACATCAACTACCTGGGACCGGTCCGACTGCTGCTGGGACTGTTGCCGGCCATGCGCGACAACGGCAGCGGGCACATCGTGAACGTGTCCAGCGTCGGCGTGCGGGTGGTCCCCGGCCCGCAATGGGGTGCGTATCAGGCGTCGAAGGGGGCCTTCGACCGCTGGCTGCGCAGCGTGGCCCCGGAACTGCACGCCGACGGCGTCGATGTCACCACGGTCTATTTCGCGCTGGTGCGCACCCGCATGATCGCGCCCACGCCCCTGTTGGGCCGGCTTCCCGGACTGTCACCGGACGAAGCCGCCGACGTCGTCGCCAAGGCGGTCATCGAGCGGCCCCGCACGCTCGAACCGCCGTGGGTGCTGCCGGCCGAGTTGGCTTCGGTGCTGCTGGCCGGGCCGGCCGACTACGGCGCCCGGCTGTGGCATCGCCGCTTCTTCAGCGCTTCCGACGAGGCCGACCGTGACGGATGACCGCGTGGTGACCACCGCCGCCCGCGCACTGCTGCACTCGGGCCTGCTCAGTCCGCCCTCGCCGCTGGCGGGCCTGCGGCTTCTTCGGGAGGCGCGCCGGGGCGGCACGAATCCCTACACGCTGTTGGCGGTCACGACGGCCCGTTGGCCGGACCGGGCGGCGATCGTCGACGACGACGGCGCTGTGAGCTATCGCCGGCTGCAACGAGAAACCGAGTCGCTGGCGCGGCGGTTGTCCTGCGATGGGGTCGGCCCCGGCGATGCGGTCGGGGTCATGTGTCGCAACGGACGCGGTTTCGTCGCGGGTGTTTTCGCCGCCGCGCTGCTCGGCGCCGACGTCGTCCCGATCAGCACCGAGTTCCGCAGCGATGCGCTGGCGGCCGCCGTGCGAGCCCACCACATCTCAACGATGGTCGCCGACGATGAATTCGCCGAGCGAGTCCGGGCGGCCGACGAAACGGTCCGCGCTGTCGACCCGGCGACGGTCACCGCCGACGAGGGTGCCCGACGACCGGACGTGGCCGCACCCGGCCGGATCGTGCTGCTGACGTCGGGCACCACCGGCAAACCCAAGGGGGTGCCGCGCGCACCGGAGATGCGGTCCGCGATCGGCGTCTGGGTGACGATCCTCGACCGCACCCGGTTGCATACCGGGTCGCGGATCTCGGTGGCAATGCCGATGTTTCACGGGTTAGGGCTGGGCATGCTGATGTTGACGATCGCCCTCGGCGGCACGGTGCTCACACATCGTCAGTTCGACGCCGAAGCCGCGCTCGCCCAGGCGTCGCTGCACCGCGCCGACGCCTTCACCGCGGTGCCGGTCGTGCTCGCGCGCATCCTCGAGCTGCCCGAGCGGGTCCGGGCGCGAAACCCGCTGCCGTACCTGCGGGTGGTGATGTCCAGCGGCGATCGCCTCGATCCCACGCTGGGGCAGCGGTTCATGGACGCCTACGGAGACATCCTCTACAACGGCTACGGTTCCACCGAGGTCGGCATCGGTTCCCTGGCGACGCCGGCCGACCTGCGTGAGGCCCCCGAAACTGTCGGAAAGCCGGTCGCGGGCTGCCCGGTGCGGATCCTCAACAAGGGCGACCGGCCGGTGGGGCCGCGGGTGACCGGGCGCATCTTCGTCGGCGGAGACCTGGCCGGGAGGGGCTACACCGACGGCTCGGCAGCCGGAGAAGCCAAGGCCGTCGTCGACGGCATGACCAGCACCGGCGACATGGGCTACCTCGACAACGCGGGCCGGCTCTTCATCGTCGGCCGCGAAGACGACATGATCATCTCCGGCGGTGAGAACGTCTATCCGCGGGCGGTCGAAAACGCGCTCGCCCAGCACCCCGCCATCGCCGACAACGTGGTCATCGGCGTTCCCGACGAACGGTTTGGCCAGCGGTTGGCGGCGTTCGTGGTGGCACAGCCGGGCGGTGACATCGACGTGCCGGAGCTCCGGGAGTACTTGAAGAGCCGCGTCTCGCGCTTCGAACAGCCCCGCGACATCAACGTCGTGGACAGCATTCCGCGCAACCCGACCGGCAAGGTGCTGCGCAAGGAACTGTCCGGCTGAACAGCTCACTGCTCGCCGGGCTCCAACGCGGCGACCTGTTTGGCCAGCCAGTTGGGGGCCAGTGCCGAGATCGCGGTGGCGCCCGCGGTGGAACCCAGCACCCCCGACCAGGCGACCGGCCCCAGCGGCGTGCAGCCGAAGAACTGGCTGAGCACCGGGGTCTGCACGATGCCGACCAGCACGCCGGCGCTGCCCAGTGCGGTCGCCACCACCAGCGGGCTGTGCCGACGGGTCAGCAGTGTCTGCGCCAGCTGCGTCGTGACGAGTGCGGTCAAACCCATTGTCGCCGTGCGGCGTTCGGTGCCCGGCGTCCAACGACCGATGGCCCACGCGGCCGTCGCCCCGGCCGCGGTCACGGCGCCACGGGTGACGATCTGACGCATCAGCGGGGCGTCGAGCGAGGGCGTGGGACCGGTCAGCACCGCGCGCCGGTGCTGCCGGCGCGCCTCTTCGGCCTCTTCGGCGGATTCGTACTCGGCTTCGTCGGGTTCGACGTATTGCGACGTGACCGCGACCGCGAGCGCAGGGAACATGTCGGTGAGCAGGTTGACCAACAGCAGCTGACGGGTGCCCACCGGCGCGCGGCCGGAGCCGAACGCGGTGCCGATGATGGTGAACAGCACTTCGCCCACGTTGCCGCCGACCAGGATGGTGACCGCGTCCCGGACGCCCGCCCACATGCTGCGGCCCTCGACCAGGGCGTCCATCAGCACGTCGAGATCCTCATCGGTCAAGACGATGTCGGCGGCGCCGCGGGCGGCCGACGAACCGCGGCCGCTCACCCCGATGCCCACGTCGGCCATCCGGATGGCCGCGGCGTCGTTGGCACCGTCGCCGACCATGGCGGTCACCCGCCCGCTGCGCTGCAGGGCGGCCACGATCTGCACCTTCTGCTCGGGGCTGACGCGGGCGAACACCGGCACATCGGCGACCAGCTTGGCGCACGCGTCCTCGTCGAGGCCCGCGAGTTCGGCGCCGGTGATCACCCGCGCGTCCGCGGGCAGGCCCAGCTGCCGGGCGATCGCCCGCGCGGTGATGGGGTGGTCGCCGGTGATCAGCACGACGTCGCGGTCGGCGTCCACCAGCGCTTCGATCAGCGGGCGCGCCGATGCCCGGGCGGTGTCCGCCAACCCGACGTAGCCGAGCAGTTCGAGGTTCTGCGCCGCGGCATCCACGGCGTCGGCGTCGGTGTCCTCGTCGTCGGTCTCGTGTTTCCAACTGCGCTGCGCCACCGCGAGCACCCGCAAGCCCTGTTCGGCGAGACCGCGGACGACCGTCTCCGCCCGCTCCGGGTCGGCCTTCGGGTCGGCGAATCGGCAGCGCGGCAGGATGACCTCGGGAGCCCCCTTGAGGATCAGCACCGGTGCGTCCGCGGGGTGCCCATTGGCACTGCCGTCGTGGCCCAAGGCGCCGATCGCGGCGGCGAAGCCGCGGCTGGACTCGAAGGGCACCTCGGCGAGCATCGTCCAATCCGAATCGCCGTGGCCGTTCAGCGAATTCGCCGCGGTGAGGATCGCCTCGTCGGTCGCGTGGGCGTGCCCCTGGCCGTCCTGTGGCCGGGCGGATGCCCGCGCGGCGGCCCGTAGCAGCCCCGCCGATTGCGGATCGGCCAATTTGGGAAACGGGTCGTGCGGGTCCGCCCCGACCGGCACGGCGCACACGACGCGCAGCCGGTTCTCGGTGAGCGTGCCGGTCTTGTCGAAACAGATGGTGTCGACGCGGCCCAACGCTTCGATGGTGCGCGGCGCACGCACGAGCGCGCCGCGGGCCGTCAGCCGCTGGGCGGCCGAGAGCTGGGAGAGGGTGGCCACCAGGGGCAGCCCCTCCGGCACCGCGGCCACCGCGATCGCGACGCCGTCGGCCACCGCCTGGCGCAGCGGCGCGTGGCGCAGCAACGCCAACGTCGACACGGCGGCGCCGCCGGCCAGGGTCAGCGGCAGCACCTTGCTGGTGAGGTCCCGCAGCCGGGCTTGCACCCCGGCCGCCGTTTCGACGCCGGCGACCGCCGAGATCGCGCGATGCGCGGCGGTCCCGACCCCGGTGGCCACCACGATCGCCCGGGCGTGGCCGGCGACGATCGTGCTGCCCTCGAAGAGCATGCTGGCGCGGTCGGGCTCATTGATGGCGACGGGATCCACCTGCTTGTCCACGGGAAGTGACTCGCCGGTGAGCAGGGACTCGTCGACCTCGAGGTCTTCGGCCACCAGCAGGCGGGCATCGGCCGGCACCACTTCGGGTGCGGCCAGGTCGATGACGTCGCCGGGCCGCAGTGACTTCGCCGACACCGTCGCGGTCCGCGTGGCGTGCTGGGCGGCGTCGAGCCGGCGCCGCGTCGTCGCGACCGCCGGGACGACCACCCGGCGCACCATCTGGTCCTGCTCCGCGAACAGCTCGGCGGCCGCGGACTCGGCCCGGAGCCGTTGCGCCCCACCGGTTATCGCGTTGACGGTCATGACGCCCGCAACCAGCAGCGCGTCGATATTGCTGCCGACGATCGCCGAGGCCGCCGCACCGACGGCCAGGATGGGAGTCAGCGGATCGGCGAGTTCGGTGCGGGTGGCCGACGCCAGCCGGGCCACGCTGTGCAAGGGCTTGCGCAGGGGCGCCAACCCCGGGCTGTAGGACAGATCGTCGAGACGACGGCGCCACGAGGACTCGGTCTCGACGGCCAGCGGCCGCGCCCCACCGGCCAGCCGCGAATAGACGATCTCGGGATCCAGCGCGTGCCAGGCGGTCAGCGGCTGGGGGGTCGGGTCGGGCAACCGAAGCACCCGGGTGGCCGAGAAGGTTCCTGCAACCAAGGCCGTGGCCGCGGCGGCGTTGACCGGGTTGAGCCAGCGCCGAAAGCTCACCGGGTTGGTGGTTGTTTCTTGCTCACCGGTGACCAGGAGCAGCCCGGCCAGCGTCGTACCGCCCTGGGCGAGGTGCACCGCCGATTCGCTCGCCGAGCGGGCGACCGGGATCGCCGACAGGATTCGCACCGCGTCGGCCAGGTCGGTGCCGGTGATGATGTCCGCGGTCCAAGCCGTGGCGGCACGCGGATCATCAAGTGCCACACCGACATCGGCGATCGCAAGCGCGGCAAGGGTGTCGGTCGATGCGAAGTCGCGGTGCAGCGCGGTGATCAGCAGCACCGGTCCGCGATCGGCCCGCAGCTCACGGATCACATTCAGCAGCGGCGTGCCGGGCGGGTGCGTCGCGCCGACGCTGGCGGTGAGGTCCTCGGTGCCGGCGACGTGGCGTAGCACCACTCGCGCACCCGTGCGGTTCGCGGTCTGAAAGAGCGGAATCGCGTAGGGGTCGACCTCCCAGCCCACGTCGACGCTGCCGACGCATTCGCCGTCGACCACGAGGTCGGCGCTTTCCAGGCCCTGCGCGGGTGTAGCCGAAGACCCTTGGGAAGGAACCCATTTCAGTCGGGCACCGGTCGCAGGCAGCTCGTCGGGGTCGGGCTCGGGCGCCTCTTCGCCGTGCAGCAGCGCGTCGGCGACCTCGTAGACCCGGTCATCGTCCCAGCCGGGCGCGTCGCCGCGGACACGCAAGACGGCGCGGTGATCGCCGCGCAGCGCGGCGCCGTCGATGACGACCACCTTCACCCGATCCAGGCGGCGCAGCGCGCCCGGGTCGAGAACCAGTTGCCCGGAATTGGCGAGCCCGCGACCCAAAATCGCCGCGAACGCCTGACGGCCCATGTGCGCGGCCCGCGGCACGCCGGCTTCGATGGCCGCGGCCGCATCTTCGGTACCGCCGCCGGCCACCAGCGCGCTCACCGCGGCGATCAACGAGCCGTTCGCCGCGGAATCGACGTAGCTTTCCACCGGCCCGGCCATCGAGCCTTTCGCCTTGTCCATCGCGGCGTCGATGGTTCCGCCGACCACGACGTGCGAAACCTCGCCCGCCGCGGCGGCAGGCCAGCTGTGCCGGGGCACCTCCGACTTGGCGGACGAGATGACCGGGACCACTGGAGCCTGCGGCCGTTGGGGCGAGGCCAGGTGGGGCTCGCGGTCTCGCCACACGCGGCGGTGCGCGGCGGCCTCGGAGATCTGCAGGGTGCGCTGCGTCAGGTCGAGCATCGGCGTGCCGAGCGACTGGGTCAGGCCGTGCGCGGCGGCCGTCGTCGCGGCGAGCGCGATGTCGGTGCCCACCCGGCCCAGCCGCGCCTCGAGGATCGAGACCATGCGCGGTTGATGATTGATGAGCGCGGCCGCGGCTCGGGTGGTTTGCGGCGCCGCCGGCAGCCGGGTCACCCATCCGGTGACCGCGGCGCCCATCGCGACCAGATCCATTGCCGCCGCGGTGAGGGGCACCAGGATCGCCAGGGGGTTGCCCGGGTCGGCGAATGGCGCGGAAAGCGGCGCCGACTCCGACTTCGACCAGGTGATGTCCGCCGCGATGGACGCCACCGTGGACCGCACCTCGTCCAAGACGGCGTCGTGGTCCGCGTCCTCGGAGAGTTCGACCACCAACCGGCCCAACGAACCCTCGACGTGGGCCCTGGCCACGCCCGGGATTCTGCGCACCGGCTCCTCGACGGCGGGCGCGTACTCGTGCCAGCGGGGGAACGGCAGCAACGGGTCCAGGTCCAGATGCACGCGTTGCCCGCTGTGCCAGCGCACCGGCGGAGTGATCGGAGCGGCCGCACCGTCGGCGGAATTGTCCAACCCGATTGCTCGCCCGGTCGTTTGAGCCACTGACTGAATGACCGGGCCCGCCAGCTCGGCGACCGGGCCGGCCAATGTCTGCAGCGCACCGGCGGCACCCGCCGCAGTCGATACGCCGGCCCGTACCACCTGCGCGGCTCCGCCGGCCACACCAGCGACGACGCTGGAAACGCCGGGAATCTTCACTCGTCACCCTTCAATTACGTCTCCCGCGCCTAATGATCCTGGCGTGTGAAGGACCTGTCCACACGTGGGGCGGGAAGGTAAACCCTGCGACGACACCCCTGGCGATGCAGGTCGGGCTTCCCTAGATAGCAAGGGCTGCAATCACGTCCCTGGCAGAAACATTACCGGCTCGAAGATAAACCAAACGCGCTGAACAAGCCGGGGTCGAGAAAGACCGTGATGCCGGCGATCCCGGCGCCGCCCGGGGTCAAGACGTGGATCGAATGGGCCCGCATCACCCGGTCGGCGGCGCGCCGGTACTCGGCGACGGCGGGTTGCGCGTTCGCGGCGGTCGGGATCATGACGACATCGCCGGGCTGAGCCAGGGCGCGCCCGGCAAGGAACTGCAGCACCGTGTCCCGCCCGGCGAACCAGACTGGCAGAGGCGGCATTTCGAGTTTGACATCCTCTTGCAGCAGCGCGGTCAGCGCCGCCATGTCCGCGTTTTCGAAGGCCGCGCAATAGCGGTCGAGCAAGTCGCGCCGCCGGGCGTCGCCCGGCTCGCTCATGCGTTCCTCGGTGGGAGAAACCTCGGCAAGGTGGGCCCGGGCGCGCTGCAGGGAACTGTTGACCGCGGCGGGGGTGGTTTCCAACAGCTCGGCGACCTCGGCGGCGCTGAATTGCACGACGTCGCGCAGAATCAACACCGCGCGCTGGCGGGCGGGCAGCTCCTGCAGGGCGGTCATCACGGCCAGCCGCACGCTCTGCTTCGCGGTGACGTCCTCTTCGGGCGTCCTGAACATCATGGCGTCCGGGATGGGCTCGAGCCACGCGTGCGCGCCGGCCTTTGCGTCGAGGTTGGCGCCCGGGTCGATCGAGCCGTCCCCCAGCCCGGTCGGCAGCACGCGGCGGGCGCGGTTCTCCAGCGCACGCAGACAGGCGGTCGTCGCGATCCGATAGAGCCAGGTCTTCAAGGCCGCGCGCTCCTCGAAGGCCGCGTAACCGCGCCAGCCCCGGAGGTAGGTCTCCTGGACGAGGTCTTCGGCGTCGTGCACCGAGCCCAGCATGCGGTAGCAATGCGCGATCAGCTCGGCACGAAATGGTGCGGCCCGTTCGACGAACTCCTCCTGCGCGGGCACGACCCTCTCCTCTCGGCTGCGAGGCGAACCTACTCCTGTGTAGAGACATCCGGGCGCCGAAATTCATCGGTCCCCGAGCGATGAATCCGGGCGGCGCGCCGTATCTGAATGAGTGAAGACGCGGCACAGCCGCAGTCCACCTGAGGAAGCGAGCACGAAATGAACCAAATCCGAAACCCCCGCCCCGACGGGCTCGTCGGCGGCACCGCAATCGTGACCGGGGCCGGCCGCGGATTCGGCCGCGCGGTCGCCACCGCGCTGTCGACGGCCGGCGCCGAGGTCGTCGGCGTCGCGCGCACCCGGTCACAACTCGAGGAGGTGCGCGCCCAGTTGGGCGACACCTTCACCCCGGTGGTGGCCGACGCGGCCGATCCGCACGCGGCCGGCCGGCTCATCGACCGGTACCGGCCGCGCACGCTGGTGCTGTGCGCCGGGGCGACACCGCGGATGACACCGCTGCAGGATCAGACCTGGGAGACGTTCAGTGAGAACTGGAATTCGGATGTCGCACAGGCGTTTCACTGGGTCCGCCACGCGCTGCGCCTCCCGCTGGCGCCGGGCAGCTCGGTGATCGTGATGTCCAGCGGCGCGGCCCTGGCCGGATCACCGCTGTCCGGTGGCTATGCCGGCGCGAAGGCGACGGTCAGGTTCATCTCCGGTTACGCCGCCATCGAATCGCACCGCGCCGGGCTGGGGATCGGCTTCACCGCCGTGCTGCCGCGGTTGACGCCGGCCACCGACCTGGGTGCGGCCGCCGTCGCGGCCTATGCCGAGCGGCAAGGCGTCGACGTCGACACCTTCTTGCAGGCCGCCGGACCCGCGCTCACTGCGGAACAGGTGGGCAAGTCGGTGCTCGAGATCGCCACCGGCGGCTCGGACCACGACGCGTATCTCCTCACCGCCACCGGCCTCGCGCCGCTGACCTGACAGGGCGGATAACGATGAATAGACCCCCGGTCGTGTCGGCCCACGAGTGGGCGACCGCGCATCAACAACTGCTGGAAAAGGAGAAGGAACTCACCCGGGCCCGTGACGCGCTCGCGGCCCGGCGGCGCCGGATGCCCTGGATGGCCGTGGACTCCGGCTACGAGTTCCACGGGCCCGAGGGCACCGTCAACCTGCTGGGCCTGTTCGGCGGCAGGCGCCAACTCATCGTCTATCGCGCCTTTTACGGGCCCGACATCGACGGCTGGCCCGAGCACGGCTGCCGGGGATGCTCGATGATGGCCGACCATGTCGGCAACCTGGCCCACCTGAACGCCCGCGACACCACGCTCGTGTTCGCCTCGCGGGCGCCGCAGCCCGACATCGAACGCCTGAAGGCCCGGATGGGCTGGAGGATGCCCTGGTACACGATCACCGATGGCTTTGATGCCGACTTCGGGGTGGACGAGTGGCACGGCACCAATGCCTTCATCTGCGACCGCGATCGAGTGTTTCGCACCTACTTCATCAACAACCGTGGCGACGAGGCGCTGGGGACCACCTGGAGCTTTCTGGACATGACCGCGCTCGGACGCCAGGAAAGTTGGGAGGATTCACCCGAGGGCTACCCGCAGACCGCGCCGTACGAGTGGTGGGACTGGCACGACGCCTACGGCGAGCACGAGCCGTCACGCTGGTTCGGCGAGCCGGATCCCAACGATCCCAACGACATTCGCCCGCCGCGGAAGAGTTAAGTGGTGCTAATGGGGCAAAAGCACCCGAAAAACACGAATGCGCGCGGTAGCCGTCGACCGGCTACTCGCGCACTATTCCACCGAGAATTCTTCGGCTATAAAATTCGGTGGTTCGCCCTGCCGACGTGATACCCGGCGGGGAACGATTTCTCGATGACCTGCAGCCGATGATCCACCCGGGATTCGAGCTCGAGCACCACGCAGTCGCTGAGCGCCTTCGATTCGAGAACTATGTACCGCTGACCACAATCGGTGATCGGGTCGCCCGAGTGCAATTTCTCGACCGGCACCGACTCCGGAGTTGCATCTGCCTCCATCCATGACACGGTAGGTCAATTCGGCAAGTGAGGGAATAGACCGCTACGGGGTGCCGGTCTGGCGTTGCTTGAAAAACACGCTCACCCGCGAGATCCAGCCGCCGGTGTCCTGCTCGAACAGAATGCATTCGGGCCACGTGGTCGCCACGCCATCGATCTCGAATGTCTCGGACAGCTCGGCGAACGACACCCGGCTGTCGACATGCGAGATCCGCTGTACCTGCAATCGATGGCCCGCCATACTGGTGCAGACCTTGCGCAGGTAGGCGACATAGTGCGCCTTCCCCTCGACGACATCGCAAAAGGGGCCCTCCCGGGTCAGGCCTTCCTCGGCGATGGTGTCGGCCAGTCCGTCCCAGTCATGCGCGGCCAGGCATTCCAGGTAGCGCTCGACCACGTGACCTTGCGTCGTGTCGCCCATCGCGTCGCCTCCGCTCCTTGGCCTGCGCCGAGCGTAACGCCACGGCGAAAAAACCGGCAGAATGTCGCCGTGGCGTTACATTCGCGGGTTCTGTCCTTGCTTTTCGTGAAAGCCGACCGGACGCTTAGCGAGCGGGTACCCGCCCCGCCCGACGCGGTGCGCGGCTTCTACGTGGACCTAAACAACATCAGACTCGTGCATCCGCTGATCGTGTCCGTGGAAACGCTGTCCCGCAGCGAAACCCCGCAGGGTTATCAGCAGAGCTATCGGGTGGTCGACCGAATCCCGCTGGGACCGTTGACTATACGAACCGCCTACCGCGCCCGGTTGCTAGTGCCCGCAAGCGGGGATGTGCTGACCGAGGCCGACCAGTCGCCCGGGGTGCGGTTACGCGGCACCGTGAGTTTCGAGCCGGTCGACGGTGGCACCCGGGTTACCGAGCGCATCCGGATCGCCGCCCCGCGGCCGCTGGCCCGGGTGACCATCCGCGAGGCGGTCAAGGCGCATATCAAGATGCTGGCCGGCATTAGGCTGCACTTCGAATCCGGTTGAGCGGTCACGCGCCGGCGAAATCGATGACACCGCGAATGTTGCGGCCCTCGCGCAGATCCACGAACGCCTCGTTGATCTGGTCAAGGCGGTAGTGGTGGGTGACCAACTCGTCGAGTTTCACTGCGCCGGCCTGATACATCGACAGCAGCAACGGCACACTCGTACGCGGATTCATCCCGCCGTAGAGCGCTCCCCTGAGTTGTTTGGCCGACAGCGTCATCTCCTGCAGGACCAACGGAACGGGAGGCTCGGTGAACGGGGTGATGCCGGTGAGCACGCAGACCCCGCCTTTGCGAAGCAGCGCCATCGCCAACGGGATCAAATCCGCGTGCACCACGCCGGGACAGACGACGACGCGGTCGGCCATCAGGCCGGCGGTGATCTCCTTGACCACCGGTATCGCGTCCTGCGCGGAGGCGGCGGTGTGCGTGGCACCGAAGATCTTGGCCGAATCCCGCTTGGACTCAACCGGATCCACCGCGACGACATATTTCGCGCCGACGGCGCGCGCTCCCTGCAGGGCGTTCATCCCGACACCGCCGGCGCCGATGACGACCACCGTATCGCCGGGTTCGGTGCCCGCCGAGGTCGTCGCGGAGCCCCAGCCGGTGCTGACGCCGCACGACACGAGCGAGGCGGCATGGAACGGGATCGCATCGTCGATCTTGATGACCGATCTTTCCGACAGCACCGCATATTCCGCGAACGTGCCGAGTTGCCCATAGGCCAACAGGTTTTCGTCGCCGAGATGCCGGCGGCACGTACCGTCGGTGGGCATTTCCCGCACGAACAGGCTCGCGCCGATGTCGCAGATGTAACTCTGGCCGTTCACGCAGAACCGGCAACTGCCGCACGCGGGAATGAAGGAGAGCGCCACGTGATCCCCGGGCTGCACCGCCGTGACGCCCGGTCCGACTTCTTCGACCACGCCGGCGCCCTCGTGACCGCCCAGCAGCGGGAACCAGTCCGGTGCGGGTTGACCGCTCGCGGCGAGCACCTCGGGGGTCGGCACCACGTCGCCGGTGAACAGGTGGTCATCGGAGTGGCAGATTCCGGCAACGGCCATCCGCACCAGGACTTCACCGCCACGGGGCGGGTCGAGCTCGATCTCGCGGATCTCCCAGTCCCTGCCAACCCCGCGGATCACAGCGGCACGACACTTCATTGCGACCTCCTTGATGTCTCATGGCATTCGAGGCGCCGAGTGGTGTGCGGCGCCAGGCTGGCCCGCAGTTCCCGCTTGAGCACCTTGCCGTAGCTGTTTTTCGGTAGTTCGTCGACGAATTCGTAGCGCTTGGGCCGTTTGAAGCGGGCGATGCGCCGCAACAGATGCGCGTCCAGCGCCGCGGGCTCGACGGGATCGCCTGTGCCGACGATGAACGCGACCACCACCTCGCCCCACTCGGCGTCGGGCGTGCCGAGCACGCACGCCTCGGAAACGCCGGGGTGCTCGAGCAGCACCTCCTCCACCTCCCGGGGATAGATGTTGCTGCCGCCGCTGATGACGACGTCCTTCGACCGATCCCGCAGCGTGAGGAACCCGCGCGCGTCGAACGAACCCATGTCACCGGTGTAGAGCCAGCCGTCTTTGAGCGTGGCGCGGGTCGCGTCGGGGTTTCGCCAGTAGCCGGACATGACCGCGTCGCCGCGGCAGATGATTTCACCGATCTGGCCGACGGACGCCGGGCCTCCGTCGGTGCGTAGCACCGCGACCTGCATCCCCGACCGCGCATAGCCGACCGACCCCAGGACCGCGTCGTCGTCGGATTCGTGATCGGCACAACGCAACCCGGTGATCGTCATCGGTGACTCGCCCTGCCCGTAAATCTGCGCGAAGATCGGGCCGAACGCCGTGATCGCCTTGCGCAGGCTTTCGACGTACATCGGCCCGCCGCCGTAGACGATCGTCTGCAGATTAGCGGGACGGCTGCGGCCGGTATCGACCAGCCGTTGCACCATCGTCGGGGCCAGAAAGGCGCTGACGGCCGGGTGGTGTTCGCAGAGGTCGAGGAACTCGTCGGGATCGAACGCACCCGATGCGGGCACCACTTGCCGGGCGGCGCGCAGCACGTACGGCAGGACGTAGAGGCCAGAGCCGTGCGACATCGGTGCCGCGTGCACCAGGCTGCAGCCCTCGTCGGGGGCGTCGATGTCGGCCAGGTGGGCGACGGCCATCGCCGTGAGGTTGCGGTGCGACAGCATCGCGCCCTTCGACCGGCCGGTGGTTCCGCTGGTGTAGAACAGCCACGCCAGCGCCGACGGGTCGGTGGTCGACGGCGCCGACGGGGCGACATCGAATCGGCGTGAATAGGCTTCGGAATCAAGGGTTTCGACGGGTGCGGCGGTGCGAGATGCCAGTTCGGCGCCGATCGCCGAGGACGCGAACACCTGCGCCGCACCCGCGTCGTCGAGGATCTGGGCCATCTCGCGCGGATGCAGCTTGTAGTTGATCGGGACGACGACGCACTCGGCGGCCCAGATCGCGAACATCAACTCGATGATCTCGGGGCGATTGTGGGTCGCGATCGCGACGCGAGCACCCGCCGCGTGTTGTTGGCGGATCGACGCGGCCAGGCGTAACGCCCGATCCCGCAGCCCGGCCCAGGTGCACACGCGGCGATCCCCGCGATACACGGCGCCGCGATCGGGAAATCGGGTTGCCGCATGATCGAGCGCCGCGAACAGATTCATCGCTCGATCCACTGCGAGGACAAGGCGAACTCCGACAGATATTTCGTCGAACTCCACCCGCCGTCGACGACGATCGTCTGGCCGTTGATGAAACTTCCGCCCGGCGAGCACAAAAAGGCGACGGTGCTGGCGATGTCGTCGACGCGGCCCAACCGCTGATGCGGCGTCATCTCGGTGTTGATCTTGCGGAATCGCTCGTCCTCCAAGCGCTTCTCAACCATCGGCGTCACGGTCACCCCGGGCGCGACGGCGTTGCAGCGGATGCCGGAAGCGCCGTACTGGCAGGCGATGTGAGTGGTCAGCGCGGTCAGGCCGCCCTTGGCCGCGGAGTAGGCGCCGCCGCGCAGGCCGCCGACGACCGCGAACGTCGATGTCACGTTGATGATCGCCGACCCGGGTCCCATGTGTGGCAGCACGTCGCGCGCGAGGCGAAAAGGCGCTCGCAGCATCAAGCCCAGGAAATAGTCCAAGGTCTCGTCGTCGGTTTCGTGCAGCGGTTTGGGGCTGCCCACTCCGGCGTTGTTGATCAGGAAGTCGATGCGGCCCCACCTCTCGACCGCGAGGTCCACGATGCGTCGCGGCGCCTCGTCGTCGGTCAGGTCTATCGCCAGCGTCGCGACGCGATCCGGGTCGTTGATCGCTTTTTCCAGCTCGCCCAGCCGATCCTTGTCGCGGCCCGTGCCCAGGACCGCCATGCCCATCTCGGCGAGTTTTGTGGCGCATCCCAGGCCGATGCCGCCGCTTGCTCCCGTGACGATTGCGACCTGCATCTCACCCATCCCTTGTCTCCGCCCGTGTCAGCGCCGCTCGGATCCGGTGCTTGAGAACCTTGCCGGCGTCGTTCTTCGGCAGGGCATCCCAGATCACGACCTGTTCGGGCGCCTTGAATTTGGCGACCCCCTTGCTCACCAGCGTCGCAAGCAGGCTCGCGACATCCGGGGCCTCCGCGCCCGCGGGGACGATCACCGCGCAAGCCCGTTCACCCGTGCGGTCGTCGGGCAGCCCGACGACCGCGATCTCGGCGATGCCGGGATGCTCGGCGAGCAGGTCCTCGACTTCCTTGGCCGAGATGTTCTCGCCGCTGCGGATGATGACGTCCTTGGCCCGGCCGGTCACGACGAGGTACCGGCCATCAAAACCGGCCGAGGAACCGGCTGAGACCCAGCGCCCAAGATCCCCGGTGCGGAAAAACCCTGCTTCATCGAAACAGTCATCTTCGGGATGCCGGTAACCCGCCAGCATCTGGGGACCGCGCACGTAGATCTCCCCGTCGCCGGCCGGCGCGGTCTCGTGTGCGACGAGCCTGATCTCGGCGATCCCGGTCCGGCCATCGGTGTCCGCCGCGTAATCGGCTTCCTCCGGGCGGGGTGCACCTACGGTCGCGACGGGCACTTCCGTGCAGCCGTACACCCGGGTGATGACCGCACGGTCGAAATACTTTGCGGCGCGGCGGATCAGCGACGGTGACACCGATGCGCCGCCGCAGATGAACACCTTCAGGTCAGGCAGGCGGGTGCCGGCGCGCTCGGCGGCGGAAAGCAGCTGATCCAGAAACGGTGTGGCCCCCGCCATGTGGGTGCACCGCTCGGTGTTCATCAGAGCGACCGCCTCGGCCGGATCCCATCGGTCCATCAGCACCGCGGTGGTACCCAGCAGCAGTGGGCATTCGAACGCATAGATCGAACCGCCGATATGGGCGACCGGCGAGGGGACCAGGAACACGTCGCCCGGATCGATCATCCAGTGTTCGTGGATCTGACAGATCAGGGCGTGTATCGAATTATGGGTGTGCAGGACGCCTTTCGGCCGGCTCGTGGTGCCGGATGTGTAGAGGATCATCCGCACGGAATCGGGGTCCAGTGCCGGAAGTGACACGGTATCCGGCGGCTGCTCCAGCAGGGCCCGGTACGGTGTGTGCGAACCGGGGGCGCCGCGCAGCACCACCACCTCCGGCGCCCGCCTCATCGTGGCCGTCACCCGTTCGAGCATCGCCGCATAGTCGTGGCCGCCGTGGTGGTGCGGGACGAAAACGATTGCGGTGCCGGCGTCTTCGAGGATGAAACGCAGGTCGTGGTCGCGCAGCGACGGCAGGATCGGGTTCACCACCATGCCGGCCAGTGTCGCGGCCAGGTAGATGACGGCGGCCTCGTGCCAGTTCGGCAGCATGAACGACACGACGCTGCCGGTGGGTATGCGCGCCAGTAGGGCGGCCGCGAGCCCGCGGGCCTGCGCGTAGAGCGTGGCGCAGTCCAGTCGAACGTCCCGGTCCACCACAACTGTTCGCCGAGGCTCCATTTCCGCGCCCGTGCGCAGGGAATCGGCCAGCGTGGTGTGCACCCACAGCCCGTGCCGGTATGCGTCTGACGCAAGTGCCGCGTCGTGGCGGGCCCCGGCGATCAACTCAACCGGCCTGACCGGTGACGCGACGCATCGTCATCGCGTACCGAAACCTCGTCGACAGGTGGGTGTTGATCGTCACCTGGGCTACCTCGCCGTCGGAGGTCGTGTAGGTGCGCCGCATCTGCAGCGCGGCCGTTCCCGCCTCGACGCCGAGACCGTCGGCAAGTTCCGGCGATAACAGGACGGCCGCGATCTCCTGGTGCAACTGGGAGACGCTCACGCCGAACAGATCCTCGATCAACGGAAAGATCGGGCCGGCATGGCGTTGCAGCAGCCTGCCGACCGCCGCGAAACTGCGGCTGATGTAGTACTCCGTTCGGCAGATGGGTATCGACGCGCCATCGGCCTGCCGGTAGCCGCGCACCGAGAGCCACTGGGTGCCGGCTTCGAGCCCGGTCCGGTCGGCGAGCTCGTCATCGATCGTCACCATCGCATTGGATTCGATGGTCAGCTGCGCGCCGGCCGCGAACGCGAGCAAGTCGTCGATCGACATCGCGTCCTGCGCATAGGAACTCGACGCCGGCCGGGGCACCACGCGGGTGCCCGCCCGCGGCCGGGACGCGACCAGGTTGTCGTCCCGCAGCCGGCGCAGCGCTTCACGAACGGTGTAGCGGCTCACCGCGAAGCGTTCGCACAGCTGGTGCTCGGTCGGCAGCTGCGAGCCCACCGGGTAGACCCCGTCGACGATCTCCTTGCGCAGCGTGCGCGCGATCTGGAGGTAGCGGTGGTCGCCCGCGATGGCCTGGGACATCAGCGACCGTGGCCGCTCGGGCGCAAGGCCAGGACGCTGCCGTCACCGTCGGCCGAGAGGTACAGCGTTCCGTCGGCCGCGGCGGTGATGCCGGCGAATGGGCCTTGCGGTCCGGAAAACGGTGGCATGCCGCGCAGCGGCTTGGGCGTCACGCCCGGCGGGGGGCCGACCGGCAGCCCGGACGCGACCGTCTGGCGCGTGCGGCTGGCCAGATCGAAGGCCATCAACTCCTTGGCGCCGGCGTCGACGACGTAGAGGATGCCGCCCTGGACCAGAATGCCCTGCGGGCGTTGCAGATCGGCGACGACGGTCTCCACGCTCGACCCGTTTATCCGCACCACCCGCCCGGCGCCGGCCTCCGCCACCAGAGCGGTCCCGTCGGCATCGATCGCGACGCCGACCGGCTCACGCAGATCGGTCGCCAGCACCTCGGTGGCCCCCGACCGCAGCGACAGCACCCGCCCGGTGCCCAACTCCGCAACCACCACACCGCCCGGGCTCACCGCGACGCCGTACAGTTGGTCGAAACCGTCTGCCAGCACGCCACTTTCGCACGCCTCGGGTCGGTAGCTGGCTACCTGGCCGCCCGACGTCGTGACGACGAACTCACCGGGCCCGCTCGCGGCGACGCCGCGCAGGAATCCGGGATAGCCGGGGCTGAACAACATTCCGGCGGTGTGCAGGGAGCCGTCGGGCAAAGCGGCGTAGAAGTATGTGCCGTCGGCGATGTACAGCTGCCCGTCATGGCCCACGGCCAGGTCCATCGGCCAGTTGAGCCCACCGGGCAACACGGATTGCGCTGTGCCGTCGGCCGATATCTCGCTGATCTCGCCGGTGAAGTTGGATACGAACAGCCGGTCACCGACGAAGGTGCAGTTGTCCAGCCCCGGGTTCAGCTGGGCGAGCAGCCGCCGTTCGCCGCTGCGAGGATCGATGCGCAGCACCTGCCCGCTCGCCACCTGAGTCGACACGATGTAGCCCTGCGCGTCGAACTTGACCGAGTCGGGCACACCGAGATCGCCCGCGACACACTGCGGCTCGCCCCCGTCGGGGTCCACGCGCCAGATCTCGTTGGCGCCCATCACCGGGAAGTAGAGCAGGCCGTCCGGCCCGACCTCCATCGCGTTCGGCGAGGGCACGTTCTCCAACAGCACCCGTGGCGGTCCGCCGCCCAGGTCGAATTCCAACAGCCGTCCGCCCTCACGGCATTCACCGACGAACAACCGGCCCCGATGGAAGGTGATGCCGTTGGCCGACGGCACGTCGTCGCGCAGCACCCGCGTCCGGCCGCCGGTGTCGCGCACGCTGACCCGGCCGTCCATCACCTCGGTCGCGTACAGGTTGCCGCTGGCGTCGAACGCGACGTCGTCGGGCGCCACGATGTCGCCGCCCTTGGGACTGGCGGTCGCCAGCTCCCCGGTGCGGAGATCCAGCGCGCTGATCTGACTGCCGGTCACCTGGGCGATGTAGATGCGGCCGTCCGGGCCGGTGCGCACGCCGTTGGCGCCGAACAGCCGGCTGGGCGCGGTGATCCGCTCGAGCCCCCAGCCCTGCGCGACGTCGATCGCGTGTGCTGCCGCATACCGCGATGGCTGGGTTGAGATGGCCATGCTCGCCGAGGTCCTTCCGTCAGCCGGTTGGGCTGGACGTTATCAATTCCTCGTAGTCCAGACAATAGCCGCAAAAGTGTTGCCAGCCGATCTTGACAGCGAAGTCCACCGCTCGGAATAGTGTTCTCCAAGGGACAGAATGGCATGTTTTGTCCGGACAAATCATCAGTAGATCCCGCTGCGAGCGCTTCAAGGCGCTGGCGGCAGGCGAAAGCAGGTCATGGTCGATCACGAGGATCTCCTAAGGCTCGACGGTCGCATCGTGGTGGTTTCCGGGGCCGGCGGTGGCGGCATCGGCACGACCGTCACGGCCATGACCGCCCGGGCCGGGGCCACCGTGATCGCGGTGAGCCGCTCGAAGGAAAACCTCGACGAGCACATCGCTCCGCTGGCACAACAGGGGCTGGCCGTGGTGCCCGTCGCGGCCGACGCGTCCACCGACGAGGGCATCGCCGCCGTGATCGACCGGGCGCGCCGCGCCGACGGCAGCTTGTACGGGCTGGTCAATGTCGCCGGTGGCGCCGAGCCGTCGACGTGGATGCCGTCAACCCGGGTGATGCGTGGAGACTGGCGCAAGATCTTCGCCGACAACCTCGAAACGGCCTTTTTCATGAGTCAGGCCGTGGCGGGCGAGCTCGTCGCGCAACACCAGCCGGGGTCGATCGTGTCGATCTCGTCGATCAGCGGCATGAACACCGCGCCGTTTCACATCGCTTACGGGACCGCCAAGGCCGCGATCGCGGCGATGACCCGCACGATGGCCCTCGAATTGGCGACGTCGGGGATCCGGGTGAACGCCGTGGCGCCCGGCGTCACCGAGACGGCGGCCTCGCGCACCTACGTCGACGAAGACCCCGACCGGGATCGGCAGGCGATCGCGATGGGCCGACGCGGGCGGCCCGAGGAGCAGGCCGGCGCCATCCTCTTTCTGCTCTCGGAGATGTCGAGTTACATCACCGGCCAGACGGTGCTCGTCGACGGCGGGCTGGACCTCAAATGGAGCCATCTTGGCGCCGACAACACGTCGCTGTTCCTCAAAGACGAATCCTTCCGCGCGGCGATTAGGAGGATCTGATGACTGATCTGGCCAAAGACGCGAATTCCGCGGCGGCCGAGGAACTCTCGAGGCCGATGACGATCGGTGTCGAAGCATACATCTGTCAGGACTATGCCCGCGCCGAGCGCGACAAGCTGTGGCGCAGAGTCTGGCAGCAGGTCGGCCGCGTCGAGGAATTGCCCGAGGTGGGCAGCTACCTGACCTACGACATCCTCGACGACTCGATCATCGTGGTGCGCACCGGCGAGAACGAATTCCACGCGCACCACAACGTGTGCATGCACCGAGGCCGCCGGCTGATCGACACACCCGAAGGCGCCAAGAACGTTTGTGGGCGCACCCGAAAGTCGTTCGTCTGCCCCTTTCACGGCTGGACCTACGGCTTGGACGGCGCCTGCACTCATATCCGCGAACAACAGGACTGGCAGGAAGCGCTCACCCCCGACAACACCCACCTTCGACCGGTCCGGGTCGACACGTGGGGCGGCTGGTTGTGGATCAACATGGACCCCGACTGCGAGCCACTGGCCGACTATCTCTTCCCCGCCGCGAAGATCCTCGACCCGTTCGGCCTGGAGAACATGCGCTACAAATGGCGCAAGTGGCTGCCCTTCGACTGCAACTGGAAAGTCGCGCTGGAGGCCTTCAACGAGACCTACCACGTCTACACCACGCATCCCGAGTTCAATAAGTTCGGCGAGTTCAAGGGATGGGCGAAAGCCCAAGGCAAGCACAGCAACATCGGTTACGACGCGCCGGAGGACATGGAGGCCACCAAGTCCAAAATCCGCCTCGGTACCGGCGCCGATCCGCGAGTGTCGACCGCCCAGATGCAGATGTACACGATGGAGGAAACCAACGCCACCACCACCCAGACGCTGGTGAACGCGGCCAAGCGACTGGTCGACGAGCTGCCGGAAGGGACGCCGGCCGACAAGGTCCTCGAGCACTGGCTGGCGTCGGCACGCCGCGACGACGAGGCCCGCGGCGTGATCTGGCCGACGATTCCCGCCGACATCCTCGGGCAGGCCGGCACGGCCTGGCAGATCTTTCCGAACTTCCAGATCGGGCTGGGTCTGACCAGTGCGCTGTGCTACAGCGCGCGGCCGCACCCCAGCTACAACCCCGACAGGTGCATATTCGAGGTGTCGGTCTTCGAGTTGTACCCGAAAGGTGAAGAGCCCCAGACGGAGTGGGAATACACACCCGTCGGCGACCCCAGGTGGCGGTCGGTCCTGCCGCAGGACTTCTCCAACATGGCCGCCGTGCAGCAGGGCATGAAGTCCCTCGGCTTCCCCGGCACCAAGCCCAACCCCTACCGCGAGCGCAGCACCGTCAACCTGCACTACCAGTTGTCGAGATACATGGGTACCGGCGAACCACAGGAGCTTTGAGCTAGATGACCCAGTTTGATAGGCGGTCTGATACCTGCGGGCCCACCGACGTACCGCAGGACGTCGGCATCGACGCGATGCGGGCCAAGTACGCCCAGGAGCGCGAGAAGCGCCTGCGCAAGGAGGGCGGCGCGCAGTACCTCGAACTCGACGGTGACCTGGCGGATCTCTACGAGGTGGACCCGTACACCCCGGTGGCCGACCGCGCCCCGATCGCCGAGGACATCGAAGTGGCCGTCCTCGGTGGCGGGTTTGCCGGGTTGTTGTCGGGCGCCTACCTGAAAAAGGCTGGCGTGCAGGATGTTCGGGTCATCGACATGGCCGGGGACTTCGGCGGAGTGTGGTACTGGAACCGCTTCCCGGGCATTCAGTGCGACAACGACGCCTACTGCTACATCCCGATGCTCGAGGAGCTCGACTTCCTGCCGAGCAAGAAGTTCGCCGACGGCGCCGAGATCTTCGCGCACTGCCAGGCCATGGGCAAACACTTCGACCTCTACGACGGCGCGATCTTCTCAACGCAGGTCGAGACCATGCGCTGGGACGAGAAGAGCAAGCGCTGGCGACTGATCACCAACCGCGGCGACGACATCCGCGCACGGTTCGTGGTGATGGCGCAGGGCTCGTACAACAAGCCGAAGCTGCCCGGTATCCCCGGTATCAAGGAGTACCTGGACAGCGGCGGCCACGCGTTCCATTCCGCACGCTGGGACTACGACTACACCGGCGGCGACGCCAACGGCGGCCTGCATAGGCTGGCCGACAAGCGGGTCGCGCTCGTCGGCACCGGGGCTACCGGTGTCCAGCTGGTGCCGCATCTCGGCCGGGATGCCAAGCAGCTCTTCGTGTTCCAGCGCACGCCGTCGTCGGTGGACATGCGCGCCAACACGCCCACCGACCCGGCCTGGGCGGCGGCCCTGCAGCCCGGTTGGCAGGAGGAGCGCAAGCGCAACTTCCACAACTGGTCACCGTTTGTGGGGGTGGTCTTCGGCGAACCAGATCTGGTGTGCGACTTCTGGACCGAATTGGGCCGCAACATGACCGCCCGGATTGCCGCCAGCCCGGAGCCCGCCTCGCTGGGGATCGAGGAGATCATGGCGATCCGGGAGGAAGAGGACTACAAGATCATGGAACGGCTGCGCCGCCGCGTGGCCGCCCTGGTCGACGACCCCGACACCGCCGAGGCGCTCAAGCCGTACTACCGCTTCATGTGCAAGCGGCCGTGTTCGAGCGAGACGTACCTGCCGGCGTTCAACCTGCCTAACGTGACGTTGGTGGACGTGTCGGAATCCAAGGGAGTGGAACGCCTGACGAAAAAGGGCATCGTCGCCAACGGCATTGAGTACGCGGTCGATTGCGTCGTATTCGCCAGCGGGTTCGAGATCTCCACGGAGATCAGTCGGCGCTTCGCGGTCGACATCATCGAGGGCCGAGACGGGCTGTCGCTGTTCGACTACTGGCACGACAGGTACCAGACGCTGCACGGCATGACCACCCGCGGATTCCCCAACCAGTTCTTCACCGGCTTCATCCAGGGCGGCGTCTCGGCCAACACCACCGCGATGTTCGAGCAACAGGCCGAGCACATCGCCTACATCATCGCCGAGGCGCAGAAACGCGGCGCGACCACCGTCGAACCCAGTCAGGAGGGCCAGGACGGTTGGGTCAAAACGGTCGCCGAACTCGCGATCGACAACTCGGCCTTCGAGATGTCCTGCACCCCTGGCTATTACAACAACGAGGGTCAGGGTGGCGCCAAAGACAATGGTGGGTTCCTTGGTGATTTCTACTCGCCGGGCTTCTACGCCTTCGGTGACCTGATCGCCGAGTGGCGCGCCAGGGGTGACCTGGAAGGCCTAGAGCTTTCGTGAGCAAGTTGCGATTCGACGACCGCGTCGCCGTGGTGACCGGGGCCGGCCGCGGCCTGGGGCGCGCCTACGCGCAACTGCTCGCTTCGCGCGGAGCGAAGGTGGTCGTCAACGACGCCGGCGGCAACCTCGACGGCGAAGGGGTCGACGCCGGTCCGGCCGAACAGGTGGTCGGTGAGATCACCGCGGCCGGGGGGCAGGCCGTCGCATGCGGCGCGTCGGTCGCGACCCGCGAAGGCGGCGAGACGATCATCGCGACCGCGCTCGAGCACTACGGCGGTATCGACATCCTGGTGCACAACGCGGGTAATGTCCGTCGCGGCTCGCTGAAGGAGATGAGTTACGAGGACTTCGACGCCGTGCTCGACGTGCATCTGCGCGGCGCGTTCAACGTGGTGCGGCCGACGTTTCCGCGCATGTGCGAGGCGGGCTACGGCCGCATCGTGCTGACGTCATCGATCGGCGGCCTGTACGGAAACCACGGCGTCGCCAACTACGCGGCCGCCAAGGCCGGTGTGATCGGGTTGTCCAATGTCGCCGCGCTCGAGGGCGCCGCCGAGGGTGTGCGGTGCAACGTGATCGTGCCGGCCGCGGTGACGCGCATGGCGGAAGGCATCGACACCTCCGCCTATCCACCGATGGGCTCGGAACTCGTTGCGCCCGTGGTGGGCTGGCTCGCACACGAATCCTGCTCGGTGACCGGTGAACTGTTCATCGCGCTGGCCGGTCGCGTGGCACGGGCGGTCATCGCGGAGAGTCCGGGCGTGTGCCGGGCATCGTGGACGATCGAGGACGTCGGCAGCCATCTGGACGCGATCCGATACGTCGAGGCGCCCCTCATCTTTCCGGCCGTCCCGGATGGGCATGACCAGCACATCCGCTACAGCTTCGATCTGGCGCAGAGGTCGACCGATCAAGGAGCACTGAATGGCTAGCCCGACGGGCCCGATGGCCGGTGTGCGCGTGATCGATCTGACCGCGATGGTGATGGGGCCCTACTGCACGCAGATCATGGCCGACATGGGCGCCGACGTGATCAAAGTCGAACCACCACAAGGGGATAACACCCGCTACATTTCCGTGGGTCCGGCGCCGGGCATGAGCGGGGTATTCGTCAACGTCAATCGGGGCAAGCGGTCCATCGTGCTGGACCTGCAGACCGACGCCGGAACGCATGCGTTACGCGCGCTGGTGCAGACCGCCGACGTGTTCATCCACTCGATGCGCGCCAAGGCGATCGCCAAGCTCGGCTTCGACTACGACGACGTCGCCGCGATCAACCCCGCGATCGTCTACACCAATTGCTACGGGTATGGGCGACGCGGGCCCGACCGCGATCGGCCCGCCTACGACGACACGATCCAGGCCGAATGCGGCCTGCCGGCGGTGCAACAGCAATTGACCGGCGAAGCCGATTACGTCGGCACCATCATGGCCGACAAGATCGCCGGGCTCACGGCGCTCTACGCGACGATGATGGCGTTGTTTCACCGCGAGCGCACCGGAGACGGGCAAGAGGTCGAGGTGGCCATGTTCGAAACCATGGCCTCGTTCATGCTCGTCGAGCATGCCAACGGCGCCCTGTTCGACCCGCCGCTGGGCCCCGCCGTGTACCCGCGCACGGTGGCGCCCAACCGCCGGCCGTACCGCACCAGCGACGGCCATATCGCCGCCTTGATCTACAACGACAAGCACTGGAACGCCTTCATAGCGGCCGTGCAACCACCGTGGGCAAGCGAGCTGTATGCGACGTTGGAACAGCGCGCCCGCCAGATCGACACCGTCTACGGGCTGGTGGCCGAGACGATGAAAGAGCGTTCCACCGCGGAGTGGTTGACGCTGCTGCGCCAACTCGAGATACCGGCCGCGCCACTGAACACGCCCGGCGCGCTGTTCGACGACCCGCATCTGGCCGCCGTCGGCATGTTCGAGACGGTGGACACCCCGCACGGGCCGGTGCGCTTCCCGGGCGTGCCCACCTGGTTCTCGAGGACACCGGGTCGCGTCGCGGGGCCGGCGCCCGAACTCGGCGCCCACACCGAAGAAGTGCTCGCCGAAATCGGCGCTCGCGAGGGAAAGGAACTCTGACCATGGCCGTGCCCGTCTACAAGCGCATCCTTGACCTGTTCGAGGCGGAGGGGGTGAACACGCTGTTCGGGATCCCGGACCCGAACTTCGTGCACATGTTCGCCGAGGCCGACGCTCGCGGGTGGTCGGTGGTCTCGCCGCATCACGAACTGAGCGCGGGATTCATGGCCGAGGCGGCGTCGCGGATGACGGGCAAGCCCGGCCTGTGCATCGGCACCCTCGGCCCGGGCATGGCCAACATCGCCGGGGCGATCCAGTGCGCGCTCGTGGAGAACTCGCCGGTGATCTTCCTCGGCGGCCAGCGCGCCCGCATCACCGAGCGCCGGGTCCGCCGCGGTCGCATCCAATTCGTCCGCCAGGAGCCGCTTTTCGCGCCGTCCGTCAAGTACAGCGCGTCCATCGAGTACGCCGACCAGACCGACGAGATCATCCACGAGGCGATCCGCAAGGCCATGTCCGGTACCCCCGGCCCGGCCTACATCGAGTACCCGTCGCA
Source organism: Mycobacterium sp. (assembly GCF_025933915.1). Classification (GTDB taxonomy): domain Bacteria; phylum Actinomycetota; class Actinomycetes; order Mycobacteriales; family Mycobacteriaceae; genus Mycobacterium. The sequence continues at coordinate 26,327 of NZ_JAICZA010000039.1, forward strand.
CGTCATCCTGGAGGAGCTCGACGTCGCGGAACCGTTGCCTCCCCATCGTTATCGTCTGGTCAACCAGGGGGCGGGCGCATCGGAGATCGCCAAGGCCGCGAAGCTGATTCGCGAAGCGAAGAGCCCGATTCTGTTGGTGGGCCATGGCGTGCACACGTCGCGCACCGGTCCCGCGGTCAAGGAGCTCGCCGACTTGATGGCCTGCCCGGTCATCCAGACCTCCGGCGGGACGTCGTACATCCCGGGTCTGCGGGAGCGGACCTTCCCCTACCTGTTCTCCCCGGCCGCCAACGAGGCAGTCGAGGAATCCGACCTGTGCGTCGCGCTGGGAACCGAACTCGGTGAGCCCATGCACTACGGCCGGACCCAGCATTGGGCGGGCAACGATGCGAACCGCAAATGGGTGTACGTCGAACAGGACCCGGCCGCCATCGGCGTCAACCGCCAGTTCGACGTGCCGTTGGTGGGCGATCTGCGCGGCGTCGTCCCGCAGCTCGTCGACGCGCTGCGGGACACGCCGCGCACGCGAGCGGCCAATCTCGAGAAGTTGGTCAACGCCGACGCCGAGGAACTCGCGCAGCTCGCCGAGAATGCACCGTCGGGACGCTCGCCGATCCACCCGGCGCGATACGTCGTCGAGGCCACCAAGGCGTTCAACGAACTCGAGGACGGCATCATGGTCCGCGATGGCGGCGCCACCGTCATCTTTCAGTGGACCTACTCGCAGGCCAAACCGCGCGACGTCATCTGGAACCAGAACTTCGGCCACCTCGGCACCGGCCTGCCCTACGCCGTCGGGGCATCGGTCGCCGAGGGCGGCAAGCGCCCGGTGATGCTGCTGACCAGCGATTCGGCATTCCTGTTCCACATCGCCGAGTTGGAAACGGCTGCGCGGCGGAATCTTCCGCTGGTGTGCGTGGTGGGCGTCGACCACCAGTGGGGCCTCGAGGTGGGCGTCTACAAGCGCACCTTCACCCAGCCGTCACCGCAGCCCGGCGTGCACTGGAGCAAGGACGTCCGGATGGACAGGATCGCGGAGGGCTTCGGCTGCCACGGTGAGTTCGTCGAGAAGGAGGACGAGATCCGCCCGGCGATAGCCCGCGCCTACGCCAGCGGCAAAGTCGGTGTGGTGCACGTGTGCATCGACCCGAAGGCCAACTCGGAGGAGATGCCCAAGTACGACCGATTCCGCACCTGGTATGCAGAAGGCACCCAGTAAGAGAAGGATGAGCTGATGCGCGAATACCTGAAGTTCTACATCGACGGACAGTGGGTCGACCCGGTGCGGCCCAATCCCTTCGACGTGGAAAACCCGGCGACCGAGCAGGTTTCCGGAAAGATCTCGCTGGGGTCGGCGGCCGACGTCGACGCGGCGGTCCAAGCCGCGCGGCGCGCCTTCGCCGGCTGGTCGCAGAGCACCCGCGAACAGCGCCTGGACCTGTTGCAGGCCATCCTCGCCGAATACCAGAAGCGCGCGGGCGATCTGGCCGAGGCGGTCACCGAGGAAATCGGCGCGCCGCCCTCGCTGGCCGCGGGGCCGCAGGTCTTTCTCGGGATCGGTCACCTGACCACGGCCATCGACGTGCTGAAGAACTTCCCGTTCTCCGAACAACGCGGGGCGACCCTGATCGCCAACGAGCCGATCGGTGTCTGCGGTTTGATCACGCCCTGGAACTGGCCGATCAACCAGGTCGCGGTCAAGGTCTACCCGGCGTTGGCGACCGGCTGCACCGTCGTGCTGAAACCGTCTGAGGTCGCCCCGTATTCGCCCTACATCTTCGCCGAGATCCTGGCCGCCGCGGGCGTGCCGGCGGGGGTGTTCAACCTGGTCAATGGTGACGGGGCGGGCGTGGGTGTGGCCCTGGCGAGCCATCCCGACATCGACCTGGTGTCGTTCACCGGCTCCACGCGCGCCGGCATCGAGGTGGCCAAGAACGCCGCCCCGACGGTGAAGCGAGTGACCCAGGAGCTCGGCGGTAAGAGCCCCAACGTCGTCCTCGACGACGGCGGCTTTGCCGACGGTGTCAGCGCGGGTGTGGCCAACATGATGCCCAACTCCGGACAGAGTTGTAACGCGCCGTCGCGCATGCTGGTACCGAATTCACGGATGGCCGAGGCTATTACGATCGCGCGCGAGGTAGCGGAGCAAATCCGGGTGGGCAGCCCCGACGACGCGACGGCGATCGGGCCGGTGGCGTCGAAGGCGCAGTTCGACAAGGTGCAGCGCCTGATCCAGAAGGGCATCGACGAGGGCGCGACCGTGGTCGCGGGAGGTCCGGGACGCCCGGCGGGGCTGGACAAGGGGTATTACGTCAAGCCGACCGTCTTCGCGCATGTCACCAACGACATGACGATCGCGCGGGAGGAGATCTTCGGCCCGGTGCTGTGCATCCTGGGCTATGACGACCTCGACCAAGCCGTCGAGATCGCCAATGACACCGAATACGGCCTCGCCGGCTTCGTCTCGGGAGCCGACCTCGACACGGCGCGGGAGGTTGCCCGCAGGATCCGCGCGGGGTGGGTGACGATCAACCACGCATTCGACCTGAACGCACCGTTCGGTGGCTACAAGCGCAGCGGCAACGGCCGCGAATGGAGCGAGTTCGGCTTCCACGAGTACCTGGAGGTCAAGAGCACCCTCGGCTACGCCCCCGACAAGGCCGCCGAATAGCGCTTGGGCCCGAAATCCGAACGCGCCACTGCATAAAACCGCTTGCGTGTCCTGCGCGCAATCCCGCGCGTCCGCCCTTAAGCTGGCTGCGTTCACGAGGAGGGGCAACGACGTATCGGCATCAACCATGGCGCCGGGCGGGATGGTAGTCACGGCGCGCTGACAGCGAGCATCGAGCCGGGCGGGTCTCATCCCGCACCGGCCCGTCGTCCTCGGCCCCGATGGGTCGCCCCCGTGCGCAGGGTTGGCCGGCTGGCGGTCTGGGACCGGCCGGAGCGGCGCAGCGGGATCCCGGCGCTCGACGGCCTGCGCGCGATCGCGGTCGCGCTGGTGCTCATCGGGCACGGCGGCATCCCCGGTGTCAGCGGCGGATTCATCGGCGTCGACGTCTTCTTCGTTCTCAGCGGGTTCCTGATCACCTCGCTGCTGCTGGACGAGCTGAGCCGCACCGGCCGCATCGGGCTCACCGGGTTTTGGATCCGGCGCGCGCGGCGGCTGCTGCCGGCCCTGGTGCTGATGGTGCTCACCGTGGCCGCGGCGCGGCAGCTGCTCCCCGAACGCTCGCTGACCGGCCTACGCGACGACGCCATCGCGGCCTTCGTGTGGATGGCGAACTGGAGGTTCGTCGCGCAGAAAACCGACTACTTCACCCAGGGCGCGCCGCCGTCGCCGCTGCAGCACACCTGGTCGCTCGGCGTGGAGGAGCAGTACTACTTCGTCTGGCCGCTGCTGCTGATGGTGGTCACCCTGCTACTTGCCACCCGCGCGAGGCGCCGGTTCACCCGGGCCACCGTCGGCGGTGTGCGCTTCGCCATCTTCGTCATCGCCACCGTGGGGGCGTTGGCGTCCGCGGCGGTCGCCATCGTCATGGCCTCCGACGCCACCCGCGACCGGATCTACTTCGGCACCGACACCCGCGCGCAGGCGCTGTTGGTCGGCGCGGCGGCCGCGGCACTGCTGGTGCGCGATTGGCCGTCGATGAACCGCGGCTGGTGCATGATCCGCACCCGGTGGGCGCGCCGCGCCGCCCGGATCCTGCCGCTGTTGGGTTTGGCGGGTCTGGCGGCGGCGACCCACTACGCCACCGGCGCCAGCGGCGAATTCCGCCACGGCTTGCTGATCGGCGTCGCGATCGCGGCAGTGGTCGTCATCGCCCCGGTCGCCTTGGAGCAGCGCGGCGTCGTCGCCCGCGCCCTCGCGTTGCCACCGCTGGTGTGGCTCGGGACCATCTCCTACGGCGTCTACCTGTGGCACTGGCCAATCTTCTTGGCGCTCAACGGCGAACGGACCGGGTGGGCAGGGCTGCCGTTGTTCGCCGCGCGGTGTGCCGCCACGGTGGTGGTGGCCGCCGCGTCGTATTGGGTGCTCGAGCAGCCCATCCGGCGCTGGCGCCCGGCGCGGGTGCCGTTGCTGCCCTTGGCGGCGGCGACCGTGGCCAGCGCCGCGGCGGTGACGCTGTTGGTGGTTCCAGTGGGTACCGGCCCGGGGCTGCGCGAGGTGGGTTTGCCGCCGGGCGTCTCGGCGGTCGCGGCGGTCTCGCCGTCACCACCGGGCGAAAGCCGGCCGCGGGATCCCCATCGGCCATTCACCGTCTCGGTGTTCGGTGATTCGATCGGGTGGACGTGGATGCACTACCTTCCGCCGACACCGGGGTTTGCGTTCCTCGACCACACCGTCATCGGATGCAGCCTGGTGCGTGGCACGCCGTACCGGTATGTCGGCCAAACCCTGGAACAAAGGTCCGAATGCGACGGCTGGCCCATCCGGTGGTCATCGCAGATCAGCCAGGACCAGCCGGATGTCGCTCTGCTGATCATCGGCCGCTGGGAAACGGTGGACCGCGTCAACGAGGGCCAGTGGACCCATATCGGCGACCCCACCTTCGACGCCTATCTCAACGGCGAGCTCGAGCGGGCGCTGACCATCGCGGGTTCCACCGGTGTCCGAGTGGTGGTCGCCACCGTGCCCTACAGCCGGGGAGGTGAAAAGCCGGACGGCCGGTTGTATCCGGAGGACCAGCCGGACCGGGTCAACCTGTGGAACACCATGTTACGCAAGACGGTCAGCCACCATCCAGGCGTCGCGATCCTCGACCTGAACAAGAAGCTGTGCCCTGACGGCGTCTATACCGCCAAGGTCGACGGCATCAAGGTGCGCAGCGACGGTGTGCACCTGACCCCGGAAGGGGTGAAGTGGCTGACACCGTGGCTCGAGGAGTCGTTGAGGTAGCTCTGCTGAGGTAATTTTCCTAATTGCCTGTGCGGCAGCTGATTTCCATGCTGTCGCTGTCGCGAACCTGGAAGTTGAAGCTGACATAGCCGTTGTCCTGGTCGCGCACGCGGTCGAGATACGGTGCCATATCGGCCGAGCTGGCGTTGTCGGCGATGACCAACGCACCCGTGGACAGGCGGGGCTCCAGCAACTCGATCACGGGTAGGTACAAATCTTTCCAACCGTCGAGCAGCAGAAAATCGATTGCTCCGTCCAGGCTTTCCAGCGTGGTCAGGGCATCGCCCTCCAGGATGGTGATCACATCGTCCAGGCCCGTCTCGGCGAACGTCTTCTTCGCCGCCGCGATTTTGGTCTCACTGAGCTCCGTGGTCACCACCCGGCCGCTCCCGTTGTCGCGCACGGCGGCGGCCAGATGCAGGGCGGAGATGCCGAATGACATGCCGAATTCGACGACCGTCGCCGGGCGGGTGGCCCGTACCAGTGAATACAGCAGCCGGCCGGCCTCGGGCGTCACCGGGATGTAGAACTCACTCATCGCGTCGGCCCGCTGCTGGGCGGTCATCGGCTGCTCGAACGTGCCACGCCGCTCACGCAACAGCGACATCTGGTTCTTCGACTCGGCATACATGCGGTCAAGCGTCGATGCGACCCCGGGATCCTGCAACGTTGTGGTCATGAGTTTCTCCTATGTCAAGCCGCTGCCGTTTGGCAAGGCTGAGTTCGGTTTTGGTGGTCGGTGTGTAGGTGGTGGAAAACGACGCGGGCCAGGCGACGTTTGAGGCAGCGCAGCGCTTCGGTGCTGGAGTCGCCCGTGGCCAGGCGGTGGCGGTAGTAGGCCTGGCCGAGGCCCTCAAGGCGGATCTGTGTGACAGCGATGCGGTGCAATGCGGTGTTGAGTTGGCGGTTGCCTGAGCGGGTCATGCGTACGCGGCCGGCAGTGTTGCCCGACCAGACAGGAATCGGTGCGACGCCGGCATGGCGGGCGAAGGCCGGCTCGCTCTTAAAGCGGGTCACTCCGGCGGCCTCCCCGACCAGTTTGGCCGCGGTCAACTCCCCACAGCCTGGAAGAGAAAGCAGCACCGGGGCGACCGTGCGGACCCGTTCACCGATCCGTTTGGCCAACGCGTTGATGGTTTCGGTGAGCCGGGTGATGTCGGCCAGCTCATCGCGAGCCAGCTCAGCGACCAGCCCGGGCTGGGTTGCTAGCCAGTCACCCAGAAGTCGACGGTGCTTGGCCAGATCCAGCGATCCTGGCTTTGGGGCACGTTCGGGATCGAGTTCATGAACACGCCACCGCAAACGATTGATCATCGAGGTCCGTTGAACGACAAGGTCTTCCCGTCGATCCACCAACAGCTTGAGCTCACGCGACACCTCATCATGCGACGCGATCGGAAGATCGGGTTCACGCAGAAACGCCCGCGCCACCGCCAGCGCATCGATCGGATCGGACTTACCACGAGTGCGCGCCGAGGCCCGCACCTGAGCCATCAACTTCGGCGGCACCCGCACCACCTTCTGATCAGAGGTCATCAGATCGCGTTCCAGGCGCGCCGACAAATGCCGGCAATCCTCGATCGCCCACACCACCTCAGACCCGAACCGTTCACGAGCCCACATCACCGCTTGACCATGCCCGAGGCTGGTCGCCGCAACCACCTTCTCACCCAACTTCTTGCCGACCCCGTCGACCGCGACAAACGTATGCGTGCGCTTGTGCACATCGGCTCCAACAACAACCATGGAGGTTGCCTCCTTCACTGTGAGGTGACGGTTGGGCCGGTCGGCGGACACATCTCAGTGGGGGCGGATGCCACGCTCCTATCAAGTCACGCCGGCCGGCCCTTCACACCTGATGCCGACAAAACGCATGAACGCCAACCCCACGGGCGGCACCGAGCCTA
>NZ_JAICZA010000209.1 GCF_025933915.1 Mycobacterium sp.
CACGGTCGAGGAACCGGTCGTGGACCTGGTCGACGTCCTCGGACAGGCGCAAGCGCGGTTCGCGGTGGAGCTGGCCGCCGCCGGGGCGCACCACCTGATGCTCACCGGCCCACCGGGAGTGGGCAAAACGATGCTCGCGCAACGCCTTCCGGGCCTGCTTCCGCCGTTAACGGAAAGCGAGTCGCTGGAAGTCACCGCGATTCACTCGGTGGCCGGGTTGCTGTCGGGGGACACGCCGTTGATCACCCGGGCGCCGTTCGTAGCGCCCCATCACAGTTCCAGCGTCGCGGCGCTGGTCGGTGGTGGCTCCGGGATGGCCCGGCCGGGTGCTGTCAGCCGGGCCCATCGCGGGGTGCTCTTCCTCGACGAGTGCGCCGAGATCCGGGTCAGCGCGCTGGAGGCCCTGCGAACACCGTTGGAGGACGGCGAAATTCGCCTTGCCCGCCGCGACGGGGTGGCATGTTATCCGGCCCGATTCCAACTGGTGCTGGCCGCCAACCTGTGCCCGTGCGCGCCGGCCGATCCGCAGGACTGTATGTGCCCGGCGGCGACCAAACGCCGCTATCTGGGCAAGTTGTCCGGGCCACTGCTGGACCGCGTGGACCTGCGGGTGCAGATGGATCCGGTGCGGGCAAAGGCGTTCTCGGGCCGCGACGGCGAATCCACCGCACAGGTTCGTCAGCGGGTGGCGGCCGCGCGTGAGGCCGCCGCCCAGCGTTGGCTGCCGCACGGCTTCCGCACCAACGCCGAGGTCAGCGGGGCGCTGCTGCGGCGAAAGTTCCGTCCCAGCAACGCGGTGATGGAGCCGCTGCAACGGGCGCTGGATCATGGGCTGCTCAGCATCCGTGGCCTCGATCGCACGTTGCGGGTCGCGTGGAGCTTGGCCGACCTGGCCGGTCGCACGTCGCCCGGGCTCGACGAGGTCGCCGCCGCACTCAGCTTCCGCCAGCCCGGGGCGCAGCGATGAGCGCGACGGCCGACGGTGTCACCCTGCGCGCGTGGGCCTATCTGTCCCGGGTGGCCGAACCGCCCTGCCTCGGGCTCGCCGACCTGGTGCGATGTGTCGGCCCGGTCGAGGCGGCCGAGCGGGTCCGGCGGGGATCGGTCGACGACGATCTGGCCCGCCACACCCAGGCCAGGCGTGACATCGACACCTCAGCGGCCGATCTCGAGATGATCGCTCGGCGGGGCGGGCGGTTGATCACCCCCGACGACGACGAGTGGCCGCTGCTGCCGTTCGCCGCCTTCCACGGTGCCGAGCCGCGACGGCGCGGCGGTCCGCCGATGGTTCCGCCCATGGTGTTGTGGGCGCAGGGGCCCGCCCGGCTCGATGACGTCGCGCAGCGGGCGGCCGCCGTGGTCGGGACGCGCGCTTCGACGGTGTATGGCGAGCAGGTGGCCGGCGAGCTGGCGGCCGACTTGGCGCAGCGTGACGTCGCTGTCGTCTCGGGCGGGGCCTACGGCATCGACGGCGCCGCCCACCGGGCCGTGTTGGACTGCGACGGGATTACCGTGGCGGTCCTCGCCGGCGGGCTCGACGTCCCCTACCCGAGCGGGCACACCGCGCTGCTGCACCGCATCGGCCAGCACGGGCTGGTGTTCACCGAATACGCGCCCGGCGTCCGCCCCGCGCGCCACCGGTTCCTGACCCGCAATCGGCTGGTGGCCGCGGTCGCCGGGGCCGCGGTGGTGGTGGAAGCCGGTCTGCGCAGCGGGGCGGCCAACACCGCGGCCTGGGCGCGGGCGTTGGGGCGAGTGGTGGCCGCGGTGCCCGGACCCGTGACATCATCGGCGTCGGCGGGCTGCCATGCGCTGCTGCGCGACGGTGCCGAGCTGGTCACCCGGGCCGACCACATCGTCGAACTCATCGGCCACATCGGCGAACTGGCCTCCGACGAGCCCCGCCCGGTCACGCCTCTCGACGGCCTCAGCGACACCGAGCGCCGGGTATACGAGGCGTTACCGGGCCGCGGCGGCGCCACCGTCGACGAGATCGCGGTCGCGTCCGGGCTGAGGCCCGAGCAGGTGCTGGGACCGCTGGCGATGCTGGAGTTGGCCGGGTTGCTGCGGCGCCACGACGGGCGCTGGCGAATCGTGCGCGCAAACAGCGCCGCGGCGACGGTGCTGCCTCCCTGAGCGGGATCAGCCGGAGAGCCGCTCGTGCGCCGGGGAAGCGCAACCGCGCAGCTCGTTGCGCGCTGACAGGATCCAGATAGTGCGAGGTGTTGAACGAATCACATCGCAGGCGACAAACCACTTGGCGAGGCGAGGGACGGCGTGCCGTATGGCCGGAAGGTCTCATCGATCCCAGCTGCGCTTGGCGCACCGCAAGGCGTTCCTGGTCGTCTCGGTCATCCCGTCGTTGCGCGGTATCGGCGCCACCGCGCCGTCGTGCGCGCAGTGGTCGGGCTAATTGCCAGTCAGTCTGTGGGAATACTGAGGCTTCTGTGGTCGGCGGGGGCCGGGAGCCGACAGGAGAACGTTGGTCGACCGGTTACGCCGCCTGTCCAACCAGCCGGTAAGGGAGGCGGCGCTGAACGGTCTCGTCGACGCTGACGGTGAAGACATACGAGCCCAGCTTCTCCAACCGAAGTACCGGAATGTTGACTGCGAAGGCAACTGACTGGGTTTCGTCGACCTCGTGACGGTTCGACTTGCCGATGTTGAATTTAAATTGGGTGCGGAACGGTTCGTATTCGTCCACACCGTTTTGAACCTCAACTGCACGCCCGTCCGAGTCCAGTAGTTCAATGTCGACCGTGTGTTCTTGGTCGCTCGCCGTCCGCGGTACTTCGACGACAATTCCGAGGCCCACCGAGATCGTAAAGGGCACCGGGTGTCCGGCCGGAATGTGGACCTGGTCTATGCCTCCCGCCGAGATGTACAACAAGTTGTTTTGCGCCTCAGCGTGGTTACACAAGATTGCTGTCAACTCCATGTCGAGAACAGTACGCAGAAAGCCTTACCGCAGTGAGTAATTGGCCATATCGATCGCCAAGCCTCCCTGTGACCGAATGACGGGTACTCAACAGATTTCGCTGACCGATGTTTTTCTGCTGTTCAGAGGCAAGATATCGATTCGCGGTCAAGGTTGGCGGCAGCTGTGGTGACCGGGGCAAGCGACGCCGCACCGGGCGTCAGGTCCACCTATCCGCAGCGCGGCGAAAGGCGTTTGAATTCATCGACTTCCGTCGACGGTCCGAATGCCCATCCGGTAGTGGGACGAGGCCGGCTCGGCGCTCAGCTCGACCTCATTGCCGATCAGGACAAAAGCCGAGCTCAGGCCCGGCTCCCGGCGGCCGTCGCGCGTTGGCAGGCCACCGCAAGTCCGCCCCGGCCATTCTGCGCTACCGTCCGATTCCCAAGCCGGTGGAAACTTCGGTTGATGCTGCCAAACAAATTTTCTAAAGTATACCCGAATCAATCTTACATGCGCATAATAGAAGCCATCAAGGTCAATACTCCACGGGGGCAGTAAGAGTCATCTGACTTTGGGTGTCGTCACCCAAACGACGCGGTGAGAAGGCCATGGATTTTGCTGAGCTGCCCCCAGAGATCAATTCCACGCGCATGTATAGCGGTCCCGGGGCGGGGCCGATTCTGGCAGCCGCGGCGGCTTGGGACGCGTTGGCCGCGACACTGGCGTCCACCGCCAGTGGCTACGTCTCGGTGGTCTCGGAGCTGGCAGGCCAGGTGTGGTTGGGGCCGGCGTCGCTGGCGATGGCGGCTGCAGCGGCCCCCTATGCGGAGTGGCTGGCGACCACGGGCACTCAGGCCGCGCAAACCGCCGCCCAGGCGTATACCGCGGCGGCGGCCTACGAGGCGGCGTTCATCGCGACGGTGCCCCCGCCGGCGGTCGCCGAGAATCGCGCGCAGTTGGCGGCGTTGGTCGCGACCAATTTCCTGGGGCAGAACACGCCGGCGATCATGGCTACCGAAGCCCTGTACATGGAGATGTGGGCCCAGGATGCCGCCGTCATGTACGGGTACGAGGCTGCGTCGGTGGCCGCCAGCGCCCTTACCCCATTCGGGGAGCCGCCGCGGACCACGAACCCTGCCGGGCAGGGAGCTCGTGCCGGCGCGATGGTCCGGGCCGTCGGCGACTCCACCAGCGCCCGAATCCAATCCCTCACCCAACTGAGCTCGCCCACCGCCTCGCAGGAGGCTGGTTCGACTGCGGTATCCCAGCAGTCTGCCTCGACCGCGGTGTCCCAGCAGTCTTCCTCGACCGCGGTTTCCCAGCAGGCCAGCTCATTCGCGGCGTCTCAACAGCTCAGCACGTCTGCGTTGTCTCAGCAATCCGCGTCCAACGCCGTCTCCTCGCAGCCGGGCGCGACAGCGGTGTCTCAGCAGGCGGTGTCGCCGACGTTGACCCAGCAGCTTGGCTCGACCACTGTGTCGCCACAGTCAGCGCCGAGCGCCGTCTCCCCGCAGCCGACCACGACCACGGCCTATCAGGTGGCCTCACCCGCGGCGTCGAACCAGCCGGCCGCCACCGCGGTGTCTCAGCAGTCGGCGTCGACCGCGGCCACGCAGCAGGTCAGCTCGAGTGCGGCCACGCAGCAGCTCAGCTCGAGTGCGGTGTCTCAGCAGTCGGCGTCGACAGCGGTGACGCAGCAGGTCAGCTCGTCGGCGGCCACCCAGCAGCTCAGCTCGTCCGCGACCACCCAGCAGCTCAGCTCGAGTGCGATGACGCAGCAGCTCAGCTCGTCCGCGGCCACCCAGCAGCTCAGCTCGAGTGCGGTGACGCAGCAGGCGGCGTCGACCACTGTTTCCCAAGGGCTCACCGAAACTCACGTCATCATCAACGGTGTCGACCCGATCTCCCTCTCCGGCGACGTCACCGGCACCACTCACCTCACCGCCGGAAATGACTACGTCATCCTGGCCGGCAACACCGTCACCATCGACCCCGGTGCCAGCCTCATCGCCGACTCCGGCAGCACCCTCACTGTGGACGGCACCCTCACCATCGACGGCGGAACGCTTGGTTCCGGCGGCAGCCTGGTCGACGGCGGCGTCATCACCGTCGCGAATGGCGGCGCCGTTACCGTCAACGGCGGCGCGCTTGTCGCCGACGGCGGCACCCTCACCGTCAGCAACACCCTGACCGTCGCGAGCGGCGGCACGGTCACTGTCAACGGCGGATCGGTTGTGGGCGCCGGAGGCAGCGTGACCGTGAGCTCCGGCGGTGTCCTCACTGACAGTGGCACCATCACCGTCAGCAGCGGAGGGCTTCTCGGCTCCGGCGGCACCCTGACCAACGGCGGGACATTGACCATTGGTTCCGGCGGCGTGCTCGTCGACGGCAGCACCGTGACGGTCAGTTCGGGCGGCACGCTGGCCGACGGTGGCAGCCTGACCATCAGCTCCGGCAGCAGCCTCATCGTCCACTCGGGCGGCGCCGTGACCGACAGCGGCGCCTTGACCGTCAGTTCGGGTGGCACGCTGACCGACGGCGGCACCGTCACCGTCACCGGCGGCGGCGTGCTCACCGACGGCGGCACCCTCACGAACACGGGCGGGACCGTCATCGTCAGCACCGGCGGCACCGACAGCGGCACGTTGAGCGTGGGCTCCGGCGTGACCTTCACCGACAGCGGCACCGTGACCGTGGGCTCGGGTGGCACCCTGACCGACGGGGGAACCGTGACCATCACCAGCGGTGGCACGTTGACAGACGGCGGTACGGTCACCATCGCGAGCGGTGGCACGTTGACGGATTCTGGTGCATTGACCGTGAATTCGGGCGGTGTGTTCACCGATAGCGGCTCGTTCACCGTAGGTACAGGTGTCACGGTCGTCGATAACGGCACGCTCAACCTCAACAGCGCTGTCAGCCTCACCGGCAGCACAATCAATGTGGGCCCCACGGGCGCGCTCAATGTCAACAGCGGTGGCACGCTCACCACCGGTCTGGGTGGCACCTTGACCGACGGCGGTGCTGTCACCATCAATTCGGGCGGCACCCTGACGGATGGCGGCACCGTGACCGTCACTGGCGGTGGCACATTGACAGACGGCGGCACCTTGACCAACACCGGCGGGACCGTCGTTGTCAGCACCGGCGGCACCGATAGCGGGACTCTGACCGTGGGCTCCGGCGTGACCTTCACCGACAGCGGCACCGTGACCGTCAACATCGGTGGCAATCTGACCGTCAACGGCGCGCTCACCGTCGGCCCGACCGGCACGCTGACCGACGGCGGTGCCGTCATGGTCAATTCGGGTGGCACTCTTACTGATGGCGGTGCAGTGACTGTCAACGTTGGTGGGACTCTGTCGGATAGTGGGACGGTCGCTGTGGGTCCGACTGGCTCGTTGACCGATGGTGGTGCGGTCACGGTGAATGCGGGTGGTGTGCTG
>NZ_JAICZA010000282.1 GCF_025933915.1 Mycobacterium sp.
CGACCTGCAGGACATGGCGCAAGTAGGCGATGCCCAGGAGTTGGCCCATGGCCAGATCGATACGCAGTTCGGTGTCCGACCCCGTCAGCAACTTGGCCAACTCCGGATACAGCTGGCCCTGAATGAACTGACGCACCAGGGCGGCCGACTCGTCGTGGGTGGCGGCACCCCGCAGGATCGCCAGTAGGGACGCGCGGGAGTCCGGCTGCTCCCACGCTTCGAAGAACACCCGCGTCAGGCGCGCGCCGATTTCCTCGCGATCGCCGCTGGCGATCCGCGCGCTGATCTCGGCCGGATCGAACGGCCACCCCATGGTGGACCGGAAGAGCTCGGCCTTGCTGCCGAAATAGTGCCGGATCAGCGCCGGGTCGACGCCGGCGCCGGCGGCGATGTCGCGGACCGAGGTCTTGTCGTATCCCGAATTCGCGAACAGCCGTCGAGCGGTCGCCACGATGTCGTTCCGGGTATCGGGGTTGCCCGGGCGTCGTCCAATGGGGGGCACAGTCCAGAAATTCTACAGTCGTTGACTTCCGGATGTCCCAGCGTTAGCGTGGAGTCATAAATTCCCCAAGTGAGGAGTTAAGGAGATGCCAGCACCGCGATGGGTTGCCCGGGCCAACAAAATCGGCCTCAATCGATTCACCAAGTACATCGCCCCGTGGGCGCCCGGATGGGGAGTCGTCGTCCATCGCGGGCGCAAATCGGGTCGCACGTTCCGCACCCCGCTGTGGGTCTTCCGCCGCCCCAACGGGTTTGTGATTGCGCTGACGTATGGGCCCGAAACTGATTGGGTGCGCAACGTCCTCGTCGCGGGCGGCTGCGAACTGCAGACCAGGCGGCGGCGCTACCAGCTCGGCGCCCCAGTCGTGTTCCGCGACGAGAACGCGACCGACATGCCGGCGTTCATCCGGTTCATGCTGCGCCGGGTGATCAAGGCGCCGGAGTTCCTCCGGCTCGACATCGTGAGCCAATTGGCAACGGCGCGTTGATCACCCGTCGCCCGACGCGAACACCACATCCGGGTTGAGGATGCCGGCCGGGTCGAAGCCTGCCTTGATGCGGCGCATCAGGTCCACCTTCACCGGGTCCTCGAGTTCGACGAAGTACGGGGTTTTGGCGCGGCCAAGTCCGTGTTCGCCCGAGATCGCGCCGCCCAATCCCATTGCCAGCGCGAAGATGTCGGTCAACAGCTTCTTGCGTCTCGCCGGGTCCTGGCAGAAGATGGCCAGGTGCACGTTGCCGTCGCCGGCGTGCCCGCAGCCCGCCGCGGCACCTCCGGCCGCCGTCGCCATTTCACGTGCGACGCTGAGGAATTTCGGCATCGCGCCGCGCGGCACGACGGCGTCGATGAGGTCGTCGGCGTTGAGCGCCTTGAGCGTCCAAAACGCCTTCTCCCGCGCCTCGATGAGCTTGCGCGCCGCGCCGCCGTCGAGCACATAGGCGTCCACCGCGCCCAGCTCGGCGAGCAGCTCGCCCGTCGTCTCGACATCCTCACCCAGCCGGCCTGCGCTCCGGTTCTCAAGGGCCACAACGAGATAGGCCTGGCAGCTGTCGCGGACATCGTCGGGAACGCCCAGCTCCAGGTTTTGGGTATACACGAGGGCGGCCATCGTCACGTTGTCGACGTACTCCAGGATGTAGGGCGCCAGACCGCTGAGGAGGATCTTGGGCACCGCCTGCATGACCTGGTCGAAGTCGGCGAACGGGGCGAGCACGGTGGCGCTGTGGTCGAGGCGCGGATGCAGCTTGACGATCACCTCGGTGGCCAGCGCCAGGGTGCCTTCGGAGCCGACGATGAGCTGGGTCAGGTCGTAGCCGGTGGATATTTTGGCGATCTTGCCACCGGTGCGGATGATCTCGCCGGTGGGCAGCGCGGCCTGCAACCCGAGCACGTTGTGGCGGGCGATCCCGTATTTGACCGCGCGCATGCCGCCGGCGTTGGTGCCGACGTTGCCGCCGACGCTGGAGGACAGCTCGCCCGGATGCACCATGTAGCGCAGCCCGGTGCCGGCCGTCGCGGCGTCCAGGTCGGCGAGCGTCACCCCGGGCTGGACGACGGCGACCTGGTTGGTGACGTCGACCTCCAGCACGGCGTTCATCCGCTCGAAGGAGACCAGCAGCCCGTCGGCGCGGGGGATCGCCGCGCCCGACAAGCCGGTCCCCGAGCCGCGCGCCGTCACCGGCACGTGGCTGTCCGAGGCAATTTTGAGCAGCCGCGCGACCTCGTCGGCGGTCGCCGGCTTGGCCAGGTACGCCGGTGATTGCGGAGGCGACGTCAACACCTCGTCGTGCGCGTAGTCCTCGGAAATGGCGTCACCGGTGAGCACGTTGTGCGCGCCGACGATCTCCGCGAACCGCGCCGTCATGTCGGTCATCGAAGGCCCCACCTTCTCCGCTTCGGACAGCCACCTACTGTATCGGGAGCGTCAGGGACGCCGACGCACGATAGCCGCGGCCGCCGGTACCGTGTGGTTGCGACACGCGTGAGCCTGCGCACGTTATGTCGACGCCCGATTGGGGAACACGCGGGCTGGACTGTCTTCGACGTTGCGGAAGGATTGCGCAGTGGCCTCCTCGTCCCGCGGTGCACGGCTCGGTACCCGGTTCGGGCCGTACGAGCTGCGATCGTTGATCGGCACCGGGGGAATGGGCGAGGTCTATCGGGCCTACGACACGGTTAAGGACCGGATGGTCGCGCTCAAGCTGTTACGTGGCGAGACGGCGGCGGACCCTGGTTTCCAGCAACGCCTTTGGCGCGAATGCCGCAAGGTGACGCGGCTGGCCGAGCCGCACGTCCTGCCGCTGCATGACTTCGGCGAGATCGACGGGGCGCCCTTCATCGACATGCACCTGGTCGACGACGGAGGCAGCCTCAAGGACCTGCTGCGCGAGCAGGGCGCGCTGGAACCCTCGCGCGCGGCGTCGATCACCGCGCAGGTGGCGCGCGCCCTGGACGCTGCGCACGCCGCCGGTCTGGTGCACCTGGACGTCAAACCCGAAAA
>NZ_JAICZA010000266.1 GCF_025933915.1 Mycobacterium sp.
CCGCCATTGAGCATCACCTGTGTGCGCTCGACACCGAGCTTGACCCAGCTGGTCTGGATCTGGGAAATGCGGCCGTGCAACATGATTCGCGCCAATGCGTGTACCGCGCGGTTGTCGCGATGGGTCGGCCCGGGCCGCGACGCACCGGCCAGATACAGCGGCGAGCTCTGGTGCACGAACGGCAGCGGCACGAACTCGGTGAAACCTCCGGTGCGGTCCTGGATGTCGCGCAGCACGTTGAGGTGACCGACCCAGTGCCGCGGGTGATCGACGTGGCCGTACATCATGGTCGACGACGACCGCAGGCCCACCTCGTGTGCGGTGGTGACGATCTCGATCCACAGCGAGGTCGGTAACTTGCCCTTGGTCAGCACCCAGCGCACTTCGTCGTCCAGGATCTCGGCGGCGGTGCCGGGGATGGTGTCCAGGCCCGCTTCGCGCAAGCTGATGAGCCAGTCGCGAATGCTCAACCCGCTCTTGGTCACACCGTTGGCGATCTCCATCGGAGAAAATGCGTGCACGTGCATCGACGGCACCCGCGCCTTGACCGCGCGGACCAGGTCCGCGTAGCCGGTGACCGGCAGTTCGGGGTCGATGCCACCCTGCATACACACCTCGGTAGCCCCTTGCACGTGCGCCTCCCAGGCGCGGTCGGCGACCTCGTCGGCGGACAGCGAATACGCATCGGCGTCGCCCTTGCGCTGAGCGAACGCGCAGAACCGGCACCCGGTGTAGCAGATGTTGGTGAAGTTGATGTTGCGATTGATCACGAACGTCACGTCGTCACCGACGGTGTCGCGACGTAACGAATCTGCCAGTGCGGCAACCGCTTCCAGCGCCGGGCCATCGGCGGTGGCCAGCGACAGGTATTCGCTGTCGGTGCAGCCGGCGGGATCGCGTTCGGCGGAGCGCAGCGCGGCGAGCACGTCGGTGTCTAGGCGTTCTGGTGCTTTGGCGCCCTGCGCGGCCAGCTCGTTGACGTGCGCGCGGATCGATTCCCAGTCGCCGAAGGCACTGTCGATGTCGCTGCGGGTTTCGGTGTTACGGCCCTCGCTGTCGATCGCCGAGTTGAGGTCGACCCGGCCCACCGAACCGACGTCGTCGGGCTCCTGCCATGGCAACCCCACGGGATTGACATCGCGGGCCAGACCGGTCGCGGGATCGGCCAGCGCCCGCACATGTCCGGACACCCGCGGGTCGATCCAGGCCGCGCCGCCCAGCACGTATTTGGGCTGCGCGGTCAACCGCTGGACCAGCTCGTAACCGGCTTCGGCGGTGACGGCGGCCAATTCGTCCAACGCCGGCCACGGCCGCTCCGGGTTGACGTGGTCGGGTGTCAGCGGCGATACACCGCCCCAGTCGTCGACCCCGGCGCCGGCCAGCGCCAGGCACTCCTCGCGCGAGACCAGGTTCGGCGGCGCCTGGATACGCATCCCGGGACCGAGCACCAGCCGCGCAACCGCCACCGTCGCCAGGTAATCCTCGATGCCCGCGTCGGGAACCGTGGCCATGGCGGTGTGCTCCTTGGCCCGGAAATTTTGTACGATCACTTCTTGCACATGGCCGAACTCCTTGTGCGACTTGCGAATCGCGTGCAAGGTGTCGGCGCGTTCGGCCAGTGTCTCGCCGATGCCGACCAGCAGACCGGTGGTGAACGGAATCGACAACCGGCCCGCGTCGGTCAAAGTGCGCAACCGGACTGCCGGATCTTTGTCCGGGCTGCCATAGTGCGCAAGCCCTTTCGTTTCGAACAGCCGCCGCGACGTCGTCTCGAGCATCATACCCATCGACGGAGCCACCGGCTTGAGCCGCGCCATTTCCGACCAACTCATCACACCGGGGTTCAGGTGCGGCAACAAGCCGGTTTCTTCGAGCACCCGGATCGCCATCGCCCGCACGTACGACAGCGTCGAATCGTAGCCTCGTTGACCGAGCCATTCGCGCGCTTCCGGCCAGCGATCCTCGGGCCGATCCCCGAGGGTGAACAGTGCTTCCTTGCAACCAAGTTCGCCGCCGCGGCGGGCGATGTCGAGTATCTCGTCGGGCTCGAGGTACATGCCGGCGCCCTCGGCACGCAGCTTGCCCGGGACGGTGACGAAGGTGCAGTAATGACAGTTGTCGCGGCACAGGTGGGTGACCGGGATGAAGACCTTGCGCGAGTAGGTGATCGGCAGACGTCCGCCGGGGCCGTGCCGCCCGGCCGATTCCAGGCCCGCGTCGCGCACCCGCGCCGCGCTGGCGCACAGATCCGCCAGATCCGCACCGCGCGCGGTCATCGCGACCGCAGCCTCGTCAATGTTCAGCGCAACACCATCTCGGGCCCGCCGCAATACCCGTCGCAGCGCCGACGCATCGGCCTTCGACGCACTGGCCTTGGCCGGAATCTGCGGATCAGGCAGAGCGGTAGGCTCCTCGCCCGGAGTCAACAGCACCTTCGTGTAACTTCCCGACGATCGAATTTCATCCGTGCGTCCCAACATGTGAAATCGTGGCACCCATGGCGGGTCCCGTATGGGCAACAGTCAACAGTAGCGCCACACCCGCAGCGGCAAGCGGGCGACATCCCGGCCGAAATGTCCACTCGGCGGACGCGGCCATCAGCCGCTGCGGCCGCGCCGCCACAGCACCCAGACCGGCGGTACGAGACCGAGCACCAGCAGCAGCAGGGCCGCGTAAGCCATCAGGCCGCGACCGCCCAGGACGACGTCGTCGGCCGGGCCCCCCATGCTGATCACCGCCACCGTCAGCAGCCATGTCCACAGCGGCAGCGCGGCCAGCCGCGGGGACCGGGTCCATCGGCCGGCCGCCCACACCAGCGCCGCGTTGACCAGCCCGGAAATCAATCCGCTGATGGGAAAAGGAATCGTCCCGATATAGAAAGGCAGCAGCAGGGCCCCGGCCAGTGCGGAGAGAACCCCATCGACCGCCAAAAGCGCCAGCACAACGAAACGAATCGCGGGGTCGGTTGCGCCGCTGTCTTCAACGGACGCAACGCGTGGCTGGGTGTCGGTCAGGTCGGAACGCTGTCGACGTTGGAGAGTATCGAGCCGATCACCCACTGCAGGCTGTCGAGTCGGTCCTGCCAGTGCTGCTGATTAGGGTCCAGGTCGGGGTCCATGCGAATTCCTTCCGTGGCTGCCTGTTTGGCAGCCTACCGCGTGCGGGTCGCGGTGAAACCAAGGCCTGCGAGCAGATCCGTTTCCCACCCACGCTCGTCGCGTTTCCCCGCGCCGCCGGCCGCCAAGACGTAATGCTCGTGCCCCAGGATCGGCAGCGCCACGTTGTTGGACAAGGCGCAGGCGCGGCCGGTGGGGCCGACGACCACCTGGGTGGCGTGCGCGGCGAGCGCCGCCCTCTTGGCGTCCCGGGCGTCGTCGTCGGTCTCGACGACGGCGTCGATGTCGCCGTCGGCATACCCGAACGTGAACTCCTCTTCCGACGGCAGCGACCATTCGGGTCGCAGGTCCTCGGGCGTCAGCGCGTCCAGACCGGCCTCGAACGCGCGGGTCGCGAAGACCGACCAGTAGAACTTCGGCACGGCCCAGGGCTCGCCGGGAAAGTCGGCGGCGGCGCCGGC
>NZ_JAICZA010000208.1 GCF_025933915.1 Mycobacterium sp.
CCGCGTCCCCGCGGCCGCGCGACGACATCGACGCATGGCTACAGGAGCAGGCCGACAAGCGGCCGGACGCCGAGCACGGGCCCGGATGGCACCTGGCGATGCTCCCGCTGAGCGACGGCGGCGCGGTGGTGAGCCTGGTCACCACGCATTGCCTCACCGACGGCGTCGGACTGTGCGAGGCGCTGGGTGACGCGGCTTCCGGACGCGACGACGAGGTCCGCTGGCCCGCCGCGGGATCACGGCGGCGGTGGCGTGCCCTACGCGAGGATGCACGCCAAACCGCGCACGACGCACGCGATGTCGGCCGCGCCATCGGCGCAGCCGCCCGAATGCTCCGGCAGGGCCGCGACGGAAGCGGCGCGGCGGCCCCGGCACGCGGAAAGCGACCCCCGCCACCCACCGCGCCGGACGACCGCATCACCCTCCCGATGGAGACGATCTTCGTCAGCGCCGACGAATGGGACGCCCGCGCAAACGCCTTGGGTGGCACCAGCAACGCACTTTTGGCCGGATTGGCGGCCCACCTCGCCCAGCGGGTGGGGCGGGTCGCCGCCGACGGGTCGGTCAACGTGGGGATGCCCTTCAACGAACGCGCCCCGGGCGATACGCGCGCCAACGCGGTCACAAATGTCGACGTCACGCTGGGCCCCTCGGCGATCACCACGGACCTGCGCGAGATCCGCGCCGTGATCAAGCAGGCGCTGGTTCGCCATCACGATGTGCCTGACGAGCGGTGGGCATTACTGCCCCTTGTTCCCCTGATCCCGAAGCCGGTCTTCCGGCGATTGCTCAGCGTGGTCACCGGCGGCGCCACCACCGTGGTGTCGTCCAATCTCGGCGCGCTCGACCCGGCCGCCAATCGGCCGGACGGCACGGACGCCGACTATTTCGCCATGAAGTCGGTGTACCCGGGCGTGACCACCGCGACGATGCACCGCACCAACGGCGCGCTGGCGTTGCTGTCGGGAAGGGTCCACAACCGGGTCTTCATCTCGGTCCTCGCCTACGAACTGGGCCGCCACAACTCGAACGAGGTTCTGCGGCAGGCCCTTTCCCGGGTGCTGAGCGACTTCTCG
The DNA here is from genome assembly GCF_025933915.1 of Mycobacterium sp. GTDB lineage: Bacteria > Actinomycetota > Actinomycetes > Mycobacteriales > Mycobacteriaceae > Mycobacterium. The sequence goes on from NZ_JAICZA010000208.1 coordinate 1,077, forward strand.
CTCACGGCGACGACGGGGTGGTGCACGGTCTGCCCGGTGTGAGCGGGTGACGGGCCGCTAGGCCTCGGCACGTGTTTCGGTGAGGCGGTACAAGTTTGGCTCGGCGAGCTCGTCGAGCAGCGCGGCGAGGTGATCCGCTAGCTCACCGGGTTCGAATCGGACATCACCGGCCAGCCAGGCGCTGATGGTTTGCCCGACACCGCCGACCACGAAGTGCGCGGCGGCCTTGATGCGATCGTTTGCCGGTACGTGTAGCGCGTTGCCAACATGCTGGCCCGACAACATCGCGAACAGTGCGCTGGACTCGGCGCGTTTGCGCACCACCACCGGATCGGCCAGCTGCATGCTGAACAGCAGGCGGCCCACGCGGGCGTCATCGCTGATGGTCCGCACGATGTTGGCCATGCCCGCGCGGGTCTGCTCGCCGGCCGGCACCGCCGCGACTGCGGCCTGGGTGGTGGCGGCCAGCTCGGCGACAACCCAGTCGAAAACGCAGGAGACGAATTCGTCCTTGTCGGCGAAGCTCTCGTAGAAGTACCGGGCCGCGAGACCGGCGCGGCGGCACACGCCGCGGACGGTGACCGCCGAGATGTTCGGCCGCTGATCGCCGAGCAGGTCCAGCCCCGCGGCCAGGAGCCGGTTACGACGGGTGGCCAGCCGCTCGGCGGCCTCGACCCCGCGGTACGGCCGCGTGCTGGACGTCTCGCTCATGCGAACCATCTTGACACTAACGCCGCGGCACGACAATATCAGGAAACAAGCGTTCGCACATTAGCGGACACCCGCCGCGGGGAGGATCCGACGATGGCAATTCACGAGCCGGTGCACCCACCGAGTGGGCACGTCGAGCGCAGAGCCACCGATCCGCCCCGTCCGCAGCGGCGCAAGCGCAGGCGGGCGCTGGGCATCGACGAGGGCCTGATGGGCGTCGCGCTGCTGGCCGGCCCGGCGAACGTGGTCATGCAACTGGCGCAGCCCGGCGTCGGGTACGGCGTCCTGGAGAGCCGCGTCGAAAGCGGCCGCGTAGACCGGCACCCCTTCAAGCGGGCTCGCACCACGTTCACCTATCTGGCGGTGGCGACCAACGGCAGCGATGCCCAGAAGGACGCCTTCCGACGGGCGGTGAACAAGGCGCACGCCCAGGTTTACTCGACTCCGGAAAGCCCGGTGTCCTACAACGCCTTCGACCCCGCGCTGCAGCTGTGGGTGGGGGCCTGCCTGTACAAGGGCGGGCTCGACATCTATCGGATGTTCATCGGTGAGCTCGACGGCGAGGACGCCGAGCGCCACTACCGCGAGGGCATGGCGCTGGCCACGACGTTGCAGGTGCCGCCGAAGATGTGGCCGGCAGACCGGGCGGCGTTCGACCGTTACTGGGAAGAGTCGCTGGCCAAGGTGCACATCGACGACACCGTGCGGGAGTACCTGTATCCGATCGCCGCCAACCGCATCCGGGGCGTGAGGTTGCCGGGTCCCCTACAGCGCCTCTCCGAGAGCTTCGCGCTGATGATCACGACGGGCTTCTTACCGCAGCGGTTCCGCGACGAGATGCGGCTGCCCTGGGACGCGACCAAGCAGCGGCGCTTCGACAGGCTGATCGCCGTATTGGCCACGGTGAACCGGTACCTACCGCGAGTCATCCGGCAATTCCCCTTCAACGTCTTGCTGCACGACCTGGATCGCAGGATCAAGAAGGGGCGCCCGCTGGTGTAGCGCTCCGCGGCGACACCTCCGCCAAATTTGATAACGACAATCATATTCATTAAGCTCTCCTCAGCCTGGTAAGCCTTCCAGCCCGAGGAGTACCAATGACGGCGCCAATCTTCATGGCCTCGCCGCCGGAACTACATTCCACGCTGCTCAGCAGCGGTCCCGGGCCCGCGTCGCTGCTGGCGGCCGCGGGCGCGTGGTCCGAGCTGAGCACCGAATACACCTCCGCGGCAGAACAATTGACCACGTTACTGGCGGGGGTCCAGGCGAGCGCATGGGAGGGGCCCAGCGGAGAATCGTATGTCGCCGCGCATGCCCCGTACCTGGCGTGGCTGACGCAGTCCAGCGCCGACAGCGCGGCGGTTGCCACGCAACACGAGCTGGCCGCGACCGCCTATACCGCGGCCTTGGCGGCCATGCCGACGTTGCCGGAACTCGCCACCAATCACGTCGTCCACGGAGCGTTGCTGGCGACGAATTTCTTTGGCATCAACACGGTTCCGATCGCGGTCAACGAGGCCGACTATGCGCGGATGTGGACCCAGGCGGCGACGACGATGTCCACCTACCAAGCGGTGTCCACCGCGGCCGTCGCCGCGACACCGCAAACCGACCCGGCGCCGCCGATTCTGAAATCTCAAGCGTCAAGCGATGGTTCGGGCGACGTCGACCATGACCCCAAGATCGACAACCCGTTCAATGACTTCATCGCGAACATCCTGAAGAACCTGGGGATCGACTGGGACCCGGCCAAGGGAACAGTCAACGGGCTGCCCTACGACTCCTACACGAACGCCGGGCAACCGATCTTCTGGGTGGTGCGCGCGCTGGAACTCCTGGAGGATTTCGAGCAGTTCGGCTACTACCTGGTGCACAATCCCGCGTTGGCCTTCCAGTACCTGGTGCAACTCATGCTGTTCGACTGGCCGACGCACATCCTCGAGATTTTCATCAGCCAGCCGGAATTGCTGGCCCCCGCGCTCCTGCTCGCGGCCGCTCCGTTCGCCGCCGTCGGCGGCTTCGCCGGGTTGGCCGGCCTGGCCGCCATCCCCCACCCCGCGGTCGTCCCAGTGGTGGTCGCGGCACCGCCACCGGCGCCGACGCCAAGCATCCCGCCGGCCATCGCCATGGCCCCGGCCCCCGTCGCGCCGGCCGCGGCTCCGGCGTCGGCACCGGCGCCGGCGCCCGCCCCCGCGGCGACCACGGTGGCCCCGGCACCGGCGGCACCCGCACCGGCGGCACCCGCAGCGGCGTTCCTCCCTCCGTATGTCATCGGTCCTCCGGGCATGGGAACGGGCTCGGGGATGAGCGCCAGGTCCAGCTCGAGCGCCAAACGGAAAGCGCCGGAACCGGATAGCGCCGCCGCCGTGGCGGCCGCGACAACACGGAAAGCGGCCCGGGCGCGCCGGCGCAGGGGCGCGACGCAGCGCGGGCACGGCGATGAGTTCATGGATATGAACGTCGACGTCGACCCGGAGTGGGGCGGGTCGCCCGTCGGCCGCGAGTCGTTGGCGTCGGACCAAGGCGCCGGCGCGTTGGGGTTCGCCGGCACCGCGCGCCGGGAGGCGGCTGCCGCGGCGGCCGGATTGACCACGCTGTCCGGCGACGAATTCAACGGCGTCCCAACGACACCCATGATGCCGGGCACATGGGGCACCGACGGTGCCGACGAGGGAACGGGGCAGGTCGACGGCCGGGACGGCAGCCGGTAACGGCAGACGCACTCCGATGTACGCCACTACCGTTGCGCGCCAGCGGAAAAGGCGACGCGTGGCGGCAGCGTACTGTGGGTTGGGTGCGAAGCGAAGGCGATACCTGGGACATCACCACGAGTGTGGGCTCGACCGCGTTGTTCGTGGCAACCGCGCGGGCATTGGAGGCGCAAAAGCCCGACCCGCTGGCCGTGGATCCATACGCGGAGGTTTTCTGCCGTGCCGTTGGCGGTTCGGCGGCCGACGTCCTCGACGGTAAGGACCCCGACCATCAGCTGAAGACCGCCGACTTCGGCGAGAACTTCGTCAACTTCCAGGGCGCCCGCACCAAGTACTTCGACGAATATTTTCGCCGCGCGGCGGACGCGGGTGTGCGCCAGGTGGTCGTCTTGGCGGCGGGTCTGGACTCGCGCGCCTACCGCTTGGACTGGCCGGCCGCGACGACAATCTTCGAGCTGGACCAGCCGCAAGTGCTCGACTTCAAGCGCGAGGTGCTCACCGGCGCCGGCGCCCAGCCGCGCGCCGAGCGCCGCGAGATCGCGATCGATTTGCGCGAGGACTGGCCGCAAGCCCTGCGCGACAGCGGCTTCGACCCGGCCAAACCGTCGGCGTGGATCGCCGAGGGTCTGCTGATCTATCTCCCGGCCGACGCCCAGGAGCAGCTGTTCACCGGGATCGACGGGCTGGCCGGCCACGGCAGCCACGTCGCCGTCGAGGATGGCGCCCCGATGAAGTCCGAGGAGTTCGAGGCCGCCGTGGCGGAAGAACGTGCGGCCACCGCGGAGGGCGACCAGCGCGTGTTCTTCCAGCTGGTCTACAACGAGCAGTGCGCGCCCGCCACCGAATGGTTCGGCAAGCGCGGTTGGAACGCGGTCGGCACCCCGTTGGCCGACTACCTTCGCGAGGTCGGTCGTCCGGTACCGGGCCCGCAGACCGAAGCCGGCCCGATGATCGCACGTAACACGTTGGTAAGCGCCGTCCGGGCCTGAGGCATCGAGACGAGGCCGGCCGCGAACACTGATCGCGGCCGGTTCCGGGGTCTTCGGCCGCGAGGCGATCGGGGCGGAACTTTTTCGGTCCGCCGGCCGACTAATGGCTGCGTGATCGTTCACCGGCTGCCGCGTCGTGGCGGTCGTCGAGTTCGACCCAACCCGATCGTCGAGGAGTCGCTGCCATGACCGCGCCGGGGCGGACGGCGTCGTCCCTGTTCGACTCGGCAGCGCCGGCGGATTGGAGTTGCGAGCCGAGATTGATAATGAAAATGATTTTCAGTAAGGTGGGGCCTTGCTGTGAGACCGCACAGCGTGCGGCTGTGAGTTTACCGAAAATGCGGCGAAACCCTACTCAGAACGTCCTTATCGGCGGTAAAAGAAGGGCAGTGGAGTGGCGAGTCGGACAGGCCCAAACGCCTCGACAGTTAGCTTATGCAATGCTAACTTCAGGCGGGTCAGGTTAGGGGAGACTACATACATGAAAAGGCGCGGCCGTGGAACACGGTGACACCGGCATGCTCACAGTTCAGCCAGTCAATTCGCGAGTGGACGCGCGCGTTGACGACGACGTCGTCAGCCGGTTCGCCACGTGCTGCCGCGCGCTGGGCATCGTCATCTACCAACGCCAGCGACCGGCCGACCTGAACGCCGCTCGTTCGGGCTTCGCCGCGCTGACGCGCATCGCCCACGACCAGTGCGACGCGTGGACGGGACTGGCGGCCGCCGGTGATGTGTCGCTGCGGGTGCTCGAGGCGGTATCGCGCACCGCGGCCACCGCGGGCGTGCTGCAGCGCCAGGTGGACCTCGCGCCCGACTCGCTGGGCTTTCGCTACGACACCGGACTGTATCTACAGTTTCGCGCCACCACTCCCGATGACTTCCAC
>NZ_JAICZA010000212.1 GCF_025933915.1 Mycobacterium sp.
CCGATCGCGGCGTTGCCCAACGGCAGCGGGCGGCCGTTGACGCGGTAGCTCACCCCGATCGGGCGGGTCCGTTGCCGCAACGACGCGGTGACGGCCTCGATCGCCGATCGCGCTTCGGCGACGACGTCGTCGTCGGCCTCGGTCCGGATGGTCGCGTCGACGAGCTCCCGGACCGCATCGGCCAACGGGGCATAGAGCGCGGTCACGCGATCGGCTTCCGTCGCGCTGAGCACCTCGAATATGGCGTCCAACGCGCCGGCCTCCTGACTCAACTTCCAAACACCTTGCGCACGATGGCTTTTGCGCGTCGCGTCACCCGCAAATAGTTGTCCAAGAACTCGCCGCCCTCATCGGTCGGCCAGCCCGCGGCCACCGCGACCGCGTTCAGCTGGCGTCCGGGACCCGGCAGCTGGTCGGTGGGCTTACCGCGGACCAGCACCAGCGCGTTGCGGGCCCGGGTCGCGGTCAGCCAAGCCTGCCGCAGCAAATCCACCTCGTCCGCTGGGACCAGCTCGGCCGCGGCGATCGCATCCAGGCATTCCAGCGTCGACGTGGTGTGCAGGGCGGGGATCTCGTGTGCGTGCCGCAGCTGCAGCAGCTGCACGGTCCATTCGATGTCGGCCAGTCCGCCGCGGCCCAGCTTGGTGTGCGTGTTGGGGTCGGCGCCGCGGGGCAACCGCTCGGACTCCACGCGGGCTTTGATACGGCGGATCTCGCGCATCGCGTCCGACGACATCCCGCCGGGTGGATACCGCGTCTTGTCGGCCATCAGCAGGAACCGCTGCCCCAGCTCCGCGTCCCCGGCGACCGCGTGCGCGCGCAACAGCGCCTGGACCTCCCACGGCTGCGCCCACTGCTCGTAGTAGGCGGCGTAGGAAGCCAGGGTGCGCACCAGCGGGCCGTTGCGGCCCTCGGGCCGCAGGTTGGCGTCGACCTCCAGCGGCGGGTCGACGCTGGAGGTCCCCAGCAGTGTCCGGACCTGCTCGGCGATCGTCGTCGCCCAGCGAACGGCCACGGAATCCTCGACACCGGGCACCGGCTCGCAGACGAACATCACGTCGGCGTCGGATCCATAGCCGAGTTCGGCGCCGCCCAGCCTGCCCATGCCGATGACGGCGAGCACCGCCGGCGCCTGCCCGTCCCCGGGAAGGTTGGCCCGCATCATCGCGTCCAGCGCGGCCTGCAGCACCGCCACCCACACCGAGGTCAGCGCCTTGCACACGTCGACGACCTCGAGCATGCCGAGCAGGTCCGCCGACGCCACCCGGGCCAGCTCGCGACGCCTCAGGGTGCGCGCCCCGGCGATCGCCCGCACCGGGTCGGAGTAGCGCGCGGCAGAGGCGACCAGCGCGCGGGCCACCGCGGCGGGGTCAGCCTCCAGCAGTCGCGGGGCGGTCGGCCCGTCGCCGTAATCCTGGATGACCCGGGGTGCGCGCATCAGCAGGTCCGGCACGTACGCCGAGGTGCCCAGCACGTGCATGAGCCGGCGGGCCACGGCGGGCTGGTCGCGCAGCGTGGCCAGATACCAGCTTTCCCCGGACAGCGCCTCGGACAGTCGCCGGTAGGCCAACAGCCCGGCGTCGGGGTCGGGCGTGTACGACATCCAGTTCAGCAGCCTGGGCAGCAGCACCGACTGCACCCGGCCACGCCGGCCGCTCGAATTGACCAGCGCCGACATGTGCTTCAGCGCGGTCTGCGGGCCCTCGTACCCGAGGGCGGCCAGCTGACGCTCGGCGGCCTCGGAGGTCATGCCGTGCGCGATCTCCAGGCCGGCGGGGCCGATCGACTCCAGCAGCGGCTGGTAGAAGAGCTTGGCGTGCAGCTGCGATACCCGCAGGTTCTGGTGCCGCAGCTCCTCGCGCAGCACCCCGGCCGCATCGTGGCGACCGTCGGGCCGGATGTGGGCGGCCCGCGCCAGCCAGCGCACCGCCTCCTCGTCGTCGGGTTCGGGCAGCAGATGGGTGCGCTTGAGCCGCTGCAGCTGCAACCGGTGCTCGAGTAGGCGGAGAAACTCGTAGGAGGCGGTGAGGTTCGCCGCGTCCTCTCGTCCGATGTAGCCGCCCTGGCCCAGCGCGGCCAGCGCGGCCACCGTCGACGCCACGTGCAGCGACTCGTCGCCGCGCCCGTGCACCAACTGCAGGAGCTGCACGGCGAATTCGACGTCGCGCAGGCCGCCGCTGCCGAGCTTGATCTCGCGGCCGCGGACCTCGGCGGGTACCAGTTGCTCGACGCGCCGCCGCATCGCCTGCACCTCGACCACGAAGTCCTCACGCTCGCAGGCGACCCAGACCATCGGCATCAGCGCGGCCAGATACCGCGCCCCGAGCTCGGCGTCGCCCACCGCCGCGCGCGCTTTCAGCAGGGCCTGGAACTCCCAGGTTTTCGCCCACCGCTGGTAGTAGGCGACGTGCGATTCGACGGTGCGAACCAGCTCGCCGCTGCGGCCTTCCGGTCGCAGCCCGGCATCGACCTGAAAGAACGCCTCGGAGGCCAGCCGCATCATCTCGCCGGCCACCCGGATGGTGAGAGCGTCGGCCTGCTCGGCGACGAAGATGACGTCGACGTCGCTGACGTAGTTCAGTTCGCGGGCACCGCATTTGCCCATCGCGATGACCGCCAGCCGCGGCGGAGTTTTGTCGCCGCACACGCTGCTCTCGGCCACCCGCAACGCGGCGGCGAGCGCGGCGTCCGCCAGGTCCGACAGGTGGGCCGCCACCACGGTGAACGGGACCACCGGTTCGTCCTCGACGGTGGCGGCCAGGTCGAGGCCGGCCAGCACCAGCAGTTGATCGCGATACATGGTGCGCAAGCGCACCATCGCGGAGCCGGGATCCGCCAACGCCTCGTCGACGCACCCGGTGAACTTCGTGTACAGCTGCTCGTGGGTGGGCAGAATGACGTTGCCGCGCAAGAGTTTCCAGGACCGCGGCTGGGCGATCAGGTGGTCCCCGAGGGCCAGCGACGATCCGAGTACGCCGAACAGCCGGCCGCGCAGGGGACGTTCGGTGAGCAGGGCGGCGTTGAGCTCCTTCCACCCGGCGTCCGGGTTCTCCGCCAGCCGAACCAGGGCGAGCAGGGCGGCGTCGGGGTCCGCCGCACGCGACAGCGACCACAGCAGGTCGACGTGGGCCTGGTCGTCACGGTCGTGCCAGCCCAGCTGCGCTATGCGTTCGGCCGCTTGCGGATCGACCAACCCGAGCCGGCCGACGCTGGGCAGCCGGGGGCGCTGCGTCGCGGGTTTGGTCACGATCACGACCGTAGCGCAACCGGCCGATCTTCAGTCACGGGCGGCGCATCCCGAAACGGGAAGTGCGCTACAGGGACAGATATGTGCTGAGTTCGTACGGGGTGACGTGGCTGCGGTAGTTCGCCCACTCGGTGCGCTTGTTGCGTAGGAAGAAGTCAAAGACGTGCTCCCCCAAGGTTTCCGCGACCAGTTCGGAGGACTCCATGGCGCGCAGTGCACTGTCCAGGCTCGTCGGCAGCTCGCGGTATCCCATCGCGATGCGTTCTTCGGCGGTCAGGTCCCACACGTTGTCCTCGGCCTGCGGCCCCAACACATAACCCTTCTCCACCCCGCGCAGTCCGGCGGCCAGCAGCACGGCAAAGGTCAGGTACGGGTTGCAGGCCGAGTCGGGGCTGCGGACCTCGACGCGCCGCGACGACGTCTTGTGCGGGGTGTACATGGGCACCCGCACCAGCGCGGAGCGGTTGGCGGCCCCCCACGACGCGGCGGTGGGCGCCTCGCCGCCGCCCACCAGCCGCTTGTAGGAGTTGACCCATTGGTTGGTGACCGCGCTGATCTCCGAGGCGTGCTCGAGGATCCCGGCGATGAAGGACTTGCCGATATCGGAGAGCTGCAGCGGGTCGTCGGGGCTGTGGAACGCGTTGACGTCGCCCTCGAACAGGCTCATGTGGGTGTGCATCGCGGAGCCGGGATGCTGCCCGAACGGCTTGGGCATGAAGCTCGCGCGGGCGCCGTTGTCGATGGCGACTTCCTTGATGACGTAGCGGAACGTCATCACGTTGTCGGCCATCGACAGGGCGTCGGCGAAGCGCAGGTCGATCTCCTGCTGGCCGGGCGCGCCCTCGTGGTGGCTGAACTCCACCGAGATGCCCATGAATTCCAGGGCTTCGATCGCGTGGCGGCGGAAGTTGGAGGCGGAGTCGTGGATCGCCTGGTCGAAGTAGCCGGCGTTGTCCACGGGAACGGGCGGGGTCCCGTCGTCGGCGCCGGGCTTGAGCAGGAAGAATTCGATCTCGGGGTGCACGTAGCAGGAGAAACCCAGGTCGTTGGCCTTCTGCAGTTGGCGACGCAACACATGGCGCGGGTCCGCCCACGACGGCGATCCGTCCGGCATGGTGATGTCGCAGAACATCCGCGCCGAGTGGTGGTGTCCGCTGGGTGAGGCCCACGGCAGCACCTGGAAGGTGGACGGGTCGGGGTTGGCGACGGTGTCGGATTCCGAGACCCGCGAGAAGCCTTCGATCGAGGACCCATCGAAGCCGATGCCCTCCTCGAAGGCGCCTTCGAGCTCGGCCGGGGCGATGGCGACCGACTTGAGGAACCCGAGCACATCGGTGAACCACAGCCGAACGAAGCGGATGTCTCGTTCCTCGAGCGTGCGCAGCACGAATTCCTTCTGGCGATCCATAACTCGAACAGTATGCAACGGCTGTTAATTCTGTGTTACCGATGCCCGCTCAGAACCATTGCGATGGTTGCGCGCGGGGCTGGTCAGGACCGGCAGTTCAAAGCCACCGGCGGCGTGCCCGCGACGAGGTAACGCACCACGGCGTTGTCCACGCATTGGTCGCCGTTGAACACCGCGGTGTGCTGTGTCCCGTCGTAGGTGATCAGCGGCCCGCCCAGCTGGTGGGCCAAGTTGACCCCGGCCTGGTAGGGGGTGGCCGGGTCGTGCGTGGTGGAGACGACGACGACCTTGCCCGGCGCCATGGGCGGCGCGGCGTGGGGCGCCGACGTCGCGGGCACCGGCCACAGGGCGCACAAATCCCGGGGAGCGTTTCCGGTGAAGGGGCCATAGTTGAGGAACGGCGCGGCCTGCCGGATCCGCTGATCGGCGGTCACCCAACTGGCCTGGTCCGTGGGGTTGGGCGCGTCGACGCACCGGATCGCGTTGAACGCGTCCTGGTCGTTGGAGTAGCGCCCGTTGCGGTCTCGTCCTTGATAGTCGTCGGCGAGCGCCAGCAGGTCACCCGCGTCGGTGCCGCGCGCCAGGCCGAGCAGTCCGCTGGTCAGGTATTTCCAGTGCGCCGGCGTGTAGAGCGCGTTGATGGTGCCGGTGGTCGCATCGGCGTAGCTCAACCCGCGTGGATCCGCGGTGCGGCCCGGCTGGTGGACCAGCGGGTCGACCAGGGCGTGGTAGCGGGCGACGAACTGGGTCGGGTCGGTGCCCAGCGGGCAGCCCGCCGAGCGGGCGCAGTCGGTGGCGTAGTCGTTGAAAGCGGTTTGGAATCCCGCCATTTGGTTGACGTTCTCGTCGATGGGACCGACGGTCGGGTCGATGGCGCCGTCGAGCACCATCGCCCGCACGTGGTTGCCGAACTTCTCTAGGTAGGCGGTGCCCAGCTCGGTGCCGTAGCTGTAGCCGAGGTAGTTGATCTGATCGTCGCCCAGCGCCTGGCGCACCGCGTCCATGTCACGCGCGACGGATGCGGTGCCGGCGTTGGCCAAAAACGCGGTGCCCATCCGGTTGACGCATTGCTGGGCCAGCTGCCGGTAGAGCTGCTCGATGTGCGCGACGCCGGCCGGGCTGTAGTCGACCATCGGTTCTCGCCGGTACGCGTCGAACTCGGCGTCGGTGCGGCAGCGCAGCGCAGGGGTGGAGTGGCCGACGCCTCGGGGATCGAAGCCGACGAGGTCGAGGTTGCGTCGGATCGGTGAGCTCTCCAGGTCTGGCGCCATCGCGGCCACCATGTCGACCGCCGAGCCGCCGGGGCCACCCGGATTGACCAGCAGCGATCCCATCCGTTGACCGGTGGCGGGCACGCGGATCACCGCCAGTTTGGCCTGAGCGCCGCCGGGGTTGTTGTAGTCGATCGGGACGGACACGGTGGTGCACCGCGCGGCGGGGATATCGCTTGTGTCCGTGACGAATTGGCCGCAGCCCCCCCAGCCCTGCGGCACCGCGGCCGCCGGCGGATTCGGGGCCGGCGTCTGCCCGGCACCGGGTTCGGGGGTGGCGCCGGCGACCGCCAGCGGGGCGACGGAGGA
>NZ_JAICZA010000007.1 GCF_025933915.1 Mycobacterium sp.
ACCGATCCCACTGGACGAGGTCGAGCCCGCCAGCGAAATCATCAAACGCTTCTCGACCGGGGCGATGAGCTACGGCTCGATCTCCGCGGAGGCGCACGAGACGCTGGCCATCGCGATGAACCGGCTGGGCGGTCGGTCCAACAGCGGCGAGGGCGGCGAGGACGTCAAGCGCTTCGACCGCGACCCCGACGGGTCCTGGCGGCGCAGCGCGATCAAGCAGGTCGCCTCCGGGCGGTTCGGTGTCACATCGCACTACCTGACGAACTGCACCGACATCCAGATCAAGATGGCCCAGGGTGCGAAACCCGGTGAAGGAGGCCAGCTTCCGGGGCACAAGGTGTACCCGTGGGTCGCCGAGGTCCGCCACTCCACGCCCGGCGTCGGCCTGATTTCGCCGCCGCCGCACCACGACATCTACTCCATCGAGGATCTGGCCCAGCTGATCCACGACCTGAAGAACGCCAACCCGGCCGCGCGCGTGCACGTCAAGCTGGTCTCCGAGAACGGCGTGGGCACGGTGGCCGCGGGTGTGTCCAAGGCACACGCCGACGTGGTGCTGATCTCCGGGCACGACGGCGGCACCGGCGCCACGCCGCTGACCTCGCAGAAGCACGCCGGCGCGCCGTGGGAGCTGGGTCTGGCGGAGACGCAGCAGACGTTGTTGCTCAACGGGTTACGCGACCGGATCGTGGTCCAGGTCGACGGCCAGCTCAAGACCGGCCGCGACGTGATGATCGCGGCGCTGCTGGGCGCCGAGGAATTCGGCTTCGCCACCGCTCCGCTGGTCGTAGCGGGCTGCATCATGATGCGGGTCTGCCACCTCGACACCTGCCCGGTCGGCGTGGCCACCCAGAACCCGCTGCTGCGGGAACGTTTTACCGGCAAGCCCGAGTTCGTGGAGAACTTCTTCATGTACATCGCCGAAGAAGTCCGCGAATACATGGCGCAGTTGGGGTTCCGCACCCTCAACGAGGCCGTCGGCCAGGTGAAGTCGTTGGACACCACGCTGGCGCGCGCCCACTGGAAGGCGCACCGGCTGGATCTGGGCCCGGTCCTGCACGAGCCGGAATCGGCGTTCATGAATCAGGACCTGTACTGCACCTCGCGTCAGGACCACGGTCTGGACAAGGCGCTCGACCAGCAGTTGATCGTGATGAGCCGCGAGGCGCTGGACTCGCAGAAGCCGGTACGCTTCTCCACCACGATCAGCAACGTCAACCGCACGGTGGGCACCATGCTCGGCCATGAGGTGACCAAAGCGTATGGCGGTCAAGGGTTGCCGGACGGCACCATCGACATCACCTTCGACGGCTCGGCCGGCAACAGCTTCGGCGCCTTCGTGCCGCGAGGCATCACCTTGCGCGTCTACGGCGACGCCAACGACTACGTCGGCAAGGGACTGTCCGGTGGGCGGATTGTCGTTCGGCCGTCGGACGACGCGCCGCAGGACTACGTGGCCGAGGACAACATCATCGGTGGCAACGTGATTCTGTTCGGCGCGACCAGCGGGGAGGCGTACCTGCGCGGCGTCGTCGGCGAGCGATTCGCGGTCCGCAACTCCGGGGCGCACGCCGTCGTCGAGGGCGTCGGGGACCACGGTTGCGAGTACATGACCGGCGGCAAGGTCGTCGTCCTCGGTCGCACCGGCCGTAACTTCGCGGCCGGTATGTCCGGCGGTGTGGCGTACGTCTACGACCCGCACGGCGAATTGTCAGGAAATCTCAACGCGGAGATGGTCGAGCTCGAGAGCTTGGATGAAGATGACAACGAGTGGTTGCACGGCATGATCCAGGGACACGTTGATGCCACCGATTCCGCTGTGGCTCAGCGCATTCTGAGTGACTGGCCAGAACAGCGGAAGCATTTCGTCAAGGTGATGCCGCGGGACTACAAGCGGGTGCTGCAGGCCATCGCCGAGGCGGAACGTGACGGCGTGGATGTGGACAAGGCGATCATGGCGGCCGCCCATGGCTGATCCAAGCGGCTTCATGAAATACACGCATCGGGAACTGCCGAAGCGCCGGCCCGTCCCGCTGCGGTTGGGCGACTGGAACGAGGTCTACGAGGAATTCGACAACGAGACCCTGCGTGAGCAGGCGACCCGCTGCATGGACTGCGGCATTCCGTTCTGTCACAACGGCTGCCCGCTGGGCAATCTGATTCCGGAGTGGAACGACCTGGTACGCAAGGACCAGTGGCGCGACGCCATCGAACGACTGCATGCCACCAACAACTTCCCGGACTTCACCGGTCGGCTGTGCCCGGCCCCCTGTGAGCCGGCCTGTGTGCTCGGCATCAACCAGCCCCCGGTGACGATCAAGCAGATCGAGTACGAAATCATCGAAAAGGCCTTCGCCGAGGGCTGGGTGCGGCCGCTGCCGCCGGAGAAGCTGACCGGGAAAAAGGTCGCCGTGGTCGGTTCCGGGCCGGCGGGTCTGGCCGCCGCTCAGCAGCTGACCCGCGCCGGCCACAGCGTCGTCGTCTTCGAGCGGGCCGATCGCATCGGTGGACTGCTGCGCTACGGCATTCCGGAATTCAAGATGGAAAAGCGCGTTGTCGACCGTCGGCTGGACCAGATGCGGGCCGAGGGAACCGAATTCCGGGCGGGCATCAACGTCGGGGTCGACATCACCGCGGAACAACTGCGCGCCGACTTCGACGCGGTGGTGCTGGCCGGTGGTGCGACCGCGTGGCGCGATCTACCCATTCCCGGCCGGGAATTGGACGGCATCCACCAGGCGATGGAGTACCTGCCCTGGGGCAACCGGCAGGCCTCGGGTGACCTCGGCGACGCCGAGATGGATGCGGACGGACAGCCGCCGCTCACCGCCAAAGGCAAGAGGGTCATCATCATCGGCGGAGGTGACACCGGCGCCGACTGTCTGGGCACCGTGCACCGGCAGGGCGCCATCGAGGTGCACCAGTTCGAGATCATGCCGCGCCCGCCGGAGACGCGCGCCCCGTCCACCCCGTGGCCGACCTACCCGCTGATGTACCGGGTCTCCGCGGCGCACGAAGAGGGCGGCAAGCGGGTGTTCTCCGTCAACACCGAGGAGTTCGCCGGCGAAGACGGTCACGTGACCGCGCTCAAGGCGCACGAGGTGACCATGGAGGACGGCAAGTTCGTCAAGGTGGAGGGTTCCGAATTCGAACTCGAGGCCGACCTGGTGTTGCTGGCGATGGGATTCGTCGGCCCCGAGAAGGAGGGCCTGCTCACCGAACTCGGGGTCAAGTTCACCGACCGCGGCAACGTCGCGCGCAGCGCCGACTTCGAGACGTCGGTTCCGGGCGTCTTCGTTGCCGGGGACATGGGTCGTGGCCAGTCCCTGATCGTCTGGGCGATAGCTGAGGGCCGGGCGGCCGCAGCGGCGGCGGACCGATTCATGATGGGTTCCACCGCACTGCCGGCACCCATCAAGTCGACCGCGGCACCGCTTCAGTAGTAACACCAGTCACACCAGAAACACAGCCGGTCGTCGTCGGCGCGTCTCCCGCAGTTTGCCAGATGGTAGGTGTCTAATAATCCTCTGTGAGCCCGCTCACAGGGGGGTCACACTGTTTCCCGGATGAACGGACCGACCGCAGGAGTGGTTCTTGTGCATATCCACCCAGTACCCCGGACTCGGATGGGGCGAATGGCCTGGTCATGGCTGCGTCACCCGGTGAAAAGTCGTGAGTTTCCCGCCAAGCACGAGCGGCTCGTAACCGCTCAGGACCTACTGCTCTTGGGCGCGTGACCGCCCGGGCGGCGCGCTTGCCGGCGCGCACTGGGTTTGCTCGGATCCCGGCGAACGGGATCTTCGCCTAAGAGTCTCAAGCGGGCCCGAAACCGGTGCACAGTTCGTCACTGCTCCACCAACCCCGAATCGCGGATCGCCTCGGCGAGCGGCTCCAGCACGGCGGGGTCGAACGGCGGGGGAAGGTAGACGATGCCCAGATCCAGCCCTTCGGCGGCGAGTCCGGCCGCGTCCTCGACGACCTTCCCGTAGTCGAGGTTTGGCTCCAGGCGCAGGTGGGCCGAGAGGGTGATCTCCTTCGGATCGCGGCCGATGTCCGCGCAGTGCGAGGCGAGAACGTCACGCTTGTGGGCGAAAACATCGGGCGGACCGCCAACGAAATTCCAGTGCTGCGCATAGCGGGCGGTGATCCGCAGCGTGCGCTTCTCCCCGCTGCCGCCGATGCAGATCGGCGGGTGCGGCCGCTGCGGTCCCTTGGGCTCGTTGCGGGCGCCCTTGAGCTGATAGAACCTGCCTTGAAAATCGGAGCAGTCGGTGGTCAAAAGGCGGGTCAGCACCTCACACGCTTCCTCGAAGCGGTCGAAGCGTTCCGTGATGCTGCCCAGCTCGATGCCGTAGGCGCCGGATTCCTCTTCGTTCCAGCCGGCGCCGATCCCCAGCTCGAGCCGCCCGCCCGAAATGATGTCGAGGGCGGCCGCCATGTTGGCCAGCACCGCGGGGTGGCGGTAGTGGATCCCGGTGACCAGGGTGCCCAGCCGCAACCGCTTGGTGGCCTGTGCCAGCGCCGTCAGCGTCGTCCAGCCCTCCAGGCATGGCCCGCTGCTGTCGGAAAAGATCGGATAGAAGTGGTCGAACGTCCACCCGGATTCGTAGACGTCGATGTCGTCGGCCACCTGCCAAACGGCCAGCATTTGTGGCCAGGTCGTGTTTTGCGGAGAAGTCTTGAACGCGAAGCGCATCTCGATCACGTTAGTGGATCTTTATGAAGGGCAACTAAGCTCGACTGCGCTATGACTACTGTTTGCGGTTCCCTCGGCATCGACACCAAGATCACCCTGCTGGCGGCGGGCCTGATCTTCCTTCTCGCGCTCGTTCTCGGCGTATGGAAATACCGCGAGATGATCACCTCCGACAACCACCTCGCGCATCCCTACGTCGACATCGCGCACCGGGCGGCGCTGCTGTACTCGTTCGCGACGCTGCTGCTGGCGGCATTCGTGCAATACAGCGCCTGGCCAGCGTGGGTGAACCTGACGGCGGCGGGGGTGGTGGTCTTCTTCTTCGTGGCGGCGATCGCGGCCTACATCGACCACGGAGCGCGGCGCGACACCGTCAACCAATTCGAGAACGCCGACGGGCGACTCAGGCTGGCGATGGTGCTGCTGATCATCGGGGAGATCGGCGGATTCACGGTGCTGCTCGCCGGATTCGTCGCCGGCCAGCTGGTGTGATCCGGGGAGGTCTGGCGGGCACACTGGAGTCATGGACCCGGTAGCGGCGCTGCGCCAGATCGCCTACTACAAGGACCGGAGCCGCCACGACCCCAGGCGGGTGATGGCCTATCGCAACGCGGCCGACGTCATCGAGGGCCTCGACGACGCGGCGCGGGAACGCCACGGTCAGGCCAACAGCTGGCAGTCGTTGCCTGGTATCGGTCCCAAAACCGCCAGGGTCATCGACCAGGCGTGGTCGGGTCGTGAACCCGACCTGCTGGTCGAACTCCGTTCTGGCGCCGAGGATCTCGGGGGCGGCGACATCCGTTCCGCGCTGCGCGGCGATCTGCATCTGCACTCGAACTGGTCGGACGGCTCGGCGCCGATCGAGGAGATGATGGCCGCGGCGGCCGCGCTGGGCCACGAATACTGCGCGCTGACCGATCATTCGCCGCGGCTGACCATCGCCAACGGTCTCTCGCCGGAGCGGTTGCGCAAGCAGCTCGACGTGATCGACGGGCTGCAGGACGAGTTCGCGCCGATGCGCATCCTCACCGGGATCGAGGTGGACATCCTCGACGACGGCAGCCTGGATCAGGAGCCCGAACTGCTGGAGCGCCTCGACGTCGTGGTGGCCAGCGTGCACTCCAAGTTGTCGATGGATTCGGCGGCGATGACCCGTCGCATGGTGCGCGCGGTGGAGAACCCGCACGCGGACGTGCTCGGCCACTGCACCGGCCGGCTGGTGTCCGGAAACCGCGGCATCCGGCCGGAATCCAAGTTCGACGCCGAGGCGGTGTTCACCGCATGTCGCGAGCGCGGCACCGCGGTGGAGATCAACTCCCGGCCCGAGCGGCGCGACCCGCCGACCCGTCTGCTCAACCTGGCGCTGGAGATCGGCTGCATGTTCAGCATCGACACCGACGCCCATGCGCCCGGACAGCTGGATTTCCTCGGTTACGGCGCCCAGCGCGCGCTGGATGCGGGCGTTCCCGTCGACCGGATCGTGAACACCTGGCCGGCCGAGCGGCTGCTGGAGTGGACGGCGAATTAGTCGCCTGTCGCACATCCTGTCGATCAACGACTCCCGTGACGGCTCTTGGTGCCCGCGGAAATGACAAGTCCTCCAAGGCTTCCCATCGCTGCGAGGGCGCCGCCGACAGAGGCTTTGGCCGTGTCCCGCTTCGACACGTCAGTGCGACCTGGAAGCGAAGCCAGCCACGCGAGTGCGTGGTCGCGTTCCTTCGATCAGTCGGGTGGGTGCGGCATGTCGAAGCCCGCATCGCGGCCCAACAAGACCGCGGGGGTGAGCGCCGATTTGCCATAACGCCGGCGCACCCGGTCGATGGCCGCGTCGATGTCGTCGCCGGCCGCGCGGCGGTTCGGTTCGCCGAACGGCAGCATCAGCTGCTGGGCGCCGCTGCGGTCGATGCCCGCCACCGCGAAGCCGACCAGCGTCAAACCGCGCTGCGCGATCATCGGCGCGGCGCCGGCAACCAGCTGCCGCGCGGTGGACAGGATGGGTGCCGTGGACGACGTGGCCCACGGCATGGTGTGTGACCGGGTCGCCCGGGTGAAGTCGTCGAAGCGCAGCCGCAGCACCACCGTGCGACCGGTGCGCCCGGCGGCGCGCATGCGACCCGTGATGCGGTCGATCAGGTTGACCACAACGGCGTCAATCTCATTGGGCGACATGGTGTTACCGGGGCGGCCCAGCGCCCGCTGGGCGCCGACGGAGCGACGCCGAACGCCGGTGGTGACCCGGCGGCGATCGATATTGCGGGCCAGCGCATACAGCTGGCGACCCATCGCGCCGCCCACCATCGAGCCCAGCGTCGACTCGCTGAGCTCGGCGACGTCAGCGACGGTCACGATGCCGTGTGCGTGCAGCTTCTCGGCCGTCACCGCGCCCACGCCCCACAGCCGGCGCACCGGCAATGGCCGCAAAAACGTCAACTCCCGATCGGGCGGCACCAGCAGCAGCCCGTCGGGCTTGGCCTCCTGGCTGGCGACCTTGGCGAGGAACTTCGTCCGGGCGATCCCCACGGTGATCGGTAGCCCGACCCGGTCGCGCACGTCGGCGCGCAGCCGCTCGGCAATCGCCGCCGGCGTGCCGCTGACCCGGCGCAGCCCGCCGACGTCGAGGAAGGCCTCGTCCACCGACAGCGCCTCCACGATCGGGGTGCAATCGCGGAACACCTCGAAGACGGCGTCACTGGCGCGGCTGTAGGCGCTCATCCGCGGCGGCACCACCACCGCGGCCGGGCACAGCCGCCGCGCCTGCGCGCCGCCCATGGCCGTCCGAACGCCGTAGGCCTTGGCTTCGTAACTCGCGGCCAGAACCACCCCGCCGCCGACGATCACCGGGCGGCCGCGCAGCGTCGGGTCGTCGCGCTGTTCGACGGACGCGTAGAAGGAATCGAGGTCCGCGTGCAGGATGTCGGCTGTTTGAATACGCGAGCTCCGCACGAACATATGTTCGCACGCGGCTCCGACAGCTAGCCGGATTCGCCGTAGATGCTGCTGACCCAGATGTGGGTGAGGGTGTCGACGACGCGGTCCTCGTCCACCGCGGGTGTCTCGGCGGAGAGCGCGGCCATCATGCTGCGCTCGTTCATCTGGTTCAGCGATGTGGCGAGGTCGGCGGCGGGAATGGTGTCGGGCGCCGCGCCGCGCTCGCGTTCCGCCGTGATCATGGCCGCCGTCTGGTCGATCCACTTCTGCATGAACCCCGACCACACCGACCGCAACTCCGAGCTGGTGGCCAGCGCCTCGGTGGCGGCGCGAGCCAGCGGGCGGTGCGAGCTGAAGGCGGTGAAGAACGCCTTGATCCCGTTGCGCCACACCCGCCGCGGGTCGGCGGGCAGCCGCTGCACGGCGCCGTCGAACTCGGCATCGGCGCGCGCGATGACCGGCTCGAGCAGCGACAGCACCACCGCCTCTTTGGACTTGAAATAGAAGTAGAACGTGGGCCGGGACAGGCCGGCGCCCTTGGCCAGGTCGTCGACCGAGATGCCGGCGAACGGTCGCGTTTCGAGCAGCCGCTCGGCGGTGGCGAGAATGGCCTGCTCACGCTCGTCGCCCGAGGGGCGGATGGGGCGGCGGCCCCGCAGGGCGCGAGTCTGGCCGACGGAAGTCACAAACGCCACTTTACACCCTGTTGAAATTCTCGACACTGTGTTGACCCACTCGACGCAGCGTTGATAGCGTGGGGGTATGACTGAGCACCTTGACGTCCTCATCGTGGGCGCCGGCATCTCCGGCGTGAGCGCGGCCTGGCACCTGCAGGAACGCTGCCCGACAAAGAGCTACGCCATCCTCGAACGCCGCGCCGACCTCGGCGGCACCTGGGACCTCTTCCGATACCCGGGCATCCGATCCGACTCGGACATGTTCACCCTCGGCTTCCGGTTCAAGCCCTGGCGTTCGGCGAAGTCGATCGCCGACGGCGCGTCGATCAAGGCCTACATCAAGGAGGCCGCGGTCGAGAACCGGATCGAGCCGCGCATCCGCTACAACCACCGGGTGGTGGCCGCCGACTGGTCCGACGCCGACAACCGCTGGACGCTGACCGTCGAAAACGACGGCCGCCAGACCGAGATGACGTGCTCGTTCCTGTTCGCCTGCACCGGCTACTACAACTACGACGAGGGGTTCTCGCCCTCCTTCCCGGGCTCGGACGACTTCGGCGGCACCATCGTCCATCCGCAGCACTGGCCGGAGAATCTCGACTACGCGGGCAAGCGAATCGTCGTCATCGGATCCGGCGCCACCGCGATCACACTGATTCCCGCCCTGGTGAACTCTGGCGCCGGTCACGTGACGATGCTGCAGCGCTCGCCGACCTACATCGGGTCGCTGCCCGGGGTCGATCCCTTCGCCGAGAAGGCCAACCGGCTGCTGCCGGAGCGCCTGGCGCACATGGCCAACCGCTGGAAGGCCATCGCGTTCAGCACTTTCCAGTACCAGCTGTCCCGCAAGGCCCCCGCCTACATGCGCAAGACGTTGATGACGATGGCGCAGCGGCGCCTGCCGCAGGGCTACGACGTCGAAAAGCACTTCGGCCCGCGCTACAACGTCTGGGACGAGCGGTTGTGCCTGGCGCCCGACGGCGACTTCTTCCGGACCATTCGGCACGGCAAGGCCGACGTCGTCACCGACACCATCGATCGGTTCACCGAGTCCGGCATCAGGCTCATCTCGGGTCAGGAGTTGCCGGCCGACATCATCGTCACCGCAACGGGATTGAACATGCAGTTGCTGGGCGGGGTGAAGCCGACCCGCAACGGTGAGGACGTCGACCTGACCTCGTTGATGACCTACAAGGGCCTGATGTTCTCCGGTGTGCCGAACTTCGCCATCACCTTCGGATACACGAACGCATCCTGGACGCTGAAGGCTGACCTGGTCTCCGAATTCGTGTGCCGGTTGCTGAATTACATGGACGCCAAGGGTTTTGACTTCGTGGAGCCGCAGCACCCGGGCGACGACGTCGGCGAGCTGCCGTTCATGGACTTCAGTCCCGGCTACTTCCGGCGTTCGATGCACCTGCTGCCCAAGTCGGGGTCGCGGGCGCCGTGGCGGCTCAAGCAGAACTACTTCGTCGACATGCGCACGATCCGGCGTGGCAAGGTCGACGACGAGGGCCTGAAGTTCGCGAAAAAGCCTGCGCCGGTAGCGGTTTAGCGGCTCGTGGTGACGACGACTATCCCGTCTTCGTCGCTGTAGGCGATCTCGCCCGGCACGAACGTCACACCGCCCAGGGTGACTTCGACGTCGCGTTCGCCGGCACCGGTCTTGGTGCTCTTGCGAGGATTGGTGCCCAGCGCCTTGATGCCGATGTCCATGCCCCGCAGTGCGGCGGCGTCACGCACCGCACCGTTGACGATGAGCCCGGCCCAGCCGTTGGAGCGTGCGAGCTCGGCGATGACGTCGCCGACCAGCGCGGTGTGCAGCGAGCCGGCACCGTCGACCACCAATACCCCGCCGTCACCCGGCTCCGAGAGCACCGACTTCAGCAGCGCGTTGTCCTGAAAGCAGCGCACGGTGCTGATCGGCCCGGCGAATTCGGCCCGCCCGCCGAGCTGGCGGAATTGCACGTCGCAGCTGCGCACATCGGGACCGATGCTGTCGACGAGGTCGGCGGTCGGCCGGAATGGCACCGTCACTTCTGACACGTTAAACGCCTGCGCGCTCAGCGACGGCGCAGCTGGCGGATGAGCAGGATGGCCAGCAGGCTGACGGCCAGGGCAACGATCAGCGGCACCGGGGATTGACCCACTGCGGGGCCCGCAACGGTGGGAGAGACCGGGTTGTTGGCGGCGTCCACCGTGGACTTCGCCTGTGCGGCGGCATCTTTGGCGGCAGCGGTGAGATCACCATTGGTTTCCGCACGCTGTTGCGCGTTGGCCGCGGGTTCGGTGTTCTTGACGGGCGCCTTCTTGGCCGGCGCCTTTTTCGCGGGCGCTTTCTTGGCCGGCGCCTTTTTCGCAGGTGCTTTCTTGGCGGGCGCTTTCGCGGCCTTTTTCGCCGCCTTGGCGGGGGGCTTCTTCTCCGGCGGAGTGCCGGCACCGTCGGGCGCGCTGTCGGTTGGGTCCTGCGGGTCTGCCATGCGGCCGCTCCTTGAGCTTCCTCTGTCGTCGTTTCCCTAGCTCACCGAGTTCTCGCCCCCATCATGCCAGGACGCGTCACGGCACCTCGGTCACCGGTCGCCGCACCGATCACCGTCTGCGCCGCACCGCCCACCAGACACCGCCGGCGACGAGCGCCAGCGCGGCCGCGACGAACGGCCAGACGGGCACGTCTGCGCCGTCACCGCCGCCGGCGGCGGGCCGCCCGGGCGTGCCGGTGCCGGGCACCGTGAGCTGAAACGACCAAGAGCCGGACACCACGTGGCCGTCCGCGGAGGTCACCCGGTAGTTCACCGTGTACGTGCCGGCCGGCCCCAGTGGGCCTAGGGCGGTGCTGACCACCGCGCCTTGCACGGTGGGCTCGCCGGTGGACCACAGGTTGCCGTCCGGCCCGACGACCGTCATGGCGGCGAACGTGGTCTGCAACTGCTCGCTGAAGGTCGCGCTGACCCGCTGCGGTGCGGTCGCGAGCACCGCATTGACCGCGGGGTCGGTGGATACCCGCGTGGCGTGCGCCGACGCGGCCGGCGCGCTGAGGGTGGCAAGCACGAACATCGCGCTGACGCACGCGCCCACCGCCAGCCGTTTCATGGCCGGCGGCGGATCAAGGCGATCGCGGCACCCAGCGCGGCGATCACCAGCGCGATGCCACCCAACAGTCGAGCGGTGCCGTCGGCCTGGCTGGGCGTCGCATGGTGTGGGTGGGGCGCCGCCGGTCCGTTGGCAAGGATGAGCATGGGCACCGGGTGTTCCGGCTCGCCGCCGTCGGACAGCGGCGGCTGATCCCATTTCACGGCGGTCCCGTCGGCGTAGGTCTGCGTGGCCGGAAAGCTGACGCTATCGGTGTCGGGCAACTTCACGGATAACCGGAACAGCGCGAATTGGTCCGCGGCGATCCCCCCGTTGGGGGCGGCCGTCCATGTCACCGAACGGACGGCACCGGACGCCGCGTCTCGGTCGAGGCGGGCCGCCCAGCCCGGCATGCTTTCGGCGCGTGCCGATGCGACGTTGGGAAGGGTGACGGTCAGCGCGGTAGTGGCGGCCCCGGTGTTCGACTCGTTGGGCACCTGGAAGGTGACGAGGGCCATGGCGCCGCGCACCGCGTTGTCGCTGCTGGCGTGGACGTGTGCCCAGGCGGCGGGACTCTGCATCGCCGATCCGAACGCGAGGACGACGACCGCACCGACCGCGAGGAGGATGCGCGGGATCCACCTGCCGTGGACTGACATTGCGGGGGGTTGCCTTTCGTGCGGGCGGTCAGCTCAACCCGAGGCGGGCCATCAGGTCCGCCTCGATGCCTTCGAGCTGCGACGAGATCGCGGTGTGCGCCGCCCGGCGCCGTGCGGCGGGCAGATTCTCCGCGGCGGTCACCGCCGCCGACAGATCGGTGAGCCGTTCGGTGATGGCGCCCACGAACTGCTTGGTCTCGGTGTCCTTGGGCTTCTTGTCCTGCACCATCCGCAACGATTTTTCCGCCCCGGCGATTCGGGCCGACAGCTGGGCGCCCTGTCCGGAGAACTGGCCGATCTGAGCCAGCGGAATCCCGAGCCTATCCGCGCGGCGCTGATCGATCAGCGCGCGCGCCGACACGGCTAAGCGGTAGATCACCGGCGTGAGGATCGGCGCGAGGAGCCGCGACACCGTGAGCACGCGACGGATCCGTGTCGGCGAAAAGATCTTGCCCTCCCGTGCCGCCTTGAGTTGGGCCTCAGCGACTTTCAACGCATTGCGGTCACTGTCGTGTTGCGCCTTGAGCTGAGCCCTGAGCGCCTTGTTCTCCGCCCGTTGAGCGGATTTGGCGCGGCGAACCTCGTTCTTCGCGGCCAGCTTGGCCTCGAGCTTCGCGCGGGCCTTGATCGCGCGGGCTTCGGCGCGACGCGTCGCGCGGCTCTTTCGCTTGCCGAACAGGCCCATTCCCGGCCGCCTCCCGGTATCTCGCTGGCAATTGTTGAGCCAACCCTAATCGGAATGGCCGGGCGGTAACCCCCCAGGGCTGGACAAACCGCCCCGGAAGGCTGCTGTCAGGCGTGGGCGGGCGCTAGGCGTCCAGGTGCTCCGTGCGGCGCAGTTCGTTGACCCGCGCCATGACCTCGCGCTGGGCCTCGGGAGACAGCTCCGCCGTGCGCACCGCGATGCGGCGCACACTGTCGTCGCGCGTCGTGGCCAGCCACGACAATTCCTTGTCGAGCTTCTCGTAGTACTCGTCGTCGGTGAAGTACGCCGGCTTGATGCGGAAGAAGTTCGCCAATGCGGCCATCGTCGTCGAGGACGGGTTGGTGCGGTTGCCGGAACGCAACTGAGACAGGTAGGGAGCCGACATCGTTACGCCCTCCGCCTTGAGCGCCGCGATCACTTCCGCGGAGGTGTGCGGCCCGCGTCCGGGCGGATACACCGTGTCGAACAGGCGGTTCAGGCGAGCAGCGAACGTCGTGCTCATTGATATGACCTCCACGGGGCTGTAGAAGTGAACTATTACCTAGGTGTATTTGCTGATCATGGTAGCGAGGCTTGGTAAGGGTAACCAGGTGCAAACCCCGAAGGATTCCCGGCCGGCATAGCTGACGCTCACCATCTGCCCACTTGACGAGCGTCTAACTGATTCGCTGGGGTGTCCATAAAATCCATGGAACTCACAGGTTACCCGCAGAATCAGACACCGGTCCCGAGGTGGCGGGCGGGCATCCTCGTGGGGGACACGGTGAGCACCCGGGCGGTGCAGGGCGATTGCACCGCAACGGGCCGGCACGCCGGCCCGATCTAGGACGCCATTTGCTACCGGGTGCGAAACGGGACCGGGGAGAGCGCGACGGAACCCCCGCGTTCGCCTGGCGGACGCCGATGGTCGAGGGGTCGTTAACTTAGCCGGCGCGGGGGGCGGACTTGTCGCTCATCTCGGCGAGCGCGAGGGGCGACGCCACCTTCGGGACCGCGAATCATCGTTCGCGAACCCTCGCGACGTCTCGGATTCGAGTGCTGAACTCGTTTGCGCGTTTTCGCTATGCGGCGAGAAGCATCGCCAGAATTGCCGTGTCGGGATGGCTGATCGGGTCGACGCCCACTCGGCTCACCATCGAGGTGATGGTGCCGTCGGCTTCTGCCTCCACCCAAGCCGCGCGGTGTTCCAGCCCCAGGTAGGGCAGTCCGGGCAGTAATACGCATCCCGATGCCGCCCCCGTGCATTCGGGCAGCGACGGCGTTGTCTCCGACGGAGGATGCAGCATGAGTAGCGCGGGGGGCTGATGGTCCGAGAAATAGCCTGGCTGGATTGCTGATTCACCGCAGACCGTGCCCTCGGCCAGCACCAGGCCGACGGTTCCGGGCTCGGGTTCGTCGGGCAATTCCTCGCGGGCGCCGAACACCGTTGTGGTGGAAAGCAATCCGGGCAGGGACGCGATCCTCACCGCGACCATGAGCAGCTGGGCCCACTCTTTGGTCGAATCGGGCCAACGCCCGGAGATCACGAAGCCCTTCAGGGCACCGCGCGAATGGAACGGGGATACCCCGATAGGCCGATCCGACCCAGTTTCCATCTCGACCTCCGCGCGACCCCTCCGTCTGGAATAACCACACTGGTAGCTCGAATAATTAAGCATGCCTGCGGATTAGGCCTCATGCAACGCGACACGGTGGCATCCCAGATTTCACATGCGGCCATTCTGGGCCGGACAAACGACTGGGGCGCCGCGCAATCCGCGCGACGCCCCCGCCGATCGAAATGAAAGTCAGCCGAAAATCAGGCCCTGGGTCTTCGAGGTCGCAGCCGCGTAGCGCTTCTGCACGTCTGCCCAGTTGACGACGTTCCAGAACGCCTTGACGTAGTCCGCCTTAACGTTCTTGTACTGCAGGTAGAAGGCGTGTTCCCACATGTCGACCTGCAGCAACGGAATGATGCCGAGCGGAACGTTGGCCTGCTGGTCGTAGAGCTGGAAGGTCAGTAGCCTGCCGCCGAGGGTGTCATAGCCCAGCACTGCCCAGCCCGACCCCTGCAGGCCGTTGGCGGCGGCGCTGAACTGCGCGCGGAATCGGTCGAAGGATCCGAACGCGTCGTCGATCGCGGCGGCCAGGTCGCCGGTCGGCTTGTCGCCGCCGTCCGGCGACAGGTTCTTCCACCAGATCGAGTGGTTGACGTGGCCACCCAGGTGAAAGGCCAGGTTCTTCTCGTTCAGGAAGATCGCAGCGTGATCCTCGTTGCCACGGGCCTCTTCGAGCTTGGACAGAGCGTCGTTCACGCCCTTGACATATGCGGCGTGGTGCTTGCTGTGGTGGATCTCGTTGATCTGACCTGAGATGTGCGGTTCCAACGCTGCATAGTCCCAGTCCAAGTCGGGCAGGGTGTATTCAGCCACGGCGTTCCTTTCCTTCGGTGGATTCGTCGGTGATTATCGGCCGCCCAGTCGCGCGGGCTGCCACGCGGCGGTCAATCGTAGATAACCCTGCTCCATGACCGCGCACACCGCAAGGACGGCCCCTGTTGAGCCGTGGGGCGGATACCCGCTCGGGGTCGTTCAGAACAAGACGATGACCGCGAGGACCGCCAGCAAGGCCAACGCGATCAATCCCGCGCGCAGCGCGGCGACGCTGTAGCTGTGATTCCACGCGGGCGAGCCGCAATACGAGTTCGACGGGGCGGGTGGGCCCGGACCGAACGAATGCGTGGCCATCAATCGCCTTTCCCGCTTCACCCCGCGTAGTGAGGTGAGTCACAAACACTTTCGCGAACGCGATCATAGCGCTTTGTGGCGAGGTTGAAAAATAATTCTCTGAGCTGCGGGTTTGCGACAGATGGCGAGGTACGGCGTCAAGTTCGACGGAGCGGGGACCCTTACCGGT
Organism: Mycobacterium sp.; assembly: GCF_025933915.1. GTDB lineage: Bacteria > Actinomycetota > Actinomycetes > Mycobacteriales > Mycobacteriaceae > Mycobacterium. Next base: position 15,631 of record NZ_JAICZA010000007.1, read on the forward strand.
GCGCTGCGGGGCGAGTGCTTAGCCCGCCAATCCATTTCGCTCGGCGACCGCTCCCGGCCGCCGATGACATGAGTACAACACCGCGACCTTATCCACAGTTAGATCACGGCTTGGCGCCAGAGGCTGTAGCGATGGCTTCGTATACCCCCCGGGCATGTGTGGATAAACCTGTGGAAACTGTGGATAGCCTGCGGGCGCCGATACGTTGCCCGACCCGCGCGAGCCTCGTCGATACCCGGCCGTCGCGCCGCTCCTCCGCGGCCCGCATCGTCGCGGCGCTAGTCTGGTCCGGTGATCCAGGTGTGCTCCCAGTGCGGCACCCGCTGGAACGTGCGCGACCGGCAACGCGAGTGGTGTCCCCGCTGCCGCGGCGCCCTGATGGTGCCCATACCGGAGTCGCCGCCGGCCGACCCGCGATGGAGCACTGCGGGCGCCCCGCCCCCAACCGGACCGCGCCCGGCTCCGGGGTGGCAGCGCACGTCACCGCGGCTGCCGCCCGGTTATCGCTGGATCGCGGTGCGTCCCGGCGCGGCGCCGCCGGCCAGACACGGCCGGCGCCCCCTCGGGCCCACGCCGCGCTACCCGGTGATGCCGCGCTGGGGATTGGCGGACCGCGTCGAGCCCGCGCCCGCCGCTGGCGAAGCGCCCGCGCCACCGGGCCCCTCGGCGCAGCTCGTCCGCACCACGTCATTCGTGAGCGTGCTGGTCCTCGGCATTGCCGCCCTCGTCTACGTCGTCCGCTATGCGCTGCTGGTGATCAACCGGACCACATTGCTGGACTCGTGGGTGGCCATCGGTGCCGACTGGCTCGGCGTGCTCGCCAGCGTGGGCGCGGCCGCGGCGGTGATCGCCTCCGGCGTGGTGCTGATCCGGTGGATGATCGCGCGGCGCGCCGCCGTGCTCGCCCATCACGGCCTGCCCGAGCCGCGCTCCACGCGGGCACTGTGGGCCGGCTGCGTCGCGCCGCTGGCCAATCTGCTGTGGGCCCCGGTGTATGTGATCGAGCTGGCGCTGCTCGAGGACCACTGGGCCCGGCTGCGACGGCCCATCCTGCAGTGGTGGCTCGCGTGGATCTGCAGCTACGCCGTATCCATCTCGGCGATCGCGACCAGCTTCGTCACCGACGCCCAGGGCATCGCCAACAACACCGCCCTGATGGTCGTCGCCTACCTGTTCGCCGCCGCCACCCTGGCCGCCGCCACCCGCATTTTCGAGGGATTCCATCGCAAACCCGTCGCGCGGCCCGCGCACCGCTGGGTCATGGTTCCCGACGACGGGGCTGCGGCCCCGGCTTCGACTGACCCAGTTGAGTTCGACGGGCAGGAACCGGCAGCATAGGGATATGACGTGGGCCGACGAGGTGCTCGCCGGGCACCCCTATGTCGTCGCCCACCGCGGCGCTTCGGCGGCGCGCCCCGAACACACGCTGGCCGCCTATGATCTGGCGCTCAAAGAGGGCGCCGACGGCGTGGAATGCGATGTGCGGTTGACCCGCGACGGTCATCTCGTGTGCGTGCACGATCGCCGGCTGGACCGGACCTCCACCGGAGCCGGCTTGGTCAGCACGATGACCCTCGCTCAGCTGCGCGAGCTGGAGTACGGGGAGTGGCACGACAGCTGGCGCGAGGACGGCGCCCACGGCGATACCAGTTTGCTGACGCTGGATGCGCTGGTTTCGCTGGTGCTGGATTGGCATCGTCCGGTGAAGCTTTTCATCGAAACCAAGCACCCCGTCCGGTACGGCTCGCTGGTGGAGACCAAACTTCTGGCGTTGCTGCACCGCTTCGGCATCGCCGCACCCGCCTCCGCCGACCGCTCCCGCGCGGTGGTGATGTCGTTCTCGGCGTCCGCGATTTGGCGGATCCGGCGCGCCGCGCCGCTCCTGCCCACGGTGCTGCTGGGCAAGACCGCTCGCTACCTGACCAGCGGCGCGCCCACCGCCGTCGGCGCCACCGCCGTCGGGCCTTCGCTGCTGACGTTGAAGGAATATCCGCAACTGGCGGACCGCGCCATCGCCCAGGGCAGGGCGGTGTACTGCTGGAACGTCGACGAGTACGACGACATCGATTTCTGCCGCGACGTCGGAGTGGCCTGGCTGGCCACTCACCACCCGGGCCGCACCAAGGCCTGGCTGCGGGGCGACTCCGCGGGCCAGGTCAGCATCTAGTTCGACCGCTACTGCTGGCCATCTCGCGCGGCGGGAGGCACGTGCGCGTCGGTGGCCAACGCCTGGAACAACCGGGCTGCCTCATCGTGATCCCACACCACCACCGCGCCCACGTCACCGCTGGTGAACTCCCCGATCGGGACGGTGACGCTGGTGGTGGATCCACGCAACGCCCAGCCGAGCCGGGCCAGATCCCACGCGTGGTCATCCTGGTCGACGGTCAGGGCGTCAGCGGCGGCACGGGGCACCGAATACCAGCGCCACGGGTTGAGCCACACCGCCGGGCTGCCGGCACGATGCAGCAGCTCCGCCACGAACTGGCGTTCATTGGCCATCCGGTCCAGATCCGCCCGCGGGGTGGCCCGCGTCCGGACGTATCCGAGGGCGTGGCGACCGTCGAGGGTCTGGCAGCCGGCCGGCAGGTCGATGCCGGCTAACGGGTCGCTGACCGGTGCCTTCGGGCACACCGTCACCCCGCCGAGCGCATCCACCACGGCGGCGAACCCGCCGAACCCGATCTCGGCGTAGTGATCGATGCGCAAGCCGGTCGCCTTTTCCACCGTGCGGGCCAGTAATTGCGCGCCGCCCATCGCGAACGCGGCGTTGATTTTGTCCTTGCCGTGATCCGGGATCGGCACATAGGAGTCGCGCGGTATCGACACCATCGTCGCCGGAACCGCGGACCCGACGCCCGGCACGTGAACCAGCAGGATCGTGTCGGTTCGACCATCGCCGATGTCGCCGCCCGTGGCCAGATCCTGTTGCTGCTCGACGCTGAGATCCTGACGACTGTCCGAGCCGACGATCAGCCAGTTGGTGCCGCGGCCGGGCCCGGGGCGCTCGGGATACTCGGCGAGCACCCGCTCGCGGTGCAGTTTGGTGTCGAACCAGACGGCCCCGGTGACGACGCCGGCGCCGACCAGCAGCACGCCCACCAGCAGGGCCGAGAGCACCGTTCGGACCCACCGGCGCCGCCGGCGGGACGCCTTCGGCGCGCGTGGTGGTGGTGGGGGTTGTCGCGGTGGTGGGGGGACGGCCGCGGGGGCCTGCGGCGTCGGCCGCTGCAGCGGCTGGGTCTCCGCGGTCGGCGACGGCGGCGGGGCGCCCGCGCGGCGAATCACCTGGGGCGGCTCGCGGCGCGGTGGGACCGGTGGGCCCCGCCGTGCGGGCCGCCGACGCTGCGGTGCGCGGTCGCCGTTCACCCGGCTAACGTACGTGGCCGGCGCCCGCCGCGCCGGTTCGCCGCGATCTCGGCTAGGCCAATTGCCCTACTCCTCCTCACCCCGCTACGCGGGCTGCATCGTCGCAGGGCTAGGCCAATTGCCCTACTCCTCCTCACCCCGCTACGCGGGCTGCATCGTCGCAGGGCTAGCCGCGCGCCCGCAACCCGTTCATGAAGGGGCACCCCATCAGCACTCGGATGGCCTGGCGCAGTCCGGTCATGTCGTCCACCGGCTTGTGGAACGGCAGCCGGACGTCGTGGTCTCGGTCGGTGCCCTCGACGCGGAACCGCACACCGTAGCGGTCGAGGCCCAACGGCCGCACCTGCCCGCGCCGCAGCGGCGCGGGCAGCCGGGAGACCAGTCGCGCCACGACGTCGCTGTGGGCGGTGTCCAAATGCCACAACAGGCTCGACTCGAGCGCGCAGAACGGGTCGGGCCGGGCCGCCAGAAGATCGTCCACGGTGACCGGCTCCGCGCCGGTCGCATCGGTGACCACGACCGACGCGATCTCGAGCCGCAGCAGCGTGTACCGCTGCTCTCCCGCACCGGAGGGCGCACACCTCGGGGTGTCGACTCCCAGCAGTGCCGGATTCGGGCATTCGGCGGCGACCGCGTCGAGCGTGGTGAGGATCTCCGCCGCGGGCACCTCCCGCAGGCACCCGCGCACCCACACCAGCGAACGGACCGGTTCGCGCAGCGGGAGCGGCGCGTAATCGGTCAGCTCCAGCAGCGCTGGGGATCCCGCGACGGGCCGCTCGCGTTCCCGGTCGACGGGAAGCGCCAGCGCGAAGGAGCCGTTGTCCATCAGGTGGTGTACGGGCGTGGGGACCGGGTCGTCATGCTCGATCGCCAGGAGTGCGCCGCCGGCGCGCGCGCACGCGCTGCGAATCCGTTCGGCGGTGGTCGGGGCGTGGCAGCTCAGCGGTAACACTATTCTCATCCTTTGATTAGGTAAGCCTAAGTTAACTTATGCCGGGTGGCGTCGCAAGGGTTTTCTGTCCTGCGCGCCGCTAGGGTTGGGACGTGGCCCGCATCGCTTACCTCGGTCCGGCAGGGACCTTCACCGAGGCGGCGCTGCGACAGATCACCGCCGCCGGTTTGGTTCCCGAACGGGGGCCCGACGGCGTGCAGCCGTCGCCGGTCGACAGCACCTCCGCGGCGTTGGACGCGGTGCGCGACGGCGCCGCCGACTACGCATGCGTCCCGATCGAGAACTCGATCGACGGTTCGGTGACCCCAACCCTGGACAGCCTGGCCATAGGTTCGCCGCTGCAGGTCTTCGCCGAGACGACGCTGGACGTCGCGTTCAGCATCGTCGTCAAAGCGGGACTCCGGGCCGCCGACGTGCACACGTTGGCGGCCTTCGGGGTGGCGGCGGCTCAGGTGCGGCAGTGGGTGGCCGCCAACCTGGCCGATGCCGAACTGCGGCCGGCGTACTCCAATGCCGACGCCGCTCAGCAGGTGGCCGAGGGGCGGGTCGACGCCGCCGTGACCTCGCCACTGGCCGCCACCCACTGGGGGCTGGACACCCTGGCCGACGGTGTGGTCGACGAACCCAACGCCCGCACCCGCTTCGTTCTGGTCGGGCTGCCCGGGCCCGCACCGGCCCGCACTGGCGCCGACCGGACATCGGTGGTACTGCGGATCGACAACGCGCCCGGCGCCTTGCTGGCCGCGCTCGCCGAGTTCGCCATCCGGGGCATCGACCTGACCCGAATCGAATCCCGGCCGACCAGAACCGGACTCGGCACCTACCGGTTTTTCGCCGATTGCGTGGGGCACATCGACGACGACGCCGTCGCCGAGGCACTCAAGGCGTTGCACCGTCGTTGTGCCGATGTGAGATACCTGGGATCTTGGCCCACCGGCTCCCCCGCCGGGGCGCTGCCGCCGTCCGCCGAGGAGGCGTTGCGCTGGCTGGCGCGGGTGCGGGACGGAAAGCCCGAAGAGCCCGCCGGGGGGTCGCACCGGTGAGCGGGCGCTTGATCCTGGTGCGGCACGGCCAGTCTTACGGAAACGTCGAGCGCCGGCTCGACACGCGTCCGCCCGGGGCGGAACTGACACCGCTGGGCCGCGACCAGGCTCGGGCGTTCGCCCGCGGGTCGGGCCACCCGGCGATGCTCGCGCACTCGGTGGCCACCCGGGCCTCGCAGACCGCGGCGGTGATCGCGGGCCAGCTCGCGATGTCCGCGATCGAGATGCCCGGCATCCATGAGGTGCAGGTCGGCCGGCTGGAAGACCGCAACGACGACGACGCGGTCGCGGAGTTCAATGCCATCTACGACCGTTGGCATCGGGGCGAGCTCGATGTGGCGCTACCCGGTGGCGAAACCGGCAGCGACGTGTTGGACCGCTACGTGCCGGTGCTCACCGACCTGCGCCTGCGCTACCTCGACGACGACGACTTCCACGGTGACATCGTGGTCATCAGCCATGGCGCGGCGATCCGGTTGGCCGCCGCCGTGCTGGCCGGCGTGGAGGCCGACTTCGCGCTGGACAATCATCTCGACAACACCGAATCGGTGGCCTTGAGCCCCGTCACCGACGGGCGGTGGAGTTGCGTGCGCTGGGGAACGTTGACGCCGCCTTTTTATCCGGAGGCCGAGGCGACCCCGGTCGCGGACGCGGTGCGGTCAAGCACCGACCCGATGGGCTGACACCTCGATCAGACGGCCAGCGCGACCACTTCGGTGCAGGCACAGCCGACGGCGTCGCAATCGATGACGAAGGCGTGCGGCAACAATTCGGGGCTGAAGCAGTCCGGCTCGGTGCACTCCGACCGGTGCAGTGCGTGGCGAATGATGGTGCCGTGACAGTGATCTAAGCCTGCCCGGCAGTCGCGGCAGTCAGTGCTCATAAGTGAGTTCATAGCACCCGCCGCGGACAAATCCGGGACGCCGCGCCCAGTCAGGCCCAGCCCAGTTCGTGCAGCCGGTCGTCGTCGATGCCGAAGTGGTGAGCGATTTCGTGGATCACCGTGATCGCCACCTCCTCGACGACCTCGGCCTCGGACTCGCACGCGTCCAGCAGCGCCTCGCGGTAGATGGTGATGGCGTCCGGCAGCGCACCGGAGTAGTCGGAGTCGCGTTCGGTCAGCGCCACCCCCTCGTACAGTCCGAGCAGTTCGGCTTCCTCGGGATGGCGGCTTTCGACGAGGACGACGACGTTATCCATCGCAGCGGCCAGCTCGGGCGGTATCAGGTCGAGGGCGTCGGAGACCAGTTCGTCGAACCGCTGCGGATCCATCCGCACGGACACCCCGCTAGCCCCCCGGTGGGGGTTCGGCCGGCGGGGGCGGCGGGGGCGGCGGTGCCTCGGGTGCGGGGTTCGCGGGCGGTGCGCCGTTGTCCGCCGGCGGCGGCTGCGGCGCTTGCTGGACGGGAGCCTGCTGTTCGGGGGCTTGCTGGGGTTGCTGGGGTTGCTGGGGCTGCGGCACCACCGGTTGCTGCCCGGGGAGGTGCTGATTGTTGGGCGGGATCTCCGGCGGGGCGGCGGACTGGTCGGACGGCGCCTGCGCCGGGACCTGGAGCGGAACCGGCGGGATCGTGAGCCGCTCTTCGGGAATGTCGGGGGGCGGTACCGGGGGCTGGCCGTTGATCAGCAGCTGGCCCTTGGCGCTGTTCAGCAGGGTGGCCCAGCCCCCGTTGCCCAGCGTCGCGCCGATGCTGCAGGCCACCTCGCGGCTGCCGGCCGTCCAGCTGGACAGCGGCACCGTGGGATAGATCAGCGTCAGGGTCGTGGTGCGCAGCTTGACCGGCGCCAGGTACGCGTCCGTCATCTTGGTGCACGAATCCTTGATGAAGCCATCCTGGTCCGGCTCGGCGGGCAGGGCGTCGGGAAACTTCTCGGCCAGGTTGACCGTGCCGGTGACCTGCATCGCGTGCGGGACCGCACAGTCGACCGGCACATCGGTCGGCTGATTGGTCGCCGGATCGATCCCCAGGCAGGTGCCGGCCGGCCAGACCTTGGACTGGTCGACGTCGGCGACCTTGCCCTTGAACGGCTGCTGCTGGTTGTTCATGCCGGGCAGTTGCAGGCCGCACAGCATGCGGCGGTCGCCGGACTGGCGCCAGGCGCGGTCGCCGGGCCACAGCAGGCTGACCGTGAATTTGCTGTTCGGATCGAACTTGAGTCCCAGATAATTACGGACGGCGGCCTCGCACTGTTCCTGGGTGATCTGCTGGATGCGGGCGGGCGTCGGGGGCGCGGCGCTGGGCCCGTACTCGGAGCCCGGGAACGTCCGCATATCAATGGATTCGGCGACTTCAAACTTGTGATCATCGCCGCAGTCGACGATTTTCGCCGACTCCGGGGTGGTGTCGGGCCACATCAGGCATTCCCCGCGGGAGGCGCGGTTGAGGGCGGCGTCGCTCTTGGCCCCGGTGCTGCGCACGGGGCTGCTGTCGAGGAGCCGTCCCGATCCGGTGCCCACCGGGATGGCGGTGACCAGCCCGGCGATCAACAGGCCGCCGAGCGCGGTCAGCAGCAGCGCCCGCCTGGTCGCCCGGGCCTGCAGGCTGCGCGGCCACAAGAAGGCGGGCGACCGCTGTGCGGACGGCCCATCGGCCGAGGCGGCGGGCGTCTCGACTGCGGGGCCTTCCGAAAGTTCCTTCTCGGGCGCTTGCGACATCGGCTCCATTCTGACAGGACCACCTGAGGCGCGTGACAAAAGTTACGGATGTGAGTCCTGGGCCGGCGAAGGGCGGACGCTCCGCCCGGCGGCCGGAGCCGGTGAAAGTAGTCTCAGGGCCGTGATCGACCTGAAGCTGCTCCGGGAAGACCCCGACGCCGTGCGCCGCTCCCAACTCAGCCGCGGTGAAGACCCGACGTTGGTGGACGCCCTGCTGTCGGCCGACGCCGCGCGCCGGGCCGCGATCTCGTCCGCCGACGCGCTGCGGGCCGAACAGAAGTCCGCCAGCAAGAGCGTGGGTGCCGCGTCGCCCGACGAGCGCCCGGCGTTGCTGGCGCGCGCGAAGGGACTGGCCGAGCAGGTAAGGGCCGCCGAGACCGCCCAGACCGATGCGGAGGCGAAGTTCACCGCGGCGCACATGGCGATCTCGAACGTCGTCATCGACGGCGTTCCGGCCGGCGGCGAGGACGACTTCGCCGTCCTCGACATCGTCGGTGAGCCCCGGGCGATCGACAACCCCAAGGACCACCTGGAGCTAGGCGAGTCGCTGGGTCTGATCGACATGCAGCGCGGCGCCAAGGTGTCCGGCTCGCGGTTCTACTTCCTCACCGGTCAGGGGGCGCTGCTCCAGCTCGGCCTGCTGCAGTTGGCGCTGCGGCTGGCCGTCGAGAACGGATTCACCCCGATGATCCCGCCGGTGCTGGTGCGCCCGGAGGTGATGGCCGGCACCGGATTTTTGGGCGCGCACGCCGACGAGATCTACCGGGTCGAGGCCGACGACCTCTACCTGGTGGGCACCTCGGAGGTGCCGTTGGCCGGCTACCACTGGAACGAGATCCTGGACCTGTCCGGTGGCCCACTGCGGTACGCGGGCTGGTCGTCGTGCTTTCGCCGCGAGGCGGGCAGCTACGGCAAGGACACCCGGGGCATCATCCGGGTGCATCAGTTCGACAAGGTCGAAGGCTTCGTCTACTGCACGCCCGACGAGGCCGAGGCCGAACACCAGCGGCTGCTGGGCTGGCAGCGCGAGATGCTGGCGCGCATCGAGGTGCCGTATCGGGTGATCGACGTGGCCGCAGGCGATCTCGGCTCGTCGGCCGCCCGCAAGTTCGACTGCGAGGCGTGGGTTCCGACGCAACAGGCCTACCGCGAGCTGACGTCGACGTCGAACTGCACCACGTTCCAGGCGCGCCGGCTGACCACCCGCTACCGCGACGAGAACGGCAAGCCACAGACCGCGGCCACGCTCAACGGCACGCTGGGTACCACCCGCTGGCTCGTGGCGATCCTGGAGAACCACCAGCGGCCCGACGGCAGTGTGCGGGTTCCCGAGGCGCTGGTGCCATTCGTCGGCACCGAAGTGCTGGAGCCTTAGGCGTTTACCGTCGCGCGGTCCTGCTCGTGCCGGCGCTGGCGTTCCATCGTCGCGAAGTAGAACGCGAACGCGAACGCGAAGCTGGTGAACAGGCTCGACACGAAGTACAGCCAGGGGTGGCGCAGTCCGCGCCGGTAGCCGTCCACGATCGTAAAGATCGGCAGCAGAATCACATTCGCGATCGTGTAGTCCTGGCTGGCCGAGCTGGCGGCCGGGTTGGTGAACATCAGCTTGATGTACTCGGCCCAGCTTCCGTGTTCGCCCCAGAGCGGATTGGTGGATCCGTGCGAGTACTCGTGCACGAAGGTGATGTTGAAGTACCAGCCGAGCGCGACGGAGACGATGCCGACGACGTAGTACACGATTTCCATCGGCGAAAAGAATGGGCCGTTGGCCGGCCGGGCGAAGACCTTTGAGTTCGACCGGACGATCCAGGTGATGACCGCCAGTCCGAGCACCGCGTGAGTGAGTAGCGAGACCATGGGCGCAGTCTCACCCGCGCCCCAAAGTTTTGTCAATATTGACACAACAAGTCGAATGACAAATCCGATGTCTTGATACGTTACTGAGATGGTCAGGCCCGCTCAGACGGTGCGCAGCGAACGCACTCGCGAAGCGTTGCGCCAGGCCGCCGTGGTGCGATTCCTGGCCCAGGGCGTCGAAGACACGTCGGCCGAACAGATCGCCGCCGACGCCGGAGTGTCGCTGCGGACGTTCTATCGCCACTTCAGCTCGAAGCACGATCTGTTGTTCGCCGATTACACCGGGCTGCACTGGTTTCGCGCGGCCCTGGACGCCAGGCCGGCCGACGAACCGATCATCGACTCGGTGCAGTCGGCCATCTTCTCGTTCCCGTATGACGTCGACGCGGTCACCAAGATCGCCGCACTGCGCCAAGGCGAGCTCGACCCCGGCCGCATCGTCCGCCACATCCGGGAGGTCCAGGCCGACTTCGCCGACGCCATCGCGGCACAGTTGCAACGGCGTGGCCGCGGGACCAACGGCGCCGCGGAGCCGACGGCGGACCTGCGGGTGCGCACCGCGGTGACCGCGCGGTGCATCGCCGCCGCCGTCTTCGGCGCGATGGAGGTCTGGATGGTCGGCGACGACCGGTCTCTCGGCGAACTCGCGCGGTTGTGCCACGCGGCACTGGAGTCGCTGCGAGCGGGGATCACCGACTCCTGGATCACCGCGACAACGCGTCAAGTTTCGTCATAATTGACAAAACTTGACCGTCGTGCGAGCCTCCTTTTCGGAGGGCAGGACATGACTGGTTATGACGCGATCGTTATCGGAGCAGGACATAACGGGCTGACCGCGGCCGTGCTGCTGGCCAAGGCCGGACTGCGGACGGTGTGCCTGGATCCCAAGCTCTACGCGGGCGGGATGGCTTCCACCGTGGAGCTTTTCGACGGGTACCGGTTCGAGATCGCCGGCTCGGTGCAGTTCCCGACGTCACAGGTGGTCGTCGACGAGCTGGGCCTGGACACCATCCCGACGATCGAGCTGGACGTGATGTCGGTGGCGGTGCGCGGCGTCGGTGACGATCCGCTGGTCCAGTACAGCGACCCCATCAAGCTGTTCACCCACCTCAACGAGGTGCACGGGGCCGACGCCGTCAACGGAATGGCGGGGCTGATGGCGTGGAGCCAAGGCCCGACACGCGCGCTGGGCCGGTTCGAAGCCGGAACACCGCCCAAGAGCATCGACCAGATGTACGCCTGCGCCACAAACGAATTCGAGCGCGCGGCGATCGATGACATGTTGTTCGGCTCGGTCACCGACGTGTTGGACCGGTATCTGCCGGACCGCGAGAAGCATGGCGCGCTGCGCGGTTCGATGACCGTGCTGGCCGTCAACACGCTGTACCGCGGCCCGTCTACGCCGGGTAGCGCGGCCGCGCTCGCCTTCGGCCTCGGCGTTCCCGACGGCGACACCATGCAGATGAAGAAGCTGCGCGGTGGCATCGGCGCGCTCACCGCGCACCTGTGCGACGTGCTGGAGAGCCACGGCGGCGAAGTTCGGTTGCGCACCAAGGTGACCGAGATCCTCGTCGCGGACGGGCGGGTGACCGGGGTGCGAACCGAGGCGGGCGAGACCCTGAACGCCCCGATCGTCGTCTCCGGCATCGCCCCGGACATCACCCTCAACGAGATGATCGACCCGGGCGCGCTGCCCGCCGACATCCGGGAACGCTATGCGCGCATCGACCACCGCGGCAGCTATTTACAGATGCACTTCGCGCTGGACGAGGCCCCCGCCTTCGCCCCGCCGTACGAGGCCCTCAACGAGCCGGCCATGCAGGCCTCGATCGGCCTGTTCTGCACGCCGGAGGAAGTCCAGCAGCAATGGGAGGACGCTCGGCGCGGGATCGTTCCGGCCGACCCCACGGTGGTCTTGCAGATCCCCTCGCAGAACGATCCGGACCTCGCCCCGGAGGGCAAGCACGCCGCGTCCGCGTTCGCGTTGTTCTTCCCGATCGAGGGCGACCCAAACAGGGCAAGCTACGGGCAGGCGAAGATCGAAATGGGTCAGCGGGTGATCGACAAGATCACCCGTCTCGCACCGAATTTCGAACGCAGCATCATCCGGCACACCACCTTCACGCCCAAGCACATGGGTGTGATGTTCGGCGCGCCGGGCGGCGACTACTGCCACGGCCTGTTGAATGCGAACCAGATAGGCCCCAACCGGCCCGGCCCGAGGGGTTTCCTGGGCCAGCCGATCCCGATCGACGGCCTGTACCTGGGTAGCGCGGGCTGCCACGGCGGGCCCGGGATCACGTTCATCCCGGGCTACAACGCGGCGCGGCAGGCGCTCGCCGATCGGGACCGTTGAGCGGCCGCTAACCGCGCGAGCTCAGCAATTCGTCGAGCAACGCGGTGAACTCGTCCGCGCGCGCCGGCGTGAACGCGGGGGTGGGCCAGGTCCCCGGCACGTCCAGGGTGATCAACGTCGACCGCAGCGGCCGTTGCACGTCCAGGGGAAGCCAGCGGCGAAAGTCCGAGCTGCCCCAAACCCGGAACCGCTGCGTGAAAAGCCCCAGCTTTTCGGCTTTGTACCCGCGGATCGTGTCGAGCGCGATGACCTTCGATGTGCCCGACGGAAAGTGGTAGCGGCGCAGCGTGATCGCCGCGCGATCCAGCTGAACCAGGCCGTCATCGTAGGAGCCGTAGGAGTCGTTCACGCCCGGCGGCTCCGCAGTTGGTGTCCCCGTGCGGTCAGGCAGCGCCCGTCGTCCAATCGCCACTGCCACCCATGCAGGTTGCAGGTCAACGTGTTTCCTTCCACCACACCAAACTTCGAGAGGTCAGCCTTGAGGTGTGGACAACGGCGCTGAATCTCCCAGCCATCCAGTGTGACCGACGCCGAGTCGTCGTGGGTTTCGCCGAACCAGCCGTCGGCGTAAGCGATCCGTTCGCCGGTCAGGCACTTGAAGAAGGTGTAGAGGTATTCGTTGTAGCCGCCGACGCGCCATGCCCTGAAGCGGGTGGACAAGAAGATCGTGTTGACCCAGTCCGGCTCGTGATCGCGCAGCACGGTGCGCACCAACTCCGGCGCGATCTCGAAGCCGTAGCGGACCTTCTCATCCGGAATCCGCTCCCGCACCGCCCGTTTCGGGAAGTCCAGGATCACGGTCTCGGGGCCGAGCACCAGTTCGACGGGGTAGCCGATCCCGTCGCAGATCTCGTCGCTTTGCGACATGATCGGCTCGAACAGGGCACGCAGCGGTTCCAGGAGCGGCTCCCCGGCCGCGGGGGCCCAGCTGGCCCGTTCCGCGGCGACGACGGGCGCCATCCGCTCGGCGTACTCGGCGATGTAGCCGGCCTTGCCCGTGGTGAAGATGGCCTCGACCTCGTCGGTGGGCAGCGGGTGGTGCAGCGAATGCAGGGTGGATCCGGTGAAGTCGGCGGCGGATCCGGGGATCATCAGCAAGCCGCCGTCGTGCCCGTGCGTGCGCATCTGGTCCAGGAACACCATTTGATCCGGGAAGATGTTGGCTGGATCCCCGTGGTCGTCGTTGAGGTGGCGTAACTCCGGATCCAGGAAGCAGGGCGGGCCCGCTGAGGGGATTACCCACGCCGCCCCGACCTGGGCGAGGTATTGGCGGGCGCGGTCCATCTGCCGCTGCCGCTTCTGGACGCCGAACGACTCCTTGGCGCGGGCGGGCATGTCGTAGACCATCGGGTACCAGATGGCCCCGGAGTACTGCAGCAGGTGCACATCGATGTGCCCGAACTCGCACGCCAGCACGTCCAGGTCGACCGGGCGGGCGTCGTTCATGTTGAAAACCGTTGTCGCGCCGTCGGAAACCAGCAGTGCCGAATCGCCGATCGGGCCGTCGGCGGGGGCCCGGAGGGCGATGATCATGACGTCGAGGTCGCCCTTGGGGCCCTCGACCCGATGCTTGACCGAATTGCTGGTCTCGAAGAATCGGTGAAAGCCCAATTCCTGCAATGCATTTCGCAGATCTGGCACCGGAAATTCCGGCAGCAGGACGGTCGCGTCCTTGTTGACGTGCTCGGCCAGGTTCTTCGCGTCGAAGTGATCCTTGTGCAGGTGCGACACATACAGGTAGTCGCAGGCGCCCAAGCTGTCCCAGTCCAGCGTGCTGTTGTCCGGGAACGGGAACCAGGATGTGAAGTAGGCGGGATTGACCCAGGGGTCGCAAAGGATGCTGCCTGCCTGGGTCTCGATCAAGAATCCGGCGTGGCCTACGCTGGTGACCTGCACTAATGCCTTTCCGCGGAACGCTGGTGGACCGATTCGGTCTCGGCCGACGATGACGGTTTTCAGTCCCCGAGCTTAGCGCGAGGCACCGGGTCGGGCTCGGTGCCGCAGCCGGCTGGTCCCGGGCCGGCGGTGCGGATTTTCGGCACCGGGGGCCACCGCGCGGTCCGGAGCACTAGGCTGATGAGCTGTGGAACCGGTTTACGGGACTGTCATTGCACTGGCCCGCTTGGTATGGCGCGTGCAGGGCCTGAAGATCACGGTCGCGGGCGTGGAGAACCTACCGACAAGCGGCGGTGCGGTCATCGCGATCAACCACACCGGCTACCTGGACTTCACTTTCGCCGGGTTGCCCGCCTACAAGCAGCGCCTGGGTCGCAAGGTGCGATTCATGGCCAAGCAGGAGGTGTTCGACCACAAGGTCACCGGGCCGATCATGCGCAGCCTGCGGCACATCTCGGTGAATCGGCAAGACGGGGCCGCCTCCTACGAGGCCGCCGTCCGGCACCTGAAAGACGGTGAGCTGGTCGGGGTTTATCCCGAAGCCACCATCAGCCGCAGCTTCGAGATCAAGGAGTTCAAATCGGGGGCCGCCCGCATGGCGGTCGAGGCCGGGGTACCGATCGTCCCGGTGATCGTCTGGGGCGCCCAGCGCATCTGGACCAAGGACCACCCGAAGAAGCTGTGGCGGCCGAAGGTGCCGATCATCGTGCTGGTGGGCGAGCCGATTGAGCCGACGTTGGCCATCGAGGAATTGAGGGGCCTGCTGCGCTCCCGGATGCAGCACCTGCTGGAACGCGCGCAGGAGATGTACGGACCGCATCCTGCCGGGGAGTTCTGGGTGCCGCACCGGTTGGGCGGGGGCGCCCCTTCGCTGGCGGAGGCCGCCCGGTTGGAAGCTGAGGAGGCAGCCGCGCGGGCGGCTCGTCGTGCGAAGTCCACAGGGGCGCCGGAGTAGTGATCGATGGTGGAGCCGACCTTCCGCGCGCTGGAGCTTCTGGCCCAACTGGTTGTGGCGGCCACCGGCACCAAGATCACCTACAGCGGCGAGCAGCATATTCCCGAGCGGGGCGGCGCCGTGGTGGCGATCAACCACACCAGCTATGTCGACTTCTTGCCGGCCGCCCTGGCCGTACACCGGCGGGAACGACGCCTGCGATTCATGATCAAGGCCGAGATGCAGCGGGTGAAAGTGGTCAATTTCCTGATCAAGCACACCCGTGCCATCCCGGTGGACCGCGGCGCCGGCGCGGGCGCCTACGCGATCGCCGTGCAGCGACTCCGTGAAGGTGAGCTGGTGGGCGTGTATCCGGAAGCCACGATCAGCCGCAGCTTTGAGCTCAAGGAATTCAAGACCGGCGCCGCCCGGATGGCCATCGAAGCGGACGTCCCCATCGTCCCGGTGATCGTCTGGGGGGCACACCGAATCTGGACCAAGGACCACCCACGTAAACTGGGCCGAGCCAAAATACCTGTCACTGTGCAGGTAGGCGCACCGTTGCCGGTGCGCGAAGACATTGCGCAGACCGACGCTGCCCTGCGCGACTCGATGACCACGTTGCTGCACCAGGCGCAACAGCGCTATCCGAGCGATCCCGGGGCGTACTGGGTGCCGCACCGGCTGGGCGGAGGAGCCCCGACCCGGGCGGAGGCCGCGCGGATCGAGGCCGACGAGGCGGCCGCCCGATCGGCCAAGAAGGCCGCCGAACAGGCCGAACGCCCGTCGCAGTAGGCGAAGGAGAAGAAATGCCCGAGGGGTTCTACCGGTTGGCCGAGTGGATCGTGCCGCCGATGGTCGCCATGCAGGGAACCAAGTTCACCTATCAGGGCCTCGAGAACATCCCCGAGCGGGGCGGCGCCCTGCTGGCCCAGAACCACACCAGCTACCTGGACTGGCTGCCCACGCTGCTGGCCGTCCGGGAGCGGCGGCGGCGCGCGTACTTCATGATCAAGGCGGAGATGGCCGACGTGAAGGCGGTCAACTACGTCATCAAGCACGCCCGCCTGATCCCGGTGGATCGCAAGTCGGGACACGACGCCTTCGACGCGGCGGTGCAGCGCATGCGCGAGGGCGAGCTGATCGGGACGCACCCCGAGGCCACCATCAGCCGCAGTTTCGAACTGCGGGAATTCAAGACCGGGGCGGCACGCATGGCGCTGGAAGCCCAGGTGCCGATCGTCCCGGTGATCGTGTGGGGCGCCCATCGGATCTGGCCCAAGGACCATCCGAAGAAGGTGCTGCGCAACAAGGTTCCGATCACCGTGGTCGCCGGGCGGCCGCTGCCACCGCTGGGCACGCCCGAGCAACTCAACGCGGTGTTGCGCGAGGCGCTCAATACCCTGCTGTACCGGGTGCAGGAGGAATATCCGCACCCGAAGGACGAATTCTGGGTGCCGCGCCGATTGGGCGGTGCGGCGCCCACCCAGGACGATTCCCGAGCGATCCGGTTGTCGGAGTTGCAGGACCGGATGCAGAAATACGGAACCGACGGCGTCACGCGACCGGGGCAGACCCAAAGCGGATTGCATTGAGCGGTCGGGACCGATGACGATGAAGCCGACGCTCATCGCCTGCGACGTCGACGGCACCCTGTTCGACGACGACGAAAAGATCACGCCACGCACCCGCGACGCCATCCGCGCCGCGGTGGACGCCGGCGCACAGTTCGTCGTGGCGACGGGGCGCCCGCCGCGGTGGATACGTCCCGTGGTCGACGCGCTCGGCTTCGCCCCCATCGCCGTGTGCGCCAACGGCGCCGTGATCTACGACTCCGCGACCGACCGGGTGGTGTCGACGCGCACGCTGTCCGTCGACACCCTGGCCGAACTGGCGGAGCTGGCCACTCGCGTCATCCCCGGCGCGGGGCTGGCCGTCGAGCGAATCGGCGAACGCGCCCATGACACGGCGACTCCTCAGTTCATCAGCTCGCCGGGCTACGAGCATGCCTGGCTGAACCCGGACAACACCGAGGTGTCGATCGACGACCTGCTCAGTGCGCCGGCGATCAAGCTGCTCATCCGCCGGGCGGGGGCCCGCAGCTCCGACATGGCTGCCGAACTGGCCAAGCACGTCGGCATCGAGGGCGACATCACCTACTCCACCAACAACGGCCTGATCGAGATCGTGCCGCTGGGGATCAGCAAGGCCACCGGTGTGGACGAGATCGCCAGGCCGTTGGAGATCGCCCGCGACGAGGTGGTGGCGTTCGGTGACATGCCCAACGACCTGCCGATCCTGCGCTGGGCGGGCCATGGCGTGGCCATGGGCAACGCCCATCCCGACGTGCGGGCCGCCGCCGACGAGGTCACCGCCGCCAACAATGACGACGGGGTGGGACGGGTGCTCGAACGCTGGTGGCTTTAGCCTCAGGTCGCCGCCGGGTGCGTCGGCAGGGAGAAGTGTTCGGCCGGTACCGTTGGGCCGCTTGGTAATTGGGTGGCCAGCGACGTCGTGATACCGTCTACGACTTCGGTGACGTTACCGGTCAGCCGCTCGAAGTTCAGCGTGCCATGCTGAAAATTCTGCGTAATCTGCAGTGGTTCTTGTATTTCCGCACTGGTGGGCAATCCGAGCGGCCCGCGTTCGTAGCTCTGAGAGCCCCAGGCGTCGTAGATGGCGCCGGTGACAGGTTGAGGGCCCGTCTCGGGTGACCAGTACATCGCGCCCCGGCCGAAAGTGACGAAGCGCGCGTCACCGGCGGCACTGTCTTCCGGTGAGGTCGGCGGACCCAGCACGCTGTTCATCCCGCCGATCGCCTGCCAGTGGTCATAGATCGCGCCACCCTGCAGTGCCTCGATCAACTCCTCCGGGGGGTCGTTGAAATGCGATGCGATATCCCGTATTTCGTCCATCAACGCGTAGGCGGCGTTGCCAGGGCAGTCGGTGTTCCCGACGTCGCGGTGGGTGAAGATGGTCGGAAGCGTCGCGATGGAGCCGGCCGGAAAAGTGGTGTAGTGGCTGCCGGCCGACTCCAGTTGCACCGCGCCCTTGGGGTCCACGCCGTCCATACTCAACCGCCAGCCGAGTAGCCGGCCCACGGTGCGCAGTTGGATCGGTGTCGGGGGCACGTCGTCGAAGTTGCCGATCATCGACACGCCCCAGGTGTTGCGGTTGAATCCGCCGGTGTGGAACGCCTCGACCGCTTTGGCGAGTCCGCCTGCGCTGCCCTCGAACACCTGGCCGTACTTGTCGACCAGCGCGTTGTAGGCGATGTCGCACCAGCCCAGCGTCTTGCTGTGATAGGTGTAGATGGCCTTGACGATCCCGGCTGATTCCAGCGGGGAATAGTCGTTGCTGCCCGCGGTGTGGTGGACGACCGCGGCGCGAATCCCGTTGTCGTACTGCGGGCTACCGCATCGCAGCGATTCGTCGGCGCCCCATTCCGCCCGGCTGATGATGGGGGGCGCTTGCCCGGGCATCACCACGCCGGACGGCGGTGTCCACTGTGTTTGCGCCGGCGCTTGCGGCGGGGAGATGAGGACGGCGGAGATGTTCTGTCCGAAGGGCTGTTCCCTGGATGCCGGTTTGTATCCCAAGTCCCTCTTGTCGCTCGGGGGTGCCGGAGGCGGTCCCCCGCCAGCGGGAGGTGCCCCCAGGGTCGCCGGCGCATCGAGCGGGCGGGTGACCGCGATCTGGACCGTCGTCGTGGTGCCGACGAAGACGGGATCCGTGCCGCGCGGCCCCTCCGTGACGCCGGCGGGGTGGTTTGACCTCGCCGAGTCGTCACCGCCCGTTCGAGACGTCGGGTCGGGCGCCGCGGTTTCATACTCGGTCTGATACCAGGGTCCCCACGAACCGTCGGGACGCTTGGCGCGCACGCGCGTCGACGTGCCGGCCAGGTCGCCGGTCAGCGCGACCAGAGAAAAAGGAGTGTCCTGACTGATTTCGCGAACCGTGACACCGGCACTCAGCCCCACCAGCGGCTGCTCGACGAGTCGGGTGCCGCGCTCCGGCGGCGGGCCGGAGGTGCCGCGATCGCGTGTGTCCCCCACCCACGAGACGATGACGACGGTCGCCGCGATGGCGGTGAGCAACATCGTCGGGGCACGACTACGAGACACCAGGCGATGTTACGTGTGTTTCTGATGTTATCTATGAGACGACACGAGGTTGGGCGAGGCCGAATCCTCGGAAAAATCGACGGCACCGCAGATGATTCTGCGGTGCCGTCTGGTGGAGGGTTTGCGAAAGGTCAGACCGGAGGCAGTACCGGTACCGCGCCGGCGGCCGCCGGCAGCGCACCCGCGGCGGCCGGGAGAGCTCCCGCCGCAGCGCCCGGCAGGGCACCCGCGGCGCCCGGCAGTGCACCTGCGGCAGCGCCCGGCAGGGCACCCGCGGCCCCGCCGCCCTGCATGCCCTGCGTGATCGCAGGCATCACCAAGCCCTTGAGCAGGTCGATCGCCTGACCGGCGCCCAACTGGTTGGCGGCTTGCATCACGTCGTTGACCAGCCCGCCACTGGCGCCGGAACCCGAGCCACCGCCCAGGCCGGTGGTGCCACCGATGGGCGAACCGTTACCGAACGTCGACGGGTCGCCGAGGATCGGGTAGGTGCCGCCGACACCCGGGTCCAATCCGGCCCCGGAGTCGATCGGAACTTCGGTCGGAGACAGGGTCGGGCTGCCCAGCCCCGGTGCGACCCCCGCCGGGCTGGTCAGCCCGGGGTTGGAAAGCGCCGGGTTGAGCCCGGCGCCCGGGGTCGCGACCCCCGCGCCCGGGGTGGTCGGCAACGCACCCGGGGCGGTGAGCCCGGGCGTCATGGGCGCCATGCCCGGGTTGGTCAGGCCGGGGCTCGTCAGGCCGGGGCTCGTCAAACCGGGGCTCGTCAGGCCGGGGCTCGTCAAGCCCGGATTGGTCAGGCCCGTCGTCCCCAGGCCGGGGGTTCCGAGGCCTGGAGTGCCCAGGCCGGGGCTGGCGAGACCGGGTGTGGTCGCACCCCCGTTCAAGGCGGGCACCGGGGGCATGTTGATCCCGAACTGCGACAGGCCCTGCGATAGCGCGCCCATCAGCTCGCCGGGCAGGTCGCTCATCACCGCGGCCTGCTTGAACTCGTGATGCTCGGGCGCTTTGTTGTCGGCCGTCGATTCGTAGACAAGGAAGTATGCGCACGGACTCGCCACTGCCAGGGCGGCAACCGCGCTCATGGCTGTCGAGAGCTTGCGTCGGCGTCGGTTCGGCACGGAAGTCTCCTCTATCTGACTATGTGTTTGTGTCGGCGGTCCCGCCGGTCCTATCTGGCAGGAACCACACACAGTCGATGGTACGAGTGGGGGACCTGTTACTAGAGTGGTGATATTGAATCGTGAGGCAATTGCGACCAGGACTGTGATCGCGGATCCCGGACGCCCCAACGGCCGTGGATAAAACGGCCGGGCCTCTCTCTGGCCTCGCCAAATGGGTTAGGGCGACGGGGTCAGATACCCTAAGCAACCGATGACCGCTCGTTTCGATCTTTTCGTCGTCGGCTCTGGATTCTTCGGACTGACCATTGCCGAACGCGTGGCTACCCAGCTCGGGAAGCGTGTACTCGTTGTGGACCGCCGCCCGCACATCGGTGGCAACGCCTATTCGGAAGCCGAGCCGCACACCGGCATCGAGGTCCACAAATACGGCGCCCACCTGTTCCACACCTCCAACAAGAGGGTCTGGGACTACGTGCGGCAGTTCACCGACTTCACCGACTACCGGCACCGGGTCTTCGCCATGCACAAGGGGCAGGCCTACCAGTTCCCGATGGGGCTGGGCCTGGTGTCGCAATTCTTCGGCAAGTACTTCACCCCCGACGAAGCGCGCAAGCTCATCGCCGAGCAGGCCTCTGAGATCGACACCGCCGACGCGCAAAACCTCGAGGAGAAGGCGATCTCGTTGATCGGCCGCCCGCTCTACGAGGCTTTCGTCAAGGGCTACACCGCCAAGCAGTGGCAGACCGACCCCAAGGAACTCCCGGCCGCCAACATCACCCGGCTACCGGTGCGCTACACCTTCGACAACCGCTACTTCAGCGACACCTACGAGGGTCTGCCCGTCGACGGTTACACGGCCTGGCTGCAGAACATGGCCAGCGACGACCGCATCGAGGTCAGGCTGGACACCGACTGGTTCGACGTGCGCGAGCAGCTGCGCCAAGAGTCCCGGTCGGCCCCCGTCGTTTATACGGGCCCGCTGGACCGCTACTTCGACTACGCCGAGGGCCGGCTGGGCTGGCGCACCCTCGACTTCGAGCTGGAGGTGCTACCCATCGGGGATTTCCAGGGCACACCGGTGATGAACTACAACGACCCCGACGTGCCCTACACCCGCATCCACGAGTTCCGCCACTTTCACACCGAGCGCGACTATCCGGCCGACAAGACCGTGATCATGCGGGAATACTCGCGGTTCGCCGAGGACGACGACGAGCCCTACTATCCGATCAACACCGAGTCCGACCGCGCCGTGCTGGCCGCGTATCGAGCCAGGGCGAAGTCCGAAACCGCTTCGTCGAAGGTACTTTTCGGCGGCCGGCTGGGCACCTACCAGTATCTCGATATGCACATGGCCATCGCCAGCGCACTGAATATGTACGACAACGTCCTCGCGCCGCACCTGCGAGACGGCGCATCGTTGACGGAAACCCAGAACAAAGAGGAAGGCGCGCGATGCGCGCCGACGAAGAATTGAGAGGGGTAGCGATGAGGTGGGGGTTCCACCCGCTTGTGGGGGAGAGTGGCGCCTGATGACTGCCGTGAGCCTGCTGTCCCGGATCATCCTGCCGCGTCCCGGCGAGCCGCTCGACGTGCGCAAGCTGTATCTGGAGGAGTCGACGACCAACGCCCGGCGGGCGCACGCGACGAGCCGCACCTCGTTGGAGATCGGCAAAGAGTCCGAGGTGTCGTTCGCCACGTACTTCAACGCGTTCCCGGCCAGCTACTGGCGGCGCTGGTCGATCTGCAAATCGGTGGTGCTGCGGGTCGAGCTGACCGGAACCGGGCGCGTCGACGTGTACCGGTCGAAGGCCACCGGGGTGCGGATCTCGGTGGAGGGCCGCCAATTCGTCGGCACCGACGACCAGCCGGCCGTCGTCGAGATCGAGGTGGCGCTGCGGCCGTTCGAGGACGGCGGCTGGATCTGGTGCGACATCACCACCGACAGCGCGGTCAACTTGGTGAGCGGCGGCTGGTATGCGACCGAGCCCGCTCCGGTACCGGCCAACATCGCCGTCGGCATCCCGACGTTCAATCGTCCCGCCGACTGTGTCAACGCGCTCGCCGACCTCACCGCAGATCCCTTGGTGGACGAGGTGATTGGTGCGGTGATCGTCCCGGACCAGGGCGTCCGCAAGGTGCGCGATCACCCGGACTTCCCGGCGGCGGCGGCGGGTCTGGGCGATCGCCTGTCGATCCACAACCAGCCCAATCTCGGCGGTTCCGGCGGCTACAGCCGGGTGATGTACGAGGCGCTGAAAAACACTGACTGCCAACAGATCCTGTTCATGGACGACGACATCCGCATCGAGCCGGACTCGATCCTGCGGGTGCTGGCGATGCACCGTTTCGCCAAGACGCCGATGCTCATCGGCGGTCAAATGCTCAACCTGCAGGAGCCGTCACACCTGCACATCATGGGCGAGGTGGTCGACCAGTCGAACTTCATGTGGACCGCCGCGCCGCACGCCGAGTACGATCACGATTTCGCCGAATTCCCGTTGAGCGACAAGAATCCTCGGAGCGCGCTGCTGCACCGTCGCATCGACGTCGACTTCAATGGCTGGTGGACGTGCATGATCCCGCGGCAGGTCGCCGAGGAGCTGGGCCAGCCGCTGCCGCTGTTCATCAAATGGGACGATGCCGAATACGGTCTGCGCGCCGGCGAGCACGGGTATCCGACCGTCACGCTGCCCGGCGCGGCGATCTGGCACATGGCCTGGAGCGACAAGGACGACGCCATCGACTGGCAGGCCTACTTCCACCTGCGCAACCGGCTGGTGGTCGCCGCGCTGCACTGGGACGGTGACATCACCGGGTTGGTTCGCAGCCACCTCAAGGCAACGCTGAAACACCTTGCTTGCCTTGAGTATTCGACGGTGGCTATCCAGAACCGGGCAATCGATGACTTCCTCGCCGGGCCCGAGCACATCTTCTCGATCCTGGAATCCGCGTTGCCCGAGGTGCATCGCCTGCGCAAGGAATACCCGGACGCGGTGGTGCTGCCGGCGGCGAGCGAACTGCCGCAGCCGCGCTACCCAAGCAAGGCGATGAAGCCGCCGGTGAACCCGGTGTCGATCGGCTACCGGCTGGCCCGCGGAATCCTGCACAACATGACCAAGGCCGACACCGATGCCCACGGGAGCCCGGAGTACAACGTGGCGACCCAGGATGCGCGCTGGTTCCGGCTGTGCACGGTTGATGGCGTGACGGTGACGACGGCCGACGGGTGTGGCGTGGTCTACCGGCAGCGGGATCGGCGAAAGATGTTCTCGCTGTTGTTCGAATCGCTACGCCGTCAGCGTCAGCTGCTCAGCCGGTTCGATGAGATGCGCAACACGTACCGCGACGCGCTGCCGGTGTTGTCCAGCAAGCAGAAGTGGGAGACGGCGTTGCTGCCAGCTGCAGAACATGCCTGAGGCCGCTGCTGCAGAGGCGCCGCGCGGTGAGGTGGCCGCGCTGGTCGCCGTCCAGGCGGCACTGGGCGATCGCCCCGGAGCGCTACCGGTGGCGCGCGCGCTGTCCCACTTCGGCGAGCACAGCATCGGCTGGGTGGCCGTCGCCCTGCTCGGCGCGGCCCTTTCGCCGACGCGGCGCCGGGACTGGCTGGCGGCCGGGGCCGGAGCGTTCGTCGCCCACGCCGCCGCCGTCGTCGTCAAGCGGATCGTGCGGCGCAAGCGGCCGCATGACCCGGCCGTCGTGGTGAACGTCGGCACACCCAGCCAGCTGAGTTTTCCGTCCGCACACGCCACTTCCACCACTGCCGCCGCGATTCTGATGGGCCGGATCACCGGTCTGCCGCTGCCCGCGGTCGTGGTGCCGCCGATGGCGTTGTCGCGGATGTTGCTGGGTGTGCACTATCCCAGCGACGTGGCCTGCGGGATCGCGCTGGGTGCCGTCATCGCGGCGTTCGCGCGCCGCGTGGGACAGGTGCAAGAGGTTGTAAGAGGTGAGAATGACCGAGGAAACTGAGGAAGTGGTGGCCGGACCACCGACCAACCTGGTCGCCGGGGTGATCAAGGCCATCCGCCCGAGGCAATGGGTCAAGAACGTGCTCGTGCTGGCCGCGCCGGTGGCCGGGCTGGGCAGCGGAATTCGGTACGACTACGGGCAGATGCTCACGCAGGTGGGGCTGGCATTCGTGGTGTTCAGCCTGGCGGCGTCGGCGGTGTATCTGGTCAACGATGTGCGCGACGTCGAGGCCGACCGCGAACACCCCACCAAGCGGTTCCGCCCGATCGCGGCGGGCGTGGTGCCCGAGTGGCTGGCCTACCTCCTGGCGGTGGTGCTGGGTGTGGCCTCGCTGGGCATCGCGTGGGCGGTGACGCCGAACCTGACGCTGGTGATGGCCGTCTACCTCGGCATGCAGCTGGCGTACTGCTTCGGTCTCAAACACCAAGCGGTGCTTGATATCTGCATCGTGTCGTCGGCGTATCTGCTTCGCGCCATCGCCGGCGGCGTGGCCACCGAAATCCCGCTGTCCCAGTGGTTTCTGCTCTCGGCGGCGTTCGCGTCGCTGTTCATGGTGGCCGGCAAGCGTTACGCCGAACTGCAATTGGCCGAACGCACCGGCGCGAAGATCCGCAAATCGCTGGAGAGCTACACCAGCACCTACCTGCGGTTCGTCTGGACCATGTCGGCCACCGCGGTGGTGGTCTGCTATGGCCTGTGGGCGTTCGAGCGCGACCACCACTCGGGCTCCTGGTTCGCGGTGTCGATGGTCCCGTTCACCATCGCGATCCTGCGCTACGCGGTGGACGTGGACGGCGGGCTGGCCGGGGAGCCCGAAGACATCGCGCTGCGGGACCGGGTGCTGCAGCTGTTGGCGGTGGCGTGGATCGCGACAATTGGAGCCGCCGTTGCCTTCGGTTAGCCCCGAACTGCAGGCGCTCAAAGCGCGCATGATGCGCAGCCGGCCGGTGATCAGGCGGCCCGGCTGGCCGGTGTTCCCCTACACGGCCGTGGTGCGGGTCAGCCTGTGGATCAGCGTGGCGGTGGTCGCCGTCCTGTTCGCCTGGGGCGGCTGGCAGCGGCGGTGGATCGCCGACGACGGACTCATCGTGTTGCGCACCGTGCGCAATCTGTTCGCCGGCAATGGGCCGGTTTTCAACCAGGGCGAGTGGGTGGAGGCGAACACCTCCACCGCGTGGACGTACCTGATGTACGCCGGCAGCTGGGTCGGCGGCCCGCTGCGCATGGAATACGTGGCTTTGGCTCTGGCACTGGTGCTTTCGGTGCTCGGCGTGGCGCTGCTGATGCTGGGCGCCGCGCGGTTGTATGCGCCGAGCCTGCGCGGCCGCAAGGCGATCATGTTGCCCGCCGGGGCGTTGGTTTACATCGCGCTGCCGCCGGCGCGTGACTTCGCCACCTCCGGCCTGGAGAGCGGTTTGGCGCTGGCCTACCTCGGGCTGCTGTGGTGGATGATGGTCTGCTGGGCGCAGCCGGTGCGCAACCGCGCGGACAAGAAGGTGTTCGTCGGTGCGCTGGCGTTCGTTGCCGGGTTCAGCGTCCTGGTTCGGCCCGAGCTCGCGCTGATGGGCGGCCTGGCGCTGATCATGATGCTGGTCGCGGCCCGGACCTGGCGGCGCCGCGCGCTGATCGTGGCCGCCGGTGGTGTGCTGCCGGTCGCCTACGAGATCTTCCGGATGGGCTACTACGGCCTGCTGGTGCCCGGCACCGCACTGGCCAAGGACGCGGCCGGGGACAAGTGGTCCCAGGGCATGATCTACCTCTCGAACTTCGACGGCCCGTATGCGGTGTGGATCCCGGTGGTGCTGCTCGTGCCGCTCGGCGCCCTGCTGTTCGCCGCCCGGCGGCGGCCGTCGTTCCTGCGCCCCGCGCTGGCGCCCGACTACGGCCGGGTAGCGCGGGCGGTGCACAGCCCGCCGGCGGTGGTCGCGTGGGTCCTGGTCAGCGGTCTGCTGCAGGCCCTGTACTGGATCCGGCAGGGCGGCGACTTCATGCACGCGCGGGTGCTGCTGGCGCCGCTGTTCTGCCTGCTGGCCCCAGTGGCCGTCGTCCCGGTCATCGTGCCCGACGGCCAGGACTACTCGCGTGAGACCGGTAACTGGGTGGCCGGCGCGGCGACGGCGTTGTGGCTGGGGCTGGCCGGGTGGGCACTGTGGGCGGCGAATTCACCCGGCATGGGCGATGACGCCACCCACGTCACCTACTCCGGGATCGTCGACGAACGGCGCTTCTACGCCCAGGCCACCGGTCACGCGCATCCGCTGACCGCCGCGGACTATCTGGGCTATCCGCGGATGGCGGCGATCCTGACCGCCCTGAACAACACTCCCGACGGAGCGCTGTTGCTGCCGTCGGGCAACTACATCCAATGGGACCTGGTGCCGATGGCTCAGCCCGTTCAGTCCGCGCCCGGCGGTGCCGCCGACAAGTCGCCGCAAAAGCCCCAGCACGCAGTGTTTTTCACCAACCTCGGCATGGTTGGCATGAATGTCGGGCTCGACGTCAGGGTCATCGATCAAATCGGATTGGCAAACCCACTGGCGCAACACACACAGCGGCTGAAGCACGGCCGCATCGGGCATGACAAAAACCTGTTCCCGGACTGGGTGATCGCCGACGGCCCCTGGGTGAAGGTGTATCCGGGAATTCCGGGCTACCTGGACGCGCAGTGGGTCGCCGAGGCCGTCTCCGCGCTGCAATGCCCCGATACGAAGTCGATGCTCGGTTCGGTGCGCGCGCCGATGAACCCCCACCGATTCCTGTCCAACGTGCTGCACTCCTTCCAGTTCACCAAGTACCGCATCGACCGGGTGCCGCGTTACGAACTCGCCCGGTGCGGGCTACCGATACCCGAAGAAGCCCCACCGCCACCTCGCGAGTAAGCGCTGCGCAGAAGAAATTTCGGCAGACCCCGAACCAATCGCTGCCCGCCGGCCGCGAAAAAATGGCAGCAACATCACATTTGGCCCTTCACCAGCTGGCAATGCTGGCCAAGCACATGTGAAAACATCGCCTCTTCTACACGTGTTCGACATGAAAACCCCTGGGTAGGTGGGCCGCTCGACGGTTCGCGGGCTCGCCTCGATGCGACCGAATGGTGCGAGGTGTGGTTGACTACACGGGCACTGCTGCGCTTCGCGCGTAGGCAGTTCGACCCAATCAAGAAAGCGGCCGATCGGACGAATGCGCCGAGAGGCCGCAAGAAGGATGAGGAAGCAAGGATGACGCTTGTCGACAGATTGCGCGGCGCCGCGGCGGGTATGCCGCGCCGGCTCGTGGTGGCGGCCGCTGGTGCGGCCCTGCTATCGGGCCTGATTGGCGCCGTCGGGGGCTCGGCGACCGCCGGTGCCTTCTCGCGCCCGGGTCTGCCGGTGGAGTACCTGCAGGTTCCGTCCGCCGGAATGGGCCGCGACATCAAGGTTCAGTTCCAAAGCGGTGGCGCGAACTCGCCGGCGTTGTACCTGCTCGACGGTATGCGCGCGCAGGACGACTTCAACGGCTGGGACATCAACACCCCGGCGTTCGAGTGGTACAACCAGTCCGGCATCTCGGTTGCCATGCCCGTGGGTGGCCAGTCCAGCTTCTACTCCGACTGGTACAAGCCCGCCTGCGGTAAGGCCGGCTGCACCACCTACAAGTGGGAGACCTTCCTGACCAGCGAGCTGCCGGCGTATCTGCAGAGCCAGAAGCAGGTCAAGCCGACCGGCAGTGCCGTCGTCGGTCTGTCGATGGCGGGATCGTCGGCGCTGATCCTGGCCGCCTACCACCCGGAGCAGTTCGTGTACGCCGGCTCGCTGTCGGCGCTGCTGGACCCGTCGCAGGGCATGGGCCCGTCGCTGATCGGCCTGTCGATGGGTGACGCCGGTGGTTACA
This sequence comes from Mycobacterium sp., assembly GCF_025933915.1. Taxonomy (GTDB): domain Bacteria; phylum Actinomycetota; class Actinomycetes; order Mycobacteriales; family Mycobacteriaceae; genus Mycobacterium. Next base: position 43,781 of record NZ_JAICZA010000007.1, read on the forward strand.
AGGCCGCCGACATGTGGGGCCCCAAGGAGGACCCGGCGTGGGCGCGCAACGACCCGTCGCTGCAGGTGGGCAAGCTGGTCGCCAACAACACCCGCATCTGGGTGTACTGCGGTAACGGCAAGCCGTCCGACCTCGGTGGCGACAACCTGCCCGCCAAGTTCCTGGAGGGCTTCGTGCGGACCAGCAACCTGAAGTTCCAGGACGCCTACAACGGCGCCGGTGGTCACAACGCGGTGTGGAACTTCGACGCCAACGGCACCCACGACTGGCCCTACTGGGGCGCGCAGCTGCAGGCGATGAAGCCTGACATGCAGTCGGTGCTGGGCGCCACCCCGGGCGCAGGCCCGGCCACGGCCGCCGCTGCCGGTAACGGAACCGGTCAGGGCACCTAAAACACGCAAGCATTGCGACTCGCGGCGGGAACCCCTCGGGGTTTCCGCCGCGAGTCGTTTGCGGCGTGTGTGACGTGTTTCACTACCCGGCGAGCGGGGGAACCAAGCAGCTGGCTAATGTGCTCTCAGCGACGAAACGATGGAGGGTGGACATGACGGTCGTGCGGGGTGTGCCAGCGCTTCTTCGGGCGTTCTGCTTTGCCGTGCTCGCGGTCGGGTTGGCGGTTGTCTTGCCGACGGCGCCGATCGTCGGCAAGGCCAGGGCGGCGGGCTACGAAAGCCTGATGGTTCCGTCGGCGGCGATGGGCCGCGACATCCCGGTGGCCTTCCTCGCCGGGGGCCCGCACGCGGTGTACCTGCTGGACGCCTTCAATGCGGCGCCGGACGTGAGCAATTGGGTCACCGCCGGCAATGCGATGAACACGCTGGGCGGCAAGGGAATCTCGGTGGTGGCTCCGGCCGGCGGCGCCTTCAGCATGTACACCAACTGGGAGCAGGACGGCAGCAAGCAGTGGGACACGTTCCTGTCCAGCGAGCTGCCCGACTGGCTGGCGGCCAACAAGGGACTCGCGCCGGGTGGCCACGCCGCCGTTGGCGCCTCGCAGGGCGGTTACGGCGCCATGGCGCTGGCCGCCTTCCATCCCGACCGCTTCGGTTTCGCCGGCTCGATGTCGGGGTTCCTGTACCCGTCGAGCACCAACTACAACGGCGCCATCCTGGCCGGCCTGCAGCAGTTCGGCGGCGTGGACGGCAACGGCATGTGGGGCGCGCCGCAGTTGGGCCGGTGGAAGTGGCACGACCCCTACGTGCACGCCTCGCTGCTGGCGCAGAACAACACCCGGGTCTGGGTCTACAGCCCGATGAACCTGGGGGGCGACGACGCCGCGATGATCGGCCAAGGGGCCGCGGCCATGGGCAGCTCCCGGGAGTTCTATCAGCAGTACCGCAGCAACGGCGGGCACAACGGCCACTTCGACTTCCCGAGCGGCGGCGACAACGGCTGGGGTTCCTGGTCGGGCCAGTTGGGGGCCATGTCGGGCGACATCGTCGGCGCCATCCGCTAGCAGCGAGCCCCTGGCAGCGAGCCGGTACCGTGTGAAAGTGCAGCACGGGCCGGGAGGGCCGCTTGCCCGGATTCCGAGCTGCGATCCACCGACACTGCTGGCAGGAGAACATGGCTAACAGCGCCCGGCGTAAGCGCCGCCGCACCCTCGCCTGGATCGCCGCCCTTTCGGTCGCCGGCGTCGTCTTGCTGGTCATCGTGGCCGTCGTCGCGGTGCTGCGCGGGCGCGAGTCGCAGCCGAGCGCGGTGCCGCCCGGGGTGTTGCCCCCGTCGTCGACGACGTCGCACCCGCACAAGCCGCGACCCGCATTCCAGGACGCCTCCTGCCCCGACGTGCTGCTGGTCAACGTGCCCGGTACGTGGGAGTCCGCCCCGCAGGACGACCCCGGCAACCCGTTGCAATTTCCGAACGCGTTGCTGCACAACGTGACTACGAGCATCACCCAGGATTTCCCGGCGTCGCGGGTGCAGGCGTACACCACCCCGTACACCGCGCAGTTCCACAATCCGTTGAGCGGCGACACGCAGATGTCCTACAACGCCAGCCGGGCCGAAGGCACCCGCGCCACCGTTGCGGCGATGACCGACATGAACGCCAAGTGCCCGCTGACCAGCTATGTGCTGATGGGCTTTTCCCAGGGCGCGGTGATCATGGGCGACATCGCCAGCGATATCGGCAACGGCCGCGGACCCGTCGACGACGACCTGGTGCTGGGTGTGACGTTGATCGCCGACGGCCGTCGTCAGCTCGGGGTCGGCAACGACATCGGACCCAACCCGCCGGGCCAGGGCGCCGAGGTCACCTTGCACGAGGTGCCCATCTTGTCCGGGATGGGGCTGACCATGACCGGCGCGCGTCCGGGTGGCTTCGGCGACCTCAACGGCAAGACCAACGAGATCTGCGCGCCGGGCGACCTCATCTGCGCCGCACCGGAGGAGGCCTTCAGCATCGCCAACCTGCCGAGCACGCTGAACACCTTGGCCGGCGGTGCCGGTCAACCGGTCCATGCGCTGTACGCGACGACGCAGTGTTGGAGCGTGGACGGGGCGCCCGCGACCGATTGGACGTTGAACTGGGCTCACGGCCTGATTGCAAATGCGCCACAACCGAAACACGGATGATCGGGGCGGTGGGACACAGGCTTTAGGTAGCGGTTGCCGGTGGCTATCGGCGGTACCTTGTGATTTGGTCTGCCGTGGGGCAGGCCCGTAACATTAAGAGGAATTTAAGAGCTGCCAGACTTTGTCGCGGACCCGGGCCGGGGTCGATGCCGGCCGGGACTGACACATGACCGGCGTTCCCCAGCGGGTGCCGTGCGAGGGCTGGCCCGCGCGTAGACGTGTAACGGTTGGCGGTGGCCGATCAGAGCTAGAGACCGAAACGTCGGCGGAGCCGACCTAGACAACAGGTGTGACAGGAGAGCGGCATGGTGTACCACAACCCGTTCATCGTGAATGGAAAGATCAAGTTCCCGGAGAACACGAACTTGGTCAAGCACGTTGAGAAATGGGCGAAGGTTCGCGGCGACCAGCTCGCCTACCGGTTCCTGGACTACTCGACGGAGCGCGACGGCGTCGAGTGCGACATCTCCTGGTCGGAGTTCAGTGCCCGCAACCGCGCCGTCGGCGCCCGGCTGCAGCAGGTCACGCAGCCCGACGACCGCATCGCCGTGCTCTGCCCGCAGAACCTGAACTACCTCGTCGCACTCTTCGGCGTGCTGTACGCCGGCCGGATCGCGGTGCCGTTGTTCGACCCGAGCGAGCCCGGCCACGTCGGCCGCCTGCACGCCGTGCTCGACGACTGCACCCCGTCGACGATCCTGACGACCACCGAGGCCGCCGAGGGCGTCCGCAAGTTCATCCGCGCCCGTTCGGCCAAGGAGCGGCCCCGCGTCATCGCCGTCGACGCGGTACCCAACGAGGTCGCATCCACCTGGGAACCGCCGGAGGCCGACGAGAACACCATCGCCTATCTGCAGTACACCTCCGGCTCCACCCGCACCCCGACCGGCGTGGAGATCACCCACCTGAACCTGCCCACCAACGTGCTGCAGGTGCTCAACGGCCTGGAGGGCAAGGAGGCCGACCGCGGCCTGTCCTGGCTGCCGTTCTTCCACGACATGGGGCTGATCACTGCGCTGTTGTCACCGGTGGTCGGTCACAAGTTCACCTTCATGACGCCGGCCGCCTTCGTGCGCCGGCCCGGCCGGTGGATCCGTGAGATGGCGCGCAAGCCCGAGGACGCCCCGGATTGCGAAGTCATCACCGTGGCGCCGAACTTCGCGTTCGAGCACGCGGCGGTCCGCGGGGTGCCCAAGGACGGTGAGCCGCCGCTGGACCTGAGCAACGTGAAGGCGATCCTGAACGGCAGCGAGCCGGTGTCCCCGGCGTCGATGCGCAAGTTCTACGACGCGTTTTCGCCCTACGGTCTGCGCGAGACCGCGATCAAGCCGTCCTACGGCCTGGCCGAGGCGACGCTGTTCGTCTCCACCACGCCGATGGACCAGGCGCCCACCGTCATCCACGTCGACCGTGACGAGCTGAACAAGCAGCGCTTCGTCGAGGTGCCCGCCGATTCACCGAAGGCCGTGCCGCAGGTTTCCGCCGGCATCATCGGCGTCGACGAGTGGGCCGTCATCGTCGATCCGGAGACCGCGAGCGAGCTGGCGGACGGTCAGATCGGCGAGATCTGGCTGCACGGGAACAACCTGGGCATCGGCTACTGGGGCAAGGAAGAAGAGACCAACGACGTCTTCCGTAACATCCTCAAGTCGCGGATCAGCCAGTCGCACGCCGAGGGCGCCCCTGACGACGGCATGTGGGTCAAGACCGGCGATTACGGCACCTACCACAACGGCCACCTCTATATCGCGGGCCGCATCAAGGACCTGGTCATCATCGACGGCCGCAACCACTACCCGCAGGATCTCGAGTACTCGGCGCAGGAAGCCAGTAAGGCGCTGCGCACCGGTTACGTGGCCGCCTTCTCGGTGCCGGCGAACCAGCTGCCGCAGGAAGTGTTCGACAACCCGCACGCCGGCCTGAAGTACGACCCCGACGACGGCTCCGAGCAGCTGGTGATCGTCGCCGAGCGGGCCGCCGGGTCGCACAAGCTGGACTACCAGCCGATCGCCGACGACATCCGGGCGGCCATCGCGGTGCGCCATGGCGTCACCGTCCGCGACCTGCTGCTGGTGCAGTCGGGGACCATCCCGCGGACCTCCAGCGGCAAGATCGGGCACCGCGCGTGCCGCGCCGCCTACCTCGACGGCAGTCTGCGCAGCGGCGTCGGATCTCCGACGGCCTTCGCCGACTCAACTGACTGAATCTCTTAGGACCATGGCTGACACTGAGCACCCCGGCACCGATCCCGAAGACACCACCCCGGACCCCGGCGGGGAGGTGCCCGCCGCGAAGGCCGAGATAACGACCGTCCCCGAGATGCGCCGGTGGTTGCGCAACTGGGTGGGTAAGGCGGTTGGGCGGTCGCCGGACGACATCGACGAGTCGGTGCCGATGGTCGAGCTGGGGCTGGCGTCCCGTGATGCCGTGGCGATGGCCGCCGACATCGAGGACATGACCGGTGTGACGCTGTCGGTGGCCGTGGCCTTCCAGCACCCGACGATCGAGTCGCTGGCCACCCGCATCATCGAGGGCGAGCCGGAGGTTGCCGACGACGACCTGGACCGGGCGGACTGGACCCGCACCGGCCCGGCCGAGCGCGTCGACATCGCGATCGTGGGGCTGTCCACCCGGCTGCCCGGGGACATGAACAGCCCCGACGAAACCTGGCAAGCGCTCATGGAGGGCCGCGACGCCATCACCGATCTGCCCGAGGGCCGCTGGTCGGAATTCCTCGAAGAGCCGCGCATCGCCGCGCGCGTCGCCGCCGCCCGCACCCGCGGCGGCTACTTGAAGGACGTCAAGGGCTTCGACTCGGAGTTCTTCGCGGTCGCCAAGACCGAGGCCGACAACATCGACCCGCAGCAGCGGATGGCGCTGGAGCTGACCTGGGAGGCGCTCGAGCACGCGCGCATCCCGGCGTCGAGCCTGCGCGGCGAGGCCGTCGGCGTGTATGTCGGCTTCTCCAACAACGACTACCAATTCCTGGCGGTCTCCGACCCGACAGTCGCGCATCCCTACGCGATCACCGGCACCGCCAGCTCGATCATCGCCAACCGGGTGTCCTACTTCTACGACTTCCGGGGTCCCTCGGTGGCGCTGGACACCGCGTGCTCGAGCTCGCTGGTGGCGACGCATCAGGCGGTGCAGGCGCTGCGCAACGGCGAGTGCGACGTCGCGGTCGCCGGTGGTGTCAATGCGCTGCTCACGCCGTTGGTGACGCTCGGTTTCGACGAGATCGGCGCGGTGCTGGCTCCCGACGGCAAGATCAAGTCGTTCTCGTCGGACGCCGACGGCTACACCCGCTCCGAGGGCGGCGGGATGTTCGTGCTCAAGCGGGTCGACGACGCCCGCCGCGACGGCGACCAGATCCTGGCCGTGATCGCCGGCAGCGCCGTCAACCACGACGGCCGGTCCAACGGCCTGATCGCCCCCAACCAGGACGCCCAGGCCGAGGTGCTGCGCCGGGCCTACAAGGACGCCGGCATCGATCCGCGCACCGTCGACTACATCGAGGCGCACGGCACCGGCACCGTCCTGGGCGACCCGATCGAGGCCGAGGCGCTGGGCCGCATCGTCGGGCGGGGCCGTCCCGCCGATCGCCCGGCGTTGCTGGGCGCGGTGAAAACCAATGTGGGACACCTGGAGTCGGCCGCCGGCGCGGCGAGCCTGGCCAAGGTGGTGCTGGCGTTGCAGCACGACAAGCTGCCGCCGTCGATCAACTTCGCCGGGCCGAGCCCCTACATCGACTTCGACGGCATGCGCTTGAAATTCGTTGACAACGCGACCGATTGGCCCCGTTACGGAGGCTATGCGCTGGCCGGGGTGTCCAGCTTCGGTTTCGGTGGGGCCAACGCGCACCTGGTGGTGCGCGAGGTCTTGCCACGTGACGTCGTGGAAAAGGAGGTGCGCGAGCCCGAGCCCGCCCCCCGGGTCGAAGCCGCCGAAGCGACGGAGGCGCCCACACTGGAAAGCCACTCGCTGCGGTTCGACGACTTCGGCAACATCATCCCCGACGCCGAGGCGCCCGAGGAAGAAGAATACGAACTGCCGGGCCTGACCGAAGAGGCCCTGCGCCTCAAGGAGATCGCGGCCGAAGAGCTTGCCGCACAAGAAGAGTCAGCGCCCCTGATCCCGATCGCGGTGTCGGCCTTTTTGACCTCCCGCAAGAAGGCCGCGGCCGCCGAGCTGGCGGACTGGATGGAAAGCCCCGAGGGGCAGGCGTCGTCGCTGGAATCGATCGGCCGGGCGCTGTCGCGGCGCAACCACGGCCGCTCGCGCGCGGTGGTGCTGGCCCATGACCATGACGAGGCCGTCAAGGGCCTGCGGGCGGTCGCCGAGGGCAAGCAGCGGCCGAACGTGTTCAGCGTCGACGGGCCGGTGACCAGTGGACCGGTATGGGCGATGGCCGGTTTCGGTGCGCAGCACCGCAAGATGGGCAAGAGCCTGTACCTGCGCAACGAGGTCTTCGCCGAGTGGATCGAGAAGGTCGACGCGCTGATTCAGGACGAGCGGGGCTACTCGGTGCTCGAGCTGATCCTCGACGACTCGCACGAATACGGCATCGAAACTTCCAACGTCGTCATCTTCGCGATCCAGATCGCGCTGGGCGAGCTGCTCAAGCATCACGGCGCCAAACCGGCTGCGGTGGTGGGTCAGTCGCTCGGAGAGCCCGCGTCGGCCTACTTCGCCGGCGGGCTGTCGCTGGCGGACGCAACCCGGGTGATCTGCTCGCGCTCGCACCTGATGGGCGAGGGTGAGGCGATGCTGTTCGGCGAGTACATCCGGCTGATGGCGCTCGTCGAGTACTCCGCCGACGAGCTGAAGACGGTGTTTGGTGACTTCCCCGGCCTGGAGGTGTGCGTCTACGCCGCACCCAGTCAGACCGTGATCGGTGGCCCGCCCGAGCAGATCGATGCGATCGTCGCCCGCTGTGAGGCGGAGGGCCGCTTCGCCCGCAAGCTGCAGACCAAGGGCGCCGGGCACACCTCGCAGATGGACCCGCTGCTCGGCGAGTTCTCCGCGGAACTGCAGGGCATCGAGCCGCTGACCCCGACCGTCGGAATCTTCTCGACGGTGCACGAGGGCAGCTACGTCAAGCCCGGTGGGGAGCCGATCCACGATGTCGCCTACTGGGTCAAGGGGATGCGGCATTCGGTCTACTTCACGCACGGCGTCCGCAACGCCGTCGACAGCGGCCACACCACCTTCCTGGAACTGGCGCCCAACCCGGTGGCGCTGATGCAGATCGGTTTGACCACCGCGGCAGCGGGTTTGCATGACGCCCAACTGATTCCGACGCTGGCCAAAAAGCAGGACGACGTCGAGTCGATGATCTCGGCCATGGCCCAGCTCTATGTGCACGGTCACGACCTGGACATCCGGACGCTGTTCAGCCGCGCTCGGGGGCCCCAAGGATCTGAAGATTTTGCGAACGTCCCGCCGACCCGGTTCAAGCGCAAAGAACACTGGCTGGATGTGCACTTCTCCGGCGACGGCTCGGTGATCATGCCGGGGACGCATGTCGCATTGCCGGACGGCCGGCACGTCTGGGAGTACGCGCCCCGCAACGGCGAGACGGATCTGGCCGCATTGGTGAGATCCGCTGCGACACAAGTGCTTCCGGATGCACAGTTGGCGGCGTCCGAGCAGCGCGCGGTGCCCGGGGCGGGTGCCCGGCTGGTGACGACGATGACCCGGCATCCGGGTGGGGCCTCGATTCAGGTGCACGCCCGCATCGACGAGTCCTTCACCCTGGTCTACGACGCGCTGGTGTCGCGGGCCGGCCAGAGCGTCGCCGCGTTGCCCACCGCGGTGGGCGCCGGCGCCGCGATCGCGGCCCCGGTTACCGACGGGCCGGTGGCGGAAGCCCCCGCCGCGGCGCCGGCCGAGGAGCCCGACGCCGAGACGCTGTCGGACAGCCTGACCAACCGCTACCTGCCGTCCAGCGTGGGCAGGTGGACACCGGATTCCGGCGAGACCATCGGTGAGCGGCTGGGCCTGATCGTCTCGGCGGCCATGGGCTACGAGCCCGAGGACCTGCCGTGGGAGGTGCCGCTGATCGAGCTCGGCCTGGACTCGCTGATGGCGGTGCGGATCAAGAATCGCGTCGAATACGACTTCGACATGCCGCCCATCCAATTGACGGCCGTGCGCGACGCCAACCTCTATGCCGTCGAAAAGCTGATCGAGTACGCGGTCGAGCATCGCGACGAGGTCGAGCAGTTGCACGAGCACCAGAAGACGCTGACGCCCGAAGAGATCGCCAAAGAGCAGGCCCAGCTGCTCAGCGGGGCAACGCCGACATCGGCCGCCGCACCCCCACCGGATCCGCAGGCGGAGCCCGAGACGCAGGCGCCGATCCCGCCGCCGCCGACGGATCCGTCGGGACCGGCCGCAGCGACCAACGGCGGCCGACCGAACTTGGCGGGGGCGCTCAGCTCCGAAGCGGTGGCCAAGGCGCTCAATTCCGATGTGCCGCCGCGTGATGCCGCCGAGCGGGTCACCTTCGCCACCTGGGCGATCGTCACGGGCAAGTCGCCGGGCGGGATCTTCAACCCGCTGCCCAAGCTCGACGAGGACGCCGCGGCCAAGGTGGCACAGCGGCTCTCCGAGCGCGCCGAGGGTCCGGTCACCGCCGAGGACGTGCTGACGTCGGAGACCATCGAGGCGCTGGCCGAAAAGGTGCGCGGCTACCTGGAGGCCGGCACCATCGACGGCTTCGTGCGCACCATCCGGGCGCCCGAGAACGACTCGCAGGTACCGGTGTTCGTGTTCCACCCGGCCGGCGGTTCGACCGTGGTCTACGAGCCGCTGCTCAACCGGCTGCCGCCCGACACACCGATGTACGGGTTCGAGCGTGTGGAGGGCACCATCGGAGAGCGGGCCGCCCAGTATGTGCCGAAGCTGTTGGAGATGAACGACGGCAAGCCGTTCGTCCTGGCCGGGTGGTCACTCGGCGGTGCGTTGGCGTACGCGTGCGCGATCGGGTTGCGGCGGGCCGGCGCCGACGTGCGATTCGTCGGGATGATCGACACGGTGCGCGCCGGCGAGGAGATCCCGCAGACCAAGGAGGAAACCCGCAAGCGCTGGGACCGTTACGCGAAGTTCGCCGAGCGCACCTTCAACGTCGAGATTCCCGCGATCCCCTACGAGCAGCTCGAAGAGCTCGACGACGAGGGACAGGTCAAGTTCGTGTTGGACATCGTCCAGCAGAGTGGCGTGCAGATTCCGGGCGGCATCGTCGAGCACCAGCGGACGTCGTATCTGGACAACCGGGCGCTCGAGACCGTCGTGATCGAGCCCTACGACGGCCACGTGACCCTCTACATGGCCGATCGCTACCACGACGACGTCATCGCATTCGAGCCACGGTATGCCGTCCGCCAGCCCGACGGCGGCTGGGGTGCGTTCGTCGCGGACCTCGAGGTGGTGCCGATCGGCGGCGAGCACATCCAGGCCATCGACGAGCCGATCATCGCCAAGGTGGGCGCACACATGGCCGACGTGCTGAATAAGGTGGAGGCGCAAGCCAGTCAGACGAGTGAGGTAGGCGAGTAGTGACGGAGACCGTGCCAGCTGCGGGGTCAGCTCCCATCCAGCACACCACAGCCGAGAAGCTGGCTGAACTCTATCGTCGCCTGGACCTGGCCAAAGAGCCCGGCGGTGAGAAGGCCGTCGCCAAGCGCGACAAGAAGGGCATCCCCAGCGCCCGCGCCCGCGTGCACGCGCTGGTCGATCCGGGCACGTTCCTGGAGACCGGTGCGCTGGCCAAAACGCCGAACGACCCGAACGCACTCTACGGTGACGGGTGCGTCACCGGGCACGCCATGATCGACGGCCGGCCGGTCGGGGTGTTCTCCCACGACCAGACGGTGTTCCAGGGCACCGTCGGTGAGATGTTCGGCCGCAAGGTCGCGCGGCTGATGGAGTGGTGCGCGATGGTCGGGTGCCCGATCATCGGCATCCAGGACTCCGGTGGCGCCCGGATTCAGGACGCGGTCACCTCGCTGGCGTGGTACGCCGAGCTGGGCCGCCGTCACGAAGCGCTGTCCGGGCTGGTGCCCCAGATCTCCCTCATCTTCGGCAAATGCGCCGGGGGAGCGGTGTATTCGCCGATCCAGGACGATCTGCTGGTCTCGGTGCGCGATCAGGGCTACTTCTTCGTCACCGGACCCGACGTGATCCAGGAGGTCACCGGCGAGGAGGTCACCCTCGACGAGCTCGGCGGCTCCGACGCGCAGGCCCGCAACGGCAATATCCACCAGGTGGTGGACTCCGAGGCCGAGGCGTTCCAGTACGTGCGCGATTTCCTGTCGTTCCTGCCGTCGAGCACCGTCGGCCAGCCGCCGATCGTCAACCCCGGCCTCGAGCCGGAGACCACGCCGACCGATCTCGAACTCGACTCGATCGTGCCGGACTCGGACAACATGGCCTACGACATGCACGAGATCTTGCTGCGGATCTTCGACGACGGCGACTTCCTCGACGTCGCCGCGCAGGGCGGCCCGGCCATCATCACCGGGTTCGCCCGGGTCGACGGACGCCCGGTCGGCGTCGTCGCCAACCAGCCCATGTACCTGTCCGGGTCGATCGACAACGAAGCCTCCGACAAGGCGGCGCGGTTCATCCGGTTCTGCGACGCGTTCAACATCCCGCTCGTCTTCGTGGTGGACACCCCGGGCTTTTTGCCCGGCGCCGAGCAGGAGCGCAACGGCATCATCAAGCGCGGCGGCCGGTTCCTGTACTCGGTGGTCGAGGCCGATGTGCCCAAGGTGACGATCACCATCCGCAAGTCCTATGGCGGCGCCTACGCCGTGATGGGGTCGCGGCAGCTGACCGCCGACTTCAACTTCGCCTGGCCCACCGCGCGCATCGCGGTGATCGGCGCCGAGGGGGCCGCGCAGCTGCTGATGAAGCGGTTCCCCGACCCGACCACCCCCGAGGCGCAACAGATCAAGAAGGACTTCATCGAGGGCTACAACCTCAACATGGCGATCCCGTGGACCGCCGCCGAACGCGGCTTCATCGACGCGGTCATCGACCCGCACCAGACCAGGCTGCTGCTGCGCAAGTCGATGAAACTGCTGCGGGACAAGCAACTGTGGTTCCGCACGGCACGCAAGCACGGACTCATCCCGATCTAGCCCTTACTGTTCGGCGGGAGAGAACGCGCCGTCGACCAACTCGTCGAAGCGCTCCAGTGCCTCGTCGGAGTCGGCGTCGATACCGCGCAGCGCCCCGCGATCGGCGAGATACCGCTGCGCGTAGAGCCGTGCGACCAGCGCCTTGCGTTCACCGCCGCGGGTGGCCCGCTCCCAGGCCGCCTGCTCGATGAGCAACGCGCCGCCGTAGACGTCACCCATGAATCGGGCCAGCGGGTACAGTCGCGCCTCGGCCATCGCCCTGTCGAGCTTGGACCACGCGGTGATCGCCGCGTCGAGATCCTCGATCCGGCCCGCGACCAGCCTGGTGGCTTCACCGTCGTCAGCGACGGAAACCGCATCGCGTAACCGCGCCAACAGCGTCTCGTGCGCACGGGTCTGCTCGATCCCGCGCCGCACGTCCAGGCACAGGATATTGTCGGGGCCCTCCCAGATGGTGTTCACCTGCGCGTCACGCAAAAGCCTTGCCACCGGCCAGGTCTCGATATAGCCGTTGCCGCCGTGGATCTCGATCGCGTCCGATGCCGCGGTGATCCCGAGCCGGCACACCTTCAGCTTGGTCACCGGCACCGCGATGCGCTGCCGCAGGCTGCGCGGCTGGCGATGGTTGGTGGCGCCGGTGCCGTCGAACACCAGCGCTTGGGCGGCTTCGACGTCGACGATCATCTCGGCGAGCTTGCGCCGCATCAACGGCTTGTCGATCAGCGCCCCGCCGAACGCGCGCCGCTGCCGCGCGTAGCACAGCGACTCGACCAGGGCGCGACGGGCATTACCGAGCCCGAACGACGCGATGCCCAGCCGCGCGGCGTTGGTGAGCTCCATCATCCGGCCCAGCCCCTTGCCGTCGGACGGGCCGGATTCGGGGCTCGGTTCGCCGGACAGCAGAAAAGCCTCGGCGTCGACGAACTCGACCTCGCCCGAGGCCACCGAGCGGGTGCCGAGTTTGTCCTTCAGCCGCCGGACCCGCACCCCGTTGCGGGATCCGTCGCGGCGGGTGCGCAGCACCAGGAAATTGGCGACGCCCCGCGAAGAGTCCGGTGCGCCTTCGGGTTTGGCCAGTACGACGAACGCCTCCCCGGCGCAGTTGGACGCAAACCACTTGAACCCGTTCAGCAGCCACGAGTCACCGTGACGTGTTGCGGTCGTCTCGAGTGCGCCCAGGTCCGATCCGCCGGTGCGTTCGGTGAGCAGCTGCGCCGTCTCGCCTGCCCACTCGCCGGAGGCGAATTTGGCCAGCACGTGTTCGGCCACACCGGCCGGCGCGTAGGCCGCCACCAGCGACTGGACCATGCCGCCGCCGGTGCCCAACGCGCAACCCATCCCGATATCGGCTTGATTGAGCAGATAATTCGACGCGAACAGCGTCAGCGACGAGCTCATCTTCGCCTCGCGCGCCTCGGTCCGCAGCGCCCGCTGGGCGTCCAGAACGGCCCGCTTGGACTCCGTGAACGACGTCGGCATGACCACCCGGCCGACGTCGTGGCCCCACCGGTCGTAGCGCTCGAGCCGCGGTGGGTTGCGGTCGGTCTCTTCGGCCCACCGCGCCACCGGACCGCCCATCAGTTCACCGATGTGCGTCAGATGGCGCTCGGCCAGTTTCAGCTCCTCGGGCTGCAGGTAGTAGGCAAGAGTGAACTGCAGCGTGGGATCGGTGCTGTACCAATTGAGACCGACGGCGCCGCGGTAGTTCTCGGTCGCGTAACGCTGCGACTTTTCTTCGGTGGAGAACGGCAGCCTGTCTACCGCCTCGGCGGCGTAGTCGCTCATGGTTGAGACGCTACGCGCCGAGCCGATCAACCGGGTCGCCCACACAGCGACGGTGTCAGAGCGTCTGGGCGGTGAGGAAAACCAGCCGGAAATTACCGACCTGGAGCACGTCGCCGTTGGCCAGCACTGCGGAGTCGACGGCTTCCCGGTTGCGGTAGGTGCCGTTCAGGCTGCCGAGGTCGACGACGCGGAATTCGCCGTTCTCGTTGCGGAATTCGGCGTGCCGGCGGCTGACCGTGATGTCGTCGAGAAAGATGTCGCTGACGGGGTGCCGTCCGGCGGTCATGACGGGCTGGTTCAAGATGAACTTCGATCCGACGTTGGGGCCCCGTTTCACCACGAGCATGGCCGAGCCGTGCGCCAGCGCCGCCGCCTCGGCCGCCGCCGACGACGTGTCGATGTCCTCCGGGATGTCGGCGCGCAGCGCGGAGCCGATATCGCCGGTGGCGTCATCCGCCGCGATTCGCTGCTGGCTTGTGTCCCGTTGTGATGCCGACACCCTTGCCTCTCATCCGACGCCAGGTCTTTCGACACGTCTATCGGAGCATCCGACCCGGGCGGCGAGGTAGGGACCGAAGTCCCCTATGCCCGCACCGGCACGACGAACTCGGACGTATAGAACTCCGCCGGGTTCTGCGAGTGAGGGTTTGGTTGTTGGACGACCACCCAGACTCCCGTGGTGCCGGACCGAATGCTGTCTTGCACCGTCGCATTCCCGCTGCCCGCCCCGTCGGTGTCCAGGCCGGTAAAGGCCGTCCCGGGGTCGCCGGGCCCGCAGGTCGCCGAGGCGGGGCGGGGTACCTGGATCAGCCCCACGTCGAAGTGGGCACCGGGCTGCGGCGCGTCCACCAAATGGACGTCCGCGACCACCCTCGACCCGGCCGTGTGAATGACGGCGGAACCCGTCCCCAGTGCCGGATGCGGCACCTTCGGCGAGATGCTCACCAGGCTGAAATCGCAACGCCGAAGCTTGGCGTCCAACGCGACCGTGGTGCCGCTGCCCTCGGCGGCGGCCGTGCCGATGGCCAACGCGGCGACCGGGATGATCGCGGCGGTGCAGGTTCCCAGGCGTGTCAGCGTATGCATGGGGGCCACCTTTTCCCGTGATGTGAACTGGACCACAGCGGAACTAGTATTCACCCGAAATTGGCGAATTCAAACCTTCGACGGGTGATTACTCAGACGACAATTCGCGCGATCATTTCACCGATGACGAGCGACGGCGCCGAGCCGTGTAACACGCTCACAAATAACGCTTTTCGTCGCGACTACGGCTTGATGCGGATCTGGCCCGGGGACCACCAACCCGTGCGGGTCGCGGTGCCCAGCTGGAGTTGCGCGGGATGCGCGTCGGCGATGGTGTCGAATTTGCGCAGCGATCCCCAGTCGCGGCCCCAGTCGTGGGACAGGTAGGTCGACATCACGTGGGCACGCAGCAGCAGATCGGTGATACCCAGCAGCCCGCCGTTGACGCCGTCCTCCCAGGTGTCGGTGTCCATCTTTTTGGCCGTGTAGTCCGGGGTGATGCGGAAATTGGGGATCTCGCTGACCCCGTTGACGTGCAGCATCGGCTGCTGGCAGGGGAATGCCAGCCCGACCGCCCAGTCCATCAGCACCGGCTGCGTCGAGCCGACGAACTCCTGCAGCGAGCGCATCTCCGGCACCCGCGGCGGGGTCACCGCGATCCAGTCCTCCGGCGTCAGGGACAGGTCCTCGGCCACCACCCGCACGGCGACCGCGTCCGCGGGCATGTCCGAGCGGGCGAAACGCAGGTTGCGCCAGGCCTTCGGCTGTTCGCCGTTCAGGTCGTAGGGGACCAGCCGTCCGGCCGGCACGATAGCGGTTTGGGGGTCACCCCCGGGCCCGAGCCGGCCGTACTCGAGCACCACGGTCTGCCCGTCGGTGTGGTGGTGCAGCACGCTGTTGCCGGCGATCTTGCCGGCGGCCGTCACCACGACCAGGGGATGGGCGGCATCGGGTTTGGGCAACCGGTACCACGCCGAGGCGAGCCTGCTCTCCTGTTGCGCCGCGGTGGCGTAGCTGCCGGCCAGCGGCACCCGATCGGGATCCAGGCCGTAGGGCAGCGGCACCTTCGAGCCGTTGATGCCAGGTGCGCTCAGCTTGGTCGGGGCGTCCCAGTCGTAGTCGGTTCCGGGCTGGTTCGGGGTGATCCGAATGGCCTCGGCGACAATGTGTTCGGGCACCCCGTTGGGGCTGAATCCCACCGGGTGCTCGCCGCCCAGCGGCCCCAACGGCCCGTAATCGCCGGGCTCTCCTGTTTTGAAGGGCGCCATGTAGCCGATGTTGCTGTCCGGCTCGACGAGCACGTCGTCGGCCAGTCCGCAGCCACCGCTGAACTCACGCAGGTTGTCCCAGGCGTTGGAGTAGGTGGGGTATTGGCGCACGATGCCGGCCACCATCGACGCGATGAACACCAGCGCCATGAATCCCGCCGCGATGGGTACCGGCGCCGCCGTCAGCGCCCGGGCTACCCGGCCCTCCCCGTGGTCGCGGGACACGAAGTGCAACCAGGCCGCGTATAGCACGACGAGCACAAACAGCGCGAAAAATATTGTGCTGACCGAGATTCCACCGATCTTCGGCATGGTGCTGTTGAAGGGCACGCCGTAGCTGGAGACGTACCACCAGCCGTTGGTGGTGGCGAAGCACAGCGCCATCAGGAACAACACCGCCGCCAAGAACGCCATCCGGTTGCGCGACCAGCGCAGTATCGCCGGTGACACCAGCACGGTGGTCAGCGCGGCCATCGCCGCCCCCACCGCGGCGAACAGGCCGAAGTGGTGCACCCACTTGGTGGGCGTGAACATCAGGAAGAACATGGTGCCGAAGATGACGCCCATCAGCCGCCACGCCGGCCCGCGGGCCACCCCGGGAACTCGCTTGCGCCGCAACATGATGAACACGGCCGTGAACAGACACAGCGCGGTGATCAGGAAGCCGAAGCGGCGCGACAGCGAACCGTCGACGGTGGGCAGGATCAGGTAGTAGTAGCGCAGGTTCTCGGTGTACCAGGCCTGGCTGGGTCCGATCGCGGTCCGAATCCTGGTGGCTTCCAATACCGTTGACAGTGTCTGGTCGGCGAACACCACGGTCAGGATGACGGTGCCGGCGGCCAGCATGGGTGCCACCAGCGGCCACGTGCCCACCAGACGATGACGGCGAACCAGGATGCGCAGGATGGGGCGACCACCGGCGACCAGCGCGGCCACCGCGATCAGGCCGGTCGGCTGGACACCGAGCGTGAACGCGGCGGTGATGACCGCCAGCGCCGCGGGCGTCAGCCGGCTGTAACGCATGGAGCGTTCGATCAGCACATAGGTGACCAGCGAACCGAGCGCGATGATCGGCTCGGGCCGCAGACCGTTGTCGAACGGCATCCAGGCCGTCAGCAACACCATGCCGGCGGCCCAATTCGCCGGCTTGCTGGCGGCCACCGCGGGCCCCAGCCGGGGCAGCACCTCACGGGAGAGCAACAGCCAGCACACAATTCCGGCGAACAGGTCCGGCAACCGCATCCACAGGCTGGCGTCGCTGACGTGGGTCATCAGCGCCAGCAGGTTGTAGTACCAGCCGAAGGGGTCCTCGGGGCTGCCGAACCAGCGGAAGTAGTTCGACATGTAGCCGGCGCGGTCGGCGACCCGGGCCATGCCCAGGATGTAACCGTCGTCGGACGAGTTCGCCCCGATCACGTGCCAGAGCACGAACCCGCCGATCACCGCGACATCGGCGAGGGTGAACGTGCGCCAGTTCGCCGGAATGAGCCGGCGCATCCGCCGTCCGTCCAGCTGGTCGAGTCGCCACAAGGCGACCAGCGCAACGATGGTGGCCAGGATCGCCGCCACCATCGCGACGAGTTTCACAGTGGTTGGGGTGGTGGAGAACCGGGTGTCGATGGTCGCGGACAGCGTCAAACCCGCCGGCGCGGGTCCGGTCAGGTCGGTGAACACACCGACGATCTGTGGCCGCAGGTTCGGGTCGGGGAATCCGCCGCCGATCGGTTTGCCCGCCGAATCATTCAGCCCGACAAAGGTGGCGAAGGTGCCGGCTTGTGTCGACGTGATCTCGATGTGCCGGCACTGCGGCGACGTCGCCTGCTCGCGCGAGGCGCTGGCGATCACCACATTGCGGTCGGTGACGTCGACGCGCTTGGGATTGACGACGACGAACAACGCGTTGAGCGCGGCGTCCTTGCCCTTCTTGGGCCCGGTGCCCAGGATCACCCCGCCCTCCGGTGGCAGATCACGCAACAGCGAGCAGGGCACGGAGGCGGTCATGTCGACCGGGGTCAGCGAAATCAGCGGTGCCGTAACGCTGTTCAGCTGAGCGTTCTGGGGCCAACTCAGCGTCGCGGTGGTCTGCACGACGGGCAGCAGCGGGCTGGCGATCGACAGCACGAAACCGATCAGGCCGGCAACGGTCGCCACCCAGCGCGTCACTCGCACGTCGTTGCGCGCGGTCGGCGCGCTCATGGCAGCGCCCGAATCGGTCCCTGCCGGCTCCAGCCGTGCACTGTCATCACACCCTGTTCGATCGCGGCGTCCGGCGCTTGATCAGCCGGCACCAACCGGAAGTACTGCTCGACGGATCCCCAGTCGCGGTACCAGTCGCCGCGCAGATACGTCGAGATGGTCGAGGTGCGCAGCAACGCCTGCAGGAACAGCAGCGGGCCGCCGGCCTCGCTGGACTGCCACAGGTTCGACGACGCCGCCGTCTGCTTGCGGTCGGGAAGGATGCGGTACCCCGGAAGTTCGGCAACGCCAAGGTGTTCGGAGAACGGCCGCTGGCACGGGAAGTTGGCGGCGGTCGCGACGTCCATCAGCGTCGGTGTCTGCGAGCCGATCAGCTGCTGCAGGGTTTGCAGCGCCGGAACCCGCGGCGGCGTGAACGCGAACCACTGGTCGGAACTCAGGTTCGGGTCGTAGGCGACGATGCGCGCCACGTTCGCCTCCGGCGGCGCCCAGGTGAGCGGGAAGCGCAGATTGCGC
>NZ_JAICZA010000085.1 GCF_025933915.1 Mycobacterium sp.
ACGTTCAACCAGACCATCGCGGCGACGGGCAGGCTGTCGTCGACGGAGCCGAACCTGCAGAACATTCCGATCCGCACCGAGGCGGGCCGGCGGATCCGCGACGCGTTCGTGGTCGGTGAAGGCTACAGCGAGCTGATGACCGCTGACTACAGCCAGATCGAGATGCGGATCATGGCCCACCTGTCGCGGGACGAGGGGCTGATCGAGGCGTTCAACACCGGGGAGGACCTGCACTCGTTCGTCGCCTCACGCGCATTCGGCGTGCCGATCGAGGAGGTCACCGGCGAGCTGCGCCGCCGGGTCAAGGCCATGTCCTACGGCCTGGCCTACGGGTTGAGCGCGTATGGGTTGGCCGCTCAGCTCAAGATTTCCACCGAGGAAGCCAAAGTCCAGATGGAGCAATACTTCGCCCGGTTCGGCGGGGTGCGTGACTACCTGATGGACATCGTGGAGCAAGCCCGCAAGGACGGCTACACGTCGACGGTATTGGGCCGCCGCCGCTACCTGCCCGAACTCGACAGCAGTAACCGCCAGGTGCGGGAGGCCGCCGAGCGGGCGGCGCTCAACGCGCCCATCCAGGGCAGCGCGGCCGACATCATCAAGGTGGCGATGATCGAAACCGACAAGGCGATCAGGGACGCCGGGTTGTCCTCCCGGATCCTGCTGCAGGTGCACGACGAGCTGCTGTTCGAGGTCGCGGCGGGGGAGCGAGAACAGCTCGAAGCCCTGGCGCGCGAGAAGATGGGTGGCGCCTACCCGCTCGACGTCCCGCTCGAGGTTTCAATGGGCTACGGCCGCTCATGGGACGCGGCCGCGCACTAACGCGGCAATCGGGGCGGCGCGGCGCACTGAAAGGCCACCGTTCATGCGTCCGGCCTTCGAGCACATATGTGCTGCTCAGTCGGCCGCCGAGCTGGGGGTACCGCCCGCTTGCGGGGGAAACGTCACGGCGAAGAATCACCTGAAATTCGCAGTGGCGTTACATTCGGCGCAACCGTTCGACCAAAGGCGGCCGTGCTGGGTTTGGCCAGCGTGTGCACAGTCGAGTAACCTCGATGGGTAAATCCCAATTGTCCCTACGACCAAACCTGTCCGGAGCACCCCAACAATATGCCGAGTCCCGCCGTCACCTCGCCCCAAGTAGCCGTCAACGACATTGGCTCCAGCGAGGACTTTCTCGCCGCAATAGACAAAACGATCAAGTACTTCAACGATGGCGACATCGTCGAAGGCACGATCGTCAAAGTGGACCGGGACGAGGTGCTCCTCGACATCGGCTACAAGACCGAAGGGGTCATCCCCGCCCGCGAGCTCTCCATCAAGCACGACGTCGACCCCAATGAGGTCGTTTCCGTGGGAGACGAGGTCGAGGCCCTGGTTCTCACCAAGGAGGACAAAGAGGGCCGCCTGATCCTGTCCAAGAAGCGCGCCCAGTATGAGCGCGCCTGGGGCACCATCGAGGAGCTCAAGGAGAAGGACGAGGCCGTCAAGGGCACCGTCATCGAGGTGGTCAAGGGTGGCCTGATCCTCGACATCGGGCTGCGCGGCTTCCTGCCCGCCTCGCTGGTCGAGATGCGCCGGGTGCGCGATCTGCAGCCGTACATCGGCAAGGAGATCGAGGCCAAGATCATCGAGCTGGACAAGAACCGCAACAACGTGGTGCTGTCGCGCCGGGCGTGGTTGGAGCAGACCCAGTCCGAGGTGCGCAGCGAGTTCCTCAACCAGCTGCAGAAGGGCGCCATCCGCAAGGGTGTCGTCTCCTCCATCGTCAACTTCGGCGCGTTCGTCGACCTCGGCGGTGTGGACGGTCTGGTGCACGTCTCCGAGCTGTCCTGGAAGCACATCGACCATCCGTCCGAGGTGGTCCAGGTCGGTGACGAGGTCACCGTCGAGGTGCTCGACGTCGACATGGACCGCGAGCGGGTTTCGTTGTCGCTGAAAGCAACTCAGGAAGACCCGTGGCGTCACTTCGCCCGCACCCACGCGATCGGCCAGATCGTGCCCGGCAAGGTCACCAAGCTGGTTCCGTTCGGTGCGTTCGTCCGTGTCGAGGAGGGCATCGAAGGCCTGGTGCACATCTCTGAGCTCGCCGAGCGCCACGTCGAGGTGCCCGACCAGGTGGTTGCCGTCGGCGACGACGCGATGGTCAAGGTCATCGACATCGACCTGGAGCGTCGCCGGATCTCGTTGTCGCTCAAGCAGGCCAACGAGGACTACACCGACGAGTTCGACCCGGCGAAGTACGGCATGGCCGACAGCTACGACGAGCAGGGCAACTACATCTTCCCCGAGGGCTTCGACTCCGAAACCAATGAATGGCTCGAGGGATTCGACAAGCAGCGCACCGAGTGGGAGGCCCGCTACGCCGAGGCGGAGCGCCGGCACAAGATGCATACCGCGCAGATGGAGAAGTTCGCCGCGGCCGAGGCGGCCGGGCACGCCGCGGGCGAGCAGTCGCCGGGCAACGGTGCGCCTCCGGAGAAGGCGGGCGGATCGCTGGCCAGCGACGCCCAATTGGCCGCGCTGCGGGAGAAACTCGCCGGCAACGCGTGATCCTCTCCTGAGGACGCCATGCTGCGTATCGGGTTGACCGGTGGCATCGGCGCCGGAAAGTCGGCGCTGTCGTCCACGTTCGCGCAACGCGGCGCCGTCATCGTCGACGGTGACGTCATCGCGCGTGAGGTGGTCCAACCGGGCACCGAAGGGCTGGCGGCGCTTGTCGCGGCGTTCGGTGACGACATCCTGCTGCCGGACGGATCGCTGGATCGTCCGGCCTTGGCCGCCAAGGCGTTTCGCGACGACGAGGCGCGCCAGAGGCTGAACGGGATCGTCCACCCGCTGGTGGGTAAGCGCCGCTCGGAGATCATCGCATCGGTGCCCGACGATTCCGTTGTCGTCGAGGACATTCCGCTGCTGGTGGAGTCCGGGATGGCGCCACTGTTCCCGCTCGTGGTCATCGTGTACGCCGACGTCGAGGTGCGGCTGCGACGGCTGGTCGACCAGCGCGGTATGGCCGAAGACGATGCCCGCGCCAGGATCGCCGCACAGGCGAGCGACGACCAGCGCCGCGCGGTCGCCGACATTTGGCTGGATAACTCGGGCAGCCCGGCGGAATTGGTGCAACGAGCCCAGGACGTGTGGGACAACCGGATCGTGCCGTTCGCCCACAACCTGAGCACACGTCAGATCGCCCCGGTGCCGGCCCGGTTAGTGCCGCCCGACCCGGGCTGGCCGGCCCAGGCGCAACGAATCCTGAACCGCCTGAAGACAACCTGCGGGCACCGGGCGTTGCGCGTCGACCACGTCGGTTCGACCGCCGTGCCGGACCTCGCCGCCAAGGACGTCATCGACGTTCAGCTCACCGTCGAATCCCTTGCCGTCGCCGACGAACTCGCCGAGCCGTTGTTGTCCGCCGGTTACCCGCGCATCGAGCACATCACCGAGGATGTCGCCAAGAGCGATGCCCGCAGCACCGTCGATCGCTACGACCGTGATGACGATCCGTCACTGTGGTCCAAGCGAATTCACGCCTCGGCGGATCCCGGTCGGCCCACCAACGTGCATATCCGGGTGGACGGCCGGCCCAATCAGCAGTTCGCCCTGCTGTTCGTCGACTGGCTGACGGCTGAGCCCGATGCGCGCGCCGAGTACCTGAGCGTCAAGCGCGCCGCCGAAAAGGAGGCCGGCGGGGACGCAACGGCCTATGTCGCCGTCAAAGAGCGGTGGTTTCTCGACGCCTACCGTCGGGCCTGGGAGTGGGCCGACGCGACGAGCTGGAAGCCCTGACGCGCATTTAGGGCAACGGCGCCCCGCATTGCAGCGCACCGTTGTTGGGATCGGCATTCCCGGCCACCGGCCTGACCATTTGGTCAGCCTGGACGAAAATGTCGTCGTCCACGTCGATCTCGCAGTGCACGTTCGCCGAGTACGGGAAGTGCAGCACGATGCGCATGCCGGCCTGCTGCGGATCGGGCAACACCGTGTTGGCTTCGAATGCGTTGCCGGGCATCGAGCTCAGCCCGGCCGTGTTCGTCTGGCCGCCGTTGATCACGAACGTGGCCTGACTGCCCGTCGTGACACCGTCGATCCTGGCCCGATAGGTGATGTTGTGCAGATCCGCCCGTGCCGTCGCCGGATTCAACTGGGCGCCGGCGGCGATCACCGCCACCGCGGCGATCGGCAGGAGCCTGCGGCCTTTGCAGCTCATAGCCGGTGACATTACAAGCAGCGTGATTGCGGAACCAGAGGTTTGCGCTACGGCTGGCAGCGCGGGCACCACAGCGTCGCCCGGCCGCCCACCCGGGCGCGCTCGAGCCGCGTGCCACAGCGCGGGCAGCGCGGGTCGGGTTCGTCACGCACCCTGGTGAGCCAGCGCGGCAAGCCCGGCACCCTGCCATGTCGCACCGCGGTGCGCAGCACTCGCGTCATCGCGCGGTGCGAGGCCTTCACGCCGTCGTCATCCAGCTCTGGGATCGCCACGGTCGGCCGAATTTTGGCGCGCCAGCAGCGCCTCCGGGCGTTCGACGACCGCATGCTCTACCGTGCCGCCCTCTTTGGTCACCCGGACACCGCTCATCCAATCCGGTAGCGAAACGGCGAAATCCTGCTGGACGAACCCGGGTGGGTGATGTCGACGTCGACGCGGGCCATCAGTGCGTCTCCCGCACCACGTCGCCGGGTTCCTTGTCGGTGCGCATACCGAGGTAGCGCGGATGGCGCAACTTGCCATCCCGCGTCCACTCGCTGAATCCGATCTGAACCACCATCTCCGGGCGTACCCAGTGGGCGCCTGCTTCGCGCACCAGACCGCGGTCGAACGGCGGCGTGTCCCGGGTGATCGGCGAGAGCCGCTCGTGCAAGAGGTGCAGCGTGGCGTCGTCGAAACCGGTGCCGACCTTGCCCGCGTAGATGAGGTCGCGGCCCTCGTAGTATCCGAGCATCAGCGCGCCCAACGCGACTCGACTGCCCTGGGGGCTGGTATAGCCGCCCACCACGAACTCCTGATCGCGCACGCATTTGAACTTCAGCCAGTTCTTTGAGCGTCCGCTCTGATAGGTCGAGTCGGCCCGCTTGGCGATCACGCCCTCGTCGCCGCGTTCGCATGCGCGCCGGTAGGCGGCGATGCCGTCTTCGACTCGGTGCGACGCATAGCGCAGCGGGTCGGCGAAGTCGATTGCCTTGCGCAGCAGCCTCTTTCGCCAGAGCAGCGGCACCTCAACGGTTGACATGCCGTCGAGGTGCAGCAGGTCGAAGACGTAGAAGAAGATGCGCACCGGCGACGAGCGCACGACGTCGGGGTCGGTGAGTCCCAGCCGCCCCTGCAGCCGGGCAAAGCTGGTCCGACGCCCCTCGAACGCCACCACCTCGCCGTCCAGCACGAAGCGGGTGACGGGCTGAGCCGCGAGCGCATCCACCAATTCTGGGTAGGTCGCGTTCAGCGGCTGACGATTTCGCGACAACAGCCGGACCTGATGACCGTCGCGAAACGCCAGGCAGCGCATCCCGTCGAACTTGCGCTCGAAGATCCAGCGCGGGTCGGAGAACCGCTGGTCGGTGAGCGTGGCGAGGGTGGGCGAGCGCCACTCGGGCACGCCCTCGTCGTGCAGCACCGCGCGCACCGCACCGGGCAGGCTGGCGAAATCCGTCATGACGCCGTCGTGCCCCGGTTGTGCGGGGTCGCGAACATGATCGCCAGGGTAGCCCGGTTGTCGGGTTACCGGAGGCGCTACGCCGGTGCCATCAACACGGTGTCGATCGTCGACGGCGGCAGCTTGCTGAAGGCGTCGTCGGTCGGCGCGAACCTCGCGCGTAGCGCCGGGCTGGCGCTCACGACCGAACCCGGGCAAGGCTCCGCCCTGTCAACGACCACGCCGTTTCTCAAGCTCCCGCCGAGCTGAGCCAGGTCAGCGTCATGCCGCTGCCAGCCAGCCACCGCGACAGGTCATAGCCGTTGCGCGCCAACCCATCCACGGCGGCCACGGCGCGGCGCACGGCCCGCTCGGCGACCTCGGGAGTCAGCAGGCCGTGGCGCACGGCGTCAAGCAACTCGTCGACATCGGCCAGTTCCGCTCGGGCGCCGGTACGGACCTCGATGTCGAGGTAATGATCCTCGGATCGCCACACCCTGGGACCCGGGGTGTATTCGCCCACGTCCAGGTAGTAGTCATGGTCGCGTTCGTGCCCCGGGTTGAAGTGAAAGACCGTGGCGCGCAGGCCCAACGAGGGCAGCAGCCACGACTCGAGGTAATGGAACTGGGCCCGGCCGGGAGTGGGACGGGCGACATAGAGGCCCCAGGGATGCACGGCGTACTCGTCCACGGACCGCACGATGCCCTTGGGATCGGTGTTGGTGCGGCCCACTAGGTCGAACGTCTCGTGCTTGGGTGGATGGATCTCGCTTTTCCTCCTGGCTGATGCCACCCTACCGGCGCAACCGGATCTTCCACCGCACCAAGCCGGCATAGAACAGCGACAACGCCGCCAGCATGCCCATGTCGAGCAGCCAGATCCCCGGCGTGTGCCGCCAGAACCGGTCCTGGGACAGCAGCGAATCGGGCACCAGGTGCCGCAGATCCACCGTCGACGACGCGGCGGCGTAGCCCCAGCGCGCCGGCATGGCCCATGACAGCTGGTTCAGGCCGAGCCGGCCGGTCACCGGCACCATGCCACCGCACAGCACCAGCTGCGCCATCACCGTCACCACGAACAGCGGCATGATCTGCTCGCTGGAGCGCACCAGCGACGAGATGGCCAGGCCCAGCATGGCCGAGGCGACACACGTCGCCGCGACGGTGGCGAACAGTTCGAAGGTGGCCCCGATCGTGGAGTGGCCCAGCAGAATCGCGCCGCGCGTCGGCGCGCCCTTGCCGCCCACCACGATCGCGGTGACGATCGCGGACTGCAGGACGGCGAACGCACAGAACACCGCGCTCTTGGCGAGCAGGTAGGCGGTGGTCGACAGGCCCACCGCCTGCTCACGCTGGAAGATGGCGCGTTCGCCGACCAGGTCGCGAATTGTCAACGCGGTGCCCATGAATGCCGCGGCCGGCATGAGCAGGGCGAGTATTTGTGCGGCTTCGTCGGGTGTCCCCGCATTCGGGCCGGGTACCTGAAATCCGTTGCTGCCGGGCACGGTCAGGGACAGCGAACCCAAAATGAAGGGCAGCAGCGCCAGGAAGATGAAATAGGCGCGGTCGGCGACGACGAGGCGAAACTGCCGCCGGGCGATCGTCGAAATCTGGCGTCGCACGCTGGTGTGCACCGGGTCACCGAGTCCGCTCGGCTTGTCGGTCCTGTCCGGCATGAGCTTGCGGGCCTCGCTCCGTTCCCGAAAACGGCGGTTGGCTCCTTCGGGGTCGGCGCCGACCTGAGCGAAGACCTTGGCCCAGTTGGTGGTCCCCATCGCGTCGCCGATCTGCTCGGGGGAGCCACAGTAGGCCGTCTTGCCGCCGGGGGCCATCAGCAGCACCTGGTCGCAGACGTCCAGGTAGGACAGCGAGTGCGTTACCACCAGCACGACACGGCCCGCGTCGGCGAGCTGGCGCAGCATCGTCATGACCTGCAGGTCCAGCGCGGGGTCCAGGCCCGAGGTGGGCTCGTCGAGGATCAACAACGACGGCCCGGTCAGCAGTTCGAGCGCCACCGACGCGCGTTTGCGCTGCCCGCCGGACAGCTTGTCGACGCGGGTGTCGGCGTGCTTGGTCAGGTCGAGTTCCTCGAGCACCTGGGCGACGACCCTGGCGCGGTCCGCCTTGCCGGTGTCGGGCGG
Source organism: Mycobacterium sp. (assembly GCF_025933915.1). GTDB lineage: Bacteria > Actinomycetota > Actinomycetes > Mycobacteriales > Mycobacteriaceae > Mycobacterium. The sequence goes on from NZ_JAICZA010000085.1 coordinate 7,769, forward strand.
CAGCCGCAGCTCGGCGGCGTAGCCCAGCGCCTGGTTGACGGTCAGCTGCCGATGCACCACGTCGTCCTGCGGCACCATGCCGATCCTGCTGCGAAGCAACGCGTACTCGGTGTGAATGTTGTGCCCCTCGAACGTCACTGAGCCCGAGCTCGGTGTGGTGTTGCCGGCGATGAGCCTGGCCAAAGTGCTCTTTCCGGCGCCCGACCCGCCGATCACGGCGGTCAGCGTCCCAGGCCGTGCGATCAGCGCGACGTCGTCGAGCAACTGCTTGCCGTTGTCGACGACGTAGGTGACGTTGCGCACCTCGAGGCCGCCGGTGCGGGTCGCGGCATCGCTGCGCCGGGTCAGCGTGCCGCCACGGAACACCAGGTCGACGTTGCCGATGGTGACGACGTCGTCCTCGGACAGGATCGCCGACCCGACCCGGGTGCCGTTGACGAACGTGCCGTTGACGCTGTTGTCGCGGATCTCGGTGCCCAGCGGTGTGGGTATCAAGCTCGCGTGCTGACGCGATGCCAACACGTCGGAGACGACGATGTCGCTTTCAGCGGCACGCCCGATCGTCATGGCGCCGGCCGTGCCCGCGGCCGACGACGCGCGCGGCGACAGCAATCTCACAAAGCGGGTCGCCAGGTTCGACACGTCGGCCGTCTTGGCGTCGATCACCGTGAATTCCGTTGCCGGCGTGGGGGAAGGCGGCGCCACCTGCCACCTGGCCGGCGACCCAGGGTCGACGACGGTCAGTTCCTCGGGCGGAGCGACGCGCGGTCGTGGTACCGGCCGCGGTCGCACGCGGTGCGGATCGCCAAGCACGGACCACGTCAGGGTCGGCGGCCCGGAACCGTGGCTCGGCCGGGTCCGGGCCGGGTGGCCCGCGTGGCCTTGGCGGGGCCCGATCGCGAAGGTCAGGTGCGGGCCTCGCGGGTTTCCGACGTGGATGCTCTGGCCGTCGTGGATATCGATGACCGGCATCCGATAGCCGTTGAGATACGTCCCGTTCAGCGAGCCGTTATCGATTGCCAGCCAGCGGCCTTGATCGAAACGCAGGATCAGATGCGCGCGCGAGATTCGCGGATCGGCGATGCGCACATCGGCTTGCGCGTCGCGTCCGACGACCACTTCGCGTCCGGCCGCGAAGGATCGTAGGGACCCGTCGTGCCGAATTGTCAGGAGAGGCGGGGCGGGTCGAGTCACCACTCAAGTATCGGCCCGCGCCGGCAGTGGCTCTATGGGATCCGGCTGTGACTTCCCTTTGTTTTCGGCTCGGCTATTCATAGCGCTTTCATAGCCGCCTGAGGCGAATCAACCACTGGCGTAGGGCATTATTCGAGCGAGGGGGCCAAAGCATTGATGGATGAGCACAAGCGGACGACCCGGCGCATCGGCGCCGGGCGCCGACTGCTGAGCAACCCGCGCCAGGCCCGTGACGCGTTGCGCGCGGGCTTTCACTCGCTGCCCGCCATGCCCATCGGGCAGCTGTTCCGCCGGGTACCGCCGGTGGTTTCCGCGCCGAGCGCGGAACCTGGTGCAGCACAACGTGATAGCGGTTCCAGTGCGTCGCAGCTCGCGGTAGGAAATGGCGCGTCATTCGCCGGGTACACCATCTTGCGGCAGCTGGGCGCCGGCGGCATGGCCGAGGTCTACCTGGCTTTGCATCCCCGGCTGCCGCGGCGCGACGTGATCAAAGTCCTCGCCGAGGCGGTGACGGCCGATCCCGAGTTTCGCGAAAGGTTCAACCGTGAGGCCGATCTCGCGGCGACGCTGTGGCACCCGCACATCGTCGGTGTTCACGACCGCGGCGCATTCAACGGGCATCTATGGATCTCGATGGATTATGTCGAGGGCACCGATGCGTCGCGGCTGGTCAAAAACGGCCATCCCGAGGGCATGCCGATCCGAGAGGTGTGCGCCATCGTGCACGCGGTCGCGGGCGCACTGGATTACGCGCATGACCGAGGCCTGCTGCACCGCGACGTCAAGCCCGCCAACATCCTGCTCACCCATCCTGAATCCGGAGAGCGCCGAATCCTGTTGGCGGACTTCGGCGTCGCGCGTCACCTCGGCGACATCAGCGGGATCACCGAAACCAATGTCGCGGTGGGAACCGTGGCCTACGCCGCGCCCGAGCAGCTGGCGGGTTCTCCCATCGACGGGCGGGCGGACCAATATGCTTTGGCCGCAACGGCTTTCCATCTGCTCACCGGTGCGCCGCCGTTCCGGCATTCCAACCCGATCGCGGTGATCAGTCAGCACCTGCACGAGGACCCGCCCCGGCTCAGCGATTTTCGACCGGACCTGGCGGAGCTGGACGACGTGTTCACAAAGGCCCTCGCGAAACAGCCCGAGGACAGGTTCGGGCGGTGCCGCGCGTTCGCCACGGCCGTCAGCGAGCAGTTCTCCGACCCCGGCGGCGGCGCCCGGTCCGACACGGCCGCGTCGACGCCGCGGCGCCCGCGTGGACCCGGCGGCGCCGTGATGGCCGTGAACCAGCGGTTTTCGTCGAAAACCCGATGGGCCGCCGCGCTGGTGTGCGCGGTGCTCGTGGCCGTCGCGGCGACCTGGTCGATCCTGTACACGTTTGAGCCCACCGCGCCGCCGGCCACCCCCGCGCTCGCGTCAAAACCGTCCGTCCCCACCCCGAGTGCCGCGCCCACCGCGGGGGGACCGGCGCTCAACGGGACCTACCGGCTGGACTACGACCAGACCAAGCGGACCACCAACGGCATCGGCATCCGGCACGGCGGAGCCACCGCCGACTGGTGGGCGTTCCGGTCGGCCTGCACGACCAACGGGTGCGCGGCCGCCGGGACCCAGCTGGAGGATGCCACCCACCCGGCGGCCAGCGGCCAGACCGACACCCTGCGCTACGTGGGCGGCTATTGGCAGGGGGCGCCCGAGCAGCTGCGAGTGGGCTGCGCTCAGCCGAACGGCCAGGTCCCCGCTACTCAGCAGGAGACCGTCGCCTGGTCACTGGCGCCGCAGGCCGACGGCACGCTACGCGGCACGGAGACCGAGACCGTGCTGAGCAACGAGTGCGACGCCCGGGGGGCGGTGGTGCGGGTGCCCGTGGTGGCCACCCGGGTCGGTTCCGCCCCGGCGGGGGTGGCGTTGGGGGATCCCGCCCAGGTCATCAACCCCTCGATCCCCGCGTCCGCCCCGTCGCCGCCGGTGCTCGGCGGGCTGTGCGGTGACGTCGGCAAGGTCGCCTACGACCCGACCAACAACGAGCAGATCGTGTGCGAAGGCAGCAGCTGGGCCAAGGCCCCGATCACGATGGGCGTGCACGCGGCCGGCAGCTCGTGCGACCGGCCGGGCACCTCGGTGTTCGCCATGAGCACCTCCAGCGACGGCTACCTGCTGCAATGCGATCCGGTCACCCGGACGTGGGCGCACCCGGCGGGATAGTTTTCCGGCCGCGAGCGTGCGTGTTGGTACGCCGACACGCCGTGTGGAGCGGCATTCTGTGCACGCTCGCGGCGGAGAGTTGTCGGTGATCGGCTCTACCCTGGTGGCATGGCATTCGCCACGGAACATCCGGTAGTCGCCCATTCGGAATATCGCCCAGCCGAAGAGGCCGTGGAAGGGTTGGTGCGCGTCGGCGGCCGCTTCGAAGTGGTCAGCCCCCACGATCCTGCGGGGGACCAGCCGGCGGCCATCGAGGAGCTGGAGCGTCGGATCGGCGCGGGGGAGCGCGACGTGGTGTTGCTCGGCGCCACGGGCACCGGGAAGTCGGCCACCACCGCCTGGCTCATCGAGCGGCTGCAGCGGCCCACCCTGGTGATGGCACCCAACAAGACACTGGCCGCCCAGCTGGCCAACGAGCTCCGCGAAATGTTGCCGCACAACGCGGTTGAGTACTTCGTCTCGTACTACGACTACTACCAGCCCGAGGCGTACATCGCTCAGACCGACACCTACATCGAAAAGGACAGCTCGATCAACGACGACGTGGAGCGCCTGAGGCACTCCGCGACGTCGTCGCTGCTGTCGCGCCGCGACGTGGTCGTGGTGGCGTCGGTGTCGTGCATCTACGGCCTGGGCACACCGCAGTCGTACCTGGACCGCTCGGTGGAGCTGCGGGTCGGCAGCGACGTGCCCCGCGACGGGCTGCTGCGGCTGCTGGTCGACGTCCAGTACTCCCGCAACGACCTGTCCTTCACCCGCGGCTCGTTCCGGGTGCGCGGTGACACGGTGGAGATCATCCCGTCCTACGAAGAGCTGGCGGTGCGCATCGAGTTCTTCGGCGACGAGATCGAGGCGCTCTACTACCTGCACCCGCTGACCGGCGACGTGATCCGCCAGGTGGACTCGCTGCGCATCTTCCCGGCCACCCACTACGTGGCCGGCCCCGAGCGGATGGCCCATGCCATCTCGACGATCGAGGAGGAACTGGCCGCCCGGCTGGCCGAGCTGGAGGGCCAGGGCAAGCTGCTCGAGGCGCAGCGGCTGCGGATGCGGACCAACTACGACATCGAGATGATGCGCCAGGTCGGGTTCTGCTCGGGCATCGAGAACTATTCGCGCCACATAGATGGCCGGGGCCCCGGCTCACCGCCCGCGACCCTGCTCGACTACTTCCCGGAAGACTTCCTGATGGTCATCGACGAGTCGCACGTCACCGTGCCGCAGATCGGCGGCATGTACGAGGGTGACATGTCGCGCAAACGCAACCTGGTCGAGTACGGGTTCCGGTTGCCGTCGGCGTGCGATAACCGGCCGCTGACCTGGGAGGAGTTCGCCGACCGCATCGGACAGACGGTGTACCTGTCGGCCACCCCGGGGCCCTACGAACTCAGCCAGTCCGGCGGCGAATTCGTCGAGCAGGTCATCCGGCCCACCGGCTTGGTGGACCCGAAGGTGGTGGTCAAGCCCACCAAGGGGCAGATCGACGACCTGATCGGGGAGATCCGGAAGCGCACCGAGGCCGACCAGCGGGTGCTGGTCACGACGCTGACCAAGAAGATGGCCGAAGACCTCACCGACTACCTGCTCGAGATGGGGATCCGGGTGCGCTATCTGCACTCGGAGGTCGACACGCTGCGCCGGGTGGAACTGCTGCGCCAGCTGCGGCTCGGTGAGTACGACGTGCTCGTCGGCATCAACCTGCTGCGTGAGGGCCTGGACCTGCCCGAGGTGTCGCTGGTCGCGATCCTGGACGCCGACAAAGAGGGCTTCCTGCGGTCATCGCGCAGCCTGATCCAAACCATCGGCCGCGCGGCCCGCAACGTCTCCGGCGAGGTGCACATGTACGCCGACAGGATCACCGACTCGATGAAGGAGGCCATCGACGAGACCGAACGGCGCCGGGCGAAGCAGGTCGCGTACAACGAGGCCCACGGCATCGACCCGCAACCGCTGCGCAAGAAGATCGCCGACATTCTCGATCAGGTCTATCGCGAGGCCTCTGATACAGAAGCCAGCGTGGTGGAGATCGGCGGGTCAGGGCGCAATGCGTCCCGCGGTCGGCGCGCGCAGGGCGAGCCGGGCCGCGCGGTCAGTGCCGGTGTGTTCGAGGGCCGCGATACGGCCGGCATGCCCCGCGCCGAACTGGCCGACCTGATCAAGGACCTCACCGCGCAGATGATGGCCGCGGCCCGTGACTTGCAGTTCGAGCTGGCCGCGCGGTTCCGGGACGAGATCGCCGACCTCAAGAAGGAACTGCGCGGGATGGACGCCGCCGGCCTGAAATGAATTTGCTGGCAACCGATCTCCGCCGGTTACCCTCGCGCCACCCCATACGGTAGAGGGGTGACCGACACGGCGACTATCACCGGCGGCTGGCGAGAGCTGCTGGGCGCCAGGTATCTGAGGACGTCGATCCTGCTGGCCGGCGGGGTAGCGCTTTACGCCACAAACGAGTTCCTGACCACCAGCTTGTTGCCCAACACCATCTCCGAAATCGGCGGTAGCCGGCTCTACGCCTGGGTGACGACGTTGTATCTGGTCGGTTCGGTGGTCGCGGCGACGATGGTCAATCCGCTGCTGCTGCGCATCGGGGCGCGGTCGTCATATTTGTTCGGACTCGCCGTGTTCGGCGTCGCCAGCCTGGTTTGCGGCGCGGCGCCCGACATGCACGTCTTGATCGCCGGGCGCGCGATGCAGGGGGTGGCCGGCGGCTTGCTGGCCGGCCTGGGCTACGCGGTGATCAACTCCGCGCTGCCCCGCCGGCTGTGGACCCGGGGCTCGGCGCTCGTGTCGGCGATGTGGGGAGTCGCGACCGTGGTCGGGCCCACGACGGGCGGCCTGTTCGCACAGCTCGGGATCTGGCGGTGGGCCTTTGTCGTGATGGCCATTCTGACCGCCTTGATGGCCCTGCTGGTGCCGGTCGCGCTGGCCCGTGTCAACGACCCGACCAACGGCATCCCGAGGATGAAGGTGCCCGTGTGGTCCCTGCTGATCATCGGTGTCGCCGCGTTGGCGGTCAGCGTCGCGCAGATTCCGCGCAACACCCTGGCGACGTATGGGCTGCTCGCGGCCGGTATCGCGCTGGTCGGCCTGTTCGTGATCGTCGACTGGCGCATGCACGCGGCCATCCTGCCGCCCAGCGTGTTCTCTCCCGGGCCCTTGAAATGGATCTACCTCACCATGGGCGTCCTGATGGGCGCCGCGATGGTGAACACCTACGTGCCGCTGTTCGGACAGCGGTTGGCCCACCTGACGCCGATCGCGGCCGGCTTTCTGGGCGCGGCGCTCGCCCTCGGCTGGACGGTCAGCGAAATCGTCAGCGCGTCGCTGGAAAACCCGCGAACGATCGGGCGGGTGGTCATGGTGGCGCCGCTGGTGGCCGCGTCCGGCCTGGCGCTGGGTGCCGCGGCCCGGCACGCCGACGGGTCCGCCTGGACGGCCGCCCTGTGGGCGGTGGCTCTGCTGGTCGCCGGCACCGGGATCGGGATGGCCTGGCCGCACCTGTCGGCCCGCGCGATGGCCTGCGTCGACGACCCGGCCGAGGGCGGCGCCGCTTCGGCGGCGATCAACACGGTCCAGCTGACCTCCGCGGCGATCGGCGCCGGGCTGGCCGGTGTCGTCGTGAACACGGCCACCGGTGGCGAGGCCATGGCGGCTCACCTGCTGTTCACGGTGTTCACCGCGTTGAGCGCCGCCGGGGTGGCGGTGTCGTACGCGGCGACCCGCGCCACGCGCACGGCGCGGCCGGTCGCCAACGTGGCCTGAGCCGCCGGGCCACCGGCGCCGGGCGCGGCCGGTCGGCCGACGTCAGCGATTAACGCGTGGACTTGACGACCTGCGAGTAATGGAATTGCCAACGCTCGACAATGTGGAAGCCGAGGTAGCCCGGGAATCGGTATGCCGGGGCGCGCCCGAATGCGCTTCCGGGTGGCAGCCATTGTCCCGATTGATGGTCGGGCAATGAGTTGTCTTTATTGGTAATGGTCCAGATTGTGGAGCATTTGTTGATTTTGGCCGTGGTCAGCCATACGGCGACGTGGCCGTCCCACAGCGATCCGACCTTCGGGCCGTACCCGCCGCGTTCGACGTCGATCAGCGACCGGAAGGCGGCCGGCCGGGTGGCCAGCAGCGCGCGGATCGGCCCGGGTCTCCACGGCACGGTGTTGTCCACCATCAGACAGTCGCCGGGGGCGGCGTGCGAGCTGATCAGATCGGCGACCTGGCTGTAATCCCACCCCTCTTTGGCATACGGCCAGCGCTGGATGAACAGGTAATTCGGCATCGCGGCGATGCCGAACAGCAGCACCGCGCCGACGATGGGCCAGGGGCGGCGGGCGAGCGTGACGATGCAGACGGCCAGGAGGACGGCCATCGCGGGCGCGGTGAAGATCAGATAGCGCGGGTAGTAGATCGGCTCGTTGACGGCCGAATAGACGACGATCAGCGCGGTCGGAATGACCATCCACGCCGCACAGATGGTCACCAGCCGGCGCAGGTCGCCGGCGGGTGCCGGCACACCGACCAGCCGGGTCACGATCGCCGCGACGACCAGCACGGCGCTCAGGATGGCGAAGGCGACGCTGTGGTCGAAATATTGCCGCAGGACGATGTCGAACGCGTAATGCCAGCTCACCGGGTAGATCCAGTTGACCTGCCACACCTGGCCATGGGCAAACAGCAGGAACGGCGTCATGGCCCCGACCGCGGCGGCCGAGCTGGCGGCCCACCACAAGACCGGAGATCGGCGGGAGCCCGCGGGGACCAGGAGCGGGAGCATCGCGCCATAAACCGGCACCAGCAGCACCAGGTTGAGGTTGAGCAGGATCGACAGCATCAATCCCAGCGCGTACCACACCCACCAGCGCGGCCTGTTGCGCCGGACGGCGGCCACGAACAACACCGTCAGCCATACGGACGCGGCCGCCACGAAGGCGTACGAACGCGCTTCCATCCCCGCCCACGTCGTGCGGGGCAGGACGGCGAAAACGGCGCCCGCGCAGACCGCCGTCGGCCGCGTCGCGAACTGCTTGGTGAACACCGTGACCCCGGCGGCGGCGGCGCCCACGGCCAGGGCGCTGGGGAACCGCGAGAAGAACTCGGTTGGCGGAAACAGCGCGAACCAACCGTGCATCACCAGGTAATACGCGCCGTGCACGGCGTCGATGTGGTCCAGCAGCCGCCACAGCTCGGACAACGTCCGGCTCGCCGCAGCCGAGATCGTGGCCCCCTCGTCGAACCACAGCGACGGCCGGCAGGCCCACGCAGCGCTGACCACGGTGGCGAACAGGGCGATCGCCCACGGGTCGAGCAGTCTGCCGCGCGGGCGGGCGGCTACGTGCTCGTCGGCGACATCCTCGGCGCGCGGCTCGAAAATCGGCTCGAGGGTGGGCTCGAGCGCGGGATTGGACATGATGCTTGTTACTGTAGGGCCCGGTCGGTCGACCCGGTCACGAACAACACCCGCCGCATTCGCAGTTCGCGTCCGTATTCGCGAAAAGCGGCGTAATGCAATGCTTTCCGTCGTCGCCCTGAGCATTTGATTGTTTTGTCATTATCGATATTGTCGGTTGGGTCAGCCAGACGCCGCAAATTGCGCGTGTGCCACGCCACACTGTGTCGCTGATCTAGTTCCTTTGCATCGAGCAAACGCGATACTGTCTTGGGTTGGCTGACCAACCGAAACTGGGAGGGTGAATGGGCGCGTATCGAACTGTGGTGGTAGGAACCGATGGCTCGGACTCGTCTATGCGGGCGGTGGAGAAGGCGGCGCAGATCGCCGGACCGGACGCCAAGCTGATCGTGGCCTCGGCGTACCTGCCCCAACATGAGGACGCCCGGGCCGCCGACGCCCTGCGGGACGAAAGCTACAAGGTTTCGGGCACCGCGCCGATTTACGCGATTCTGCGCGACGCCAAGGACCGCGCCCACGCGGCCGGTGCGACAAACATCGACGAACGCCCGATCGTGGGCGCGCCGGTCGATGCGCTCGTGCACCTCGCCGAGGAAGAGCAGGCCGATCTGCTCGTGGTCGGCAACGTCGGCCTGAGCACCATCGCCGGCCGGCTGCTGGGATCGGTGCCGGCCAACGTCTCGCGGCGGGCCAAGACCGACGTCTTGATCGTGCACACCACGACGTAGCAGCCCGACCCGCTGTGTCGCTACCAGCCCCGCTCGCGCCATTCGCTCAGGTGGGGGCGTTCGGCGCCTAACACCGTGTCGTCACCATGGCCGGGGTAGATGACGGTGGAGTCGTCGTACACGTCGAACACGCGGGTGGTGACGTCGTCGATCAGTTGGTCGAAATCGCCGGGCTGCCAGGTCTTGCCGACGCCGCCGGGGAACAGGCAGTCGCCGGTGAACAACTGGGTGACCCCGCCCGTCGCGGGCCCGTCCAGGGCCAAGGCGATCGATCCGGGGGTGTGCCCGCGCAGGTGGATGACGTCGAAGCTCAGCTCGCCGATCCGCACGGTGTCACCGCCCGCCAGCAATCGGCCCGGTTTGACCGGCAGCGCCTCCGCGTCGATCTCGTTGGCGGCGGTCGGCGCCCCGGTGGCGGCGGCCACCGCCTCCAGCGCCTGCCAGTGATCGAAGTGCTGATGGCTGGTCACGATCAGCGACACCTTCGGCGCGTGCCGCCGGATCAGCTCGATCAGATCGTCGGCGTCGTTGGCGGCGTCGATCAGCAGTGTTTCGCCGGTGGCGGAACACGTCACCAGATACGCGTTGTTGTCCATGGGGCCCACCGACGCCTTTATGATCGTGGCGCCGGGTAGGGTCCGGCGGGCCGCGGTACCAGGGTCGACGTGTCCGGTGTAGTTGTCGACAAGCTTGACCGTGGGGCCGTCCTGGGCAGTCATAGCGGCCACGTTACTGGTCAGAAGTTGCTTGTCGGTATGGGCACATAGCATGGAATGCGCCGTGCGCAATTCTGATCTGGGATCCGTTTTGCGGCTGCGGAGAAGTTGCCAGATAGTTCCTGAGAGGGGCAGCGTTGGCTGACCGTCTGATCATCAAGGGCGCCCGCGAGCACAACCTGCGCGGCGTCGATCTCGACCTGCCGCGCGACGCGTTGATCGTGTTCACGGGGCTATCCGGATCGGGTAAGTCCTCGCTGGCGTTCGACACGATTTTCGCCGAGGGGCAGCGGCGCTACGTGGAGTCTTTGTCGGCCTACGCCCGCCAGTTCCTCGGGCAGATGGACAAGCCGGACGTGGACTTCATCGAGGGTCTTTCCCCGGCGGTGTCCATCGACCAGAAGTCCACCAACCGCAACCCGCGCTCGACGGTCGGCACCATCACCGAGGTCTACGACTACCTGCGCTTGCTCTACGCGCGCGCGGGCACCCCGCACTGCCCGGTGTGCGGTGAGCGGATCGCCCGTCAGACACCGCAGCAGATCGTCGACCAGGTGCTGGTCATGCCGGAAGGCACCCGATTCCTGGTGCTCGCCCCGGTAGTGCGCACCCGCAAGGGGGAGTTCGCCGACCTCTTCGAGAAACTCAACGCGCAGGGTTACAGCCGGGTCCGGGTCGACGGTGTCGTGCATTCGCTGACCGATCCGCCGAAGCTGAAGAAACAGGAGAAGCACGACATCGAGGTGGTGGTGGACCGCCTCACCGTGAAACCCAGCGCCAAACAGCGGCTCACCGACTCGGTGGAAACCGCGCTCAAGCTGGCCGACGGCATCGTCGTGCTGGAATTCGTCGACCACGAACACGACGCGCACAATCGCGAGCAGCGGTTCTCCGAGAAGCTGGCCTGCCCCAACGGGCACGCGCTGGCGGTCGACGACCTGGAACCCCGGTCCTTCTCCTTCAACTCGCCGTACGGCGCCTGCCCCGAGTGCAGCGGTCTGGGCATCCGCAAGGAGGTCGACCCCGACCTGGTCGTGCCCGACCCCGAGCGCACCCTGGCCGAGGGCGCGGTGGCGCCGTGGTCGACGGGCCACACCGGCGAGTACTTCACCCGGATGATGGCCGGCCTCGGTGACGAGCTGGGCTTCGACGTCGACACCCCGTGGCGCAAGCTGCCGGCCAAGGCCCGCAGGGCGATCCTCGAGGGATCCGACCATCAGGTGCATGTGCGGTATCGCAACCGGTACGGCCGGACCCGGTCGTACTACGCCGATTTCGAGGGCGTGCTGGCGTTCCTGCAACGCAAGATGGCGCAGACCGAATCCGAGCAGATGAAGGAACGCTACGAGGGCTTCATGCGCGACGTGCCCTGCCCGGTCTGCGAGGGCACCCGGCTCAAGCCGGAGATCCTGGCGGTGTCGCTGGCCGCCGGCAATCGGGGCAAGAAATCCATCGCCGAGGTCTGTGAGCTGTCGATCTCCGACTGCGCCGACTTCCTCAACACGCTCACCCTGGGGCCGCGCGAGCAGGCGATCGCCGGGCAGGTGCTCAAGGAAATCCAGTCGCGGCTGGGCTTTTTGCTCGACGTCGGGCTGGAGTATCTGTCGCTGTCGCGCGCCGCAGCCACGCTGTCCGGTGGTGAGGCGCAACGCATTCGGCTGGCCACCCAGATCGGGTCCGGTCTGGTGGGCGTGCTCTACGTGCTCGACGAGCCGTCCATCGGACTGCATCAGCGGGACAACCGGCGCCTCATCGAAACCCTCACTCGCCTAAGGGGTTTGGGTAACACGTTGATCGTCGTCGAGCACGATGAGGACACCATCGCGCACGCCGACTGGATCGTGGACATCGGCCCGCGGGCCGGCGAGCACGGTGGTCAGATCGTGCACAGCGGCACCTACAGCGAGCTGCTGGCCAACAAGGACTCGATCACCGGCGCCTACCTGTCCGGAAAGGAAAGCATCGAGATGCCGGCGATCCGGCGTCCCGTCGACCGGCGACGTCAGCTCACCGTCGTCGGCGCCCGCGAGCACAACCTGCGCGGCATCGACGTCTCGTTCCCGCTCGGCGTGCTCACGTCGGTGACCGGCGTGTCCGGGTCCGGCAAGTCGACTCTGGTCAACGACATCCTCGCGGCGGTGCTGGCCAACCGGCTCAACGGCGCCCGGCAGGTCCCGGGTCGCCACACCCGGGTCACCGGGCTGGACCACCTGGACAAGCTGGTGCGGGTGGATCAGTCGCCGATCGGCCGCACACCGCGGTCGAAC
>NZ_JAICZA010000143.1 GCF_025933915.1 Mycobacterium sp.
GCACCGGTTCGGCGACGGTGGCGGCGAGATGGAGAAATACCGCGTCGCCGGATTTCATGTCCGCGGTGCCGCAGCCATGCAGTTCGCCGTCCTCCTGGCGGCTGGGCAGGTTTCCGGCCGCCGGGACGGTGTCCAGGTGGCCGGCCAGCAAGACTCGCGACGGCCGCTCGTGTCGCGTGCGCGCCAGCACGGCGTTGCCGTTGCGGACGATTTCGAAGCCGGAGGCCTGAGCGCGCAGCGCGGCCTCGACCTCGTCGGCCAGGCGCGCTTCGTTTCTCGATTCGCTGGGGATGTCGACCAGCGCCGCGGTCAGCGCGATCGGATCCCCGCGTAAGTCCAGCACGCTCTCAGGGTAGTGGCGATCGCCAGCGCGGCGGAGCCGGGCGCAGCGGGTCGCCACCATTTCGGTAGTGGCGATCGCCAGCGCGGCGGAGCCGGGCGCAGCGGGTCGCCACCATTTCGGTAGTGGCGATCGCCGATGATGGCGAGCCGCCGCGGAACGGCACGCCGGGCCGGGCGGACACGCTTTAGACCAGCAACCGCGTGGGCATCACCGTGGGCTTGACACCGTAACGCGGCCCCATGCCGTATCCGCCGCGCCCGGCTGAGGCGACCGCCGGCATACCGGTCGCCCACGTCGTGCGCGTCTCTTCGATGGGGGCGGCCCACCCCGAGCCCGCGAGCGTCGCGGCAGGAGCCGCGGGTGTGGCCGCGGACCAGGCGACCGGCGTCGACAAGCCGCCGACCGGGGCGGCCGAGCCCATGCTCGCCAGCACCGGCGCGGCGCCCAGGCCCGCGGTGCTTATCGGGGCCGTGGCGCCCAGCAAGGCGCCGCCGCTGACCGCGCCTCCCAGATCGCCGGCCAAGCCGGCGGAGGCCGCCGCGTCCAGGGTGTGGTTGTAGAGGACGTTGGACACGATGGTGTTGAACACGTTCCAGGACACCACGTCGAAACCGGCGTTGCCGACGTTGTTCACCACCGGGTTGCCGAGAAAGCTGTCCAGCCCGCTCAGGCCCGGCGGCGGGTCCAACGGAGCCGCCAGTTGCCGCATCGCGTTGGGCGCGCTGGATACCACCTGCTGGAGGCCGCTCGTCTGCGCGCTCGTGGCCGTGGCCCGAGAAACGGCCGCGGCTTGCGCGCCCAGCCCGCCAGGGTCGTTGGTCGGCGCCGGCGAGGTCAACGGGCTCAGCCGGGCCGCGGCCGCGGACGCCGCCGCGTAGCCATACATGGCGGCGGCGTCTTGGGACCACATTTCGCCGTACTGCGCCTCGGTGGCCGCGATGGCCGCGGCGTTCTGGCCCAGGACGTTCGTCGCGGTCAGGGCCGCGAGCTGGGCCCTGTTGGCCGCGATCAGCGGGGGCGGCACCGTCATCGCAAAGGCCGCCTCATAGGCGGCCGCCGAGGCCATGGCCTGGGAAGCCGCCTGCTGCAGCTGGGCGGCGGTGGTGTGCATCCACGCCAGGTACGGCTCGACGGCGGTGGCCATCACGGCCGAGGAGGGACCGATCCACTCCTCGCCGGTCAGGTTCGAGATCGCCGACTGGCTGGCCGAGGCAGTCATGCTCAATTCGTCGGCGAGGCTGCTGAATGCCGCGGCGGCGGCCATCATCGGCCCGGCCCCCGCGCCGGTGTACATGCGGAGGGAGTTGATCTCCGGGGGAAGTGCTCCGAAGTCGAAAGTCATTGCGTCGCTCCTGTTCTGTGCTGTTGTCCGCTGGGTGTTAGATGGCCGGCTTGGGCATCACGGTCGGCTTGATGCCGTAGCGCGGCGCGCCGAGGCCGTAGCCGCCGCGTCCGGCGGTGGCCATCGAGGGCAGGCCGCCCGGCACGGCGGTCACCGGTGCGGTGTGGGGCGCGGCGCTGGTGAAGCCCGCGCCGACCAGCTGCGCCGGGGTCGGGTTCACCGTCGGAACGCCACCGGCCGCCCAGCTGGGTGGCACCGACAACGCGCCGATCGAGGGCCCGCGACCCATGCTCGCCAGCACCGGCGCCGCTCCCGCGGCCGCGGGGGCGGCCGGCGCGGGTGCGGCGGCGGTTGCCGAGGTGAGTCCCCCCGTGAAATTGGGGATCCCGGCCGCCCCTGGGACGTTGGCGAATTGCCCCTCGCCCAGGGTGATGAAGTCCGACGCGGCGGCACCGACGTTCTGGCCCCACCCGATCCCGGTCCCGAGGGTGGTGCTTCCCGCGGGCGGCGGGTCGGTCGCCGCGTTGGTGACGGCGTTGGGCGTGATGGCCTGCAACGAGGCGGCGCTGGTTGTCACCCGGTTCGCGGTTTCGGTCTCGCCGTATGAAGCGGCGCTGGTGTTCAGGTTCTTCACCAGCGTTTGGTGAATCGCGCTTGCCTGGGTGCTGACCTGCTGGTACCACGCGCCGTAGGCGGAAAACTGCGCGGCCTGAAGGGTGGACACCTCGTCGGCGGCCGCTGGAGCGATGCTCGTGGTGGGCGCCGCGGCGGCGGCGTTCTGGGCGTCCATGGACGAGCCGAGCGCCTCGAGCATGCTCGCCACGGCCATCAGCGCCTCGGGCCGAGTAGTGACAAACGACATTGTTTTCTCCTTCTCTAAACGAGCCGGCCCCTTGCGGACCCGCGACGTTGGCTCTCCGCCAGGCCCAGGACATGACCCGCCGATCCCCGGGAGCGAGGTACCCGGAAACGGCCAAGTTCACGCGGTTGACCTGGCAAGACGGCTGACCTAGAAACGCACGATGCAGCGGCTGCGCAGCGAGGGCCTCCGAATCACGTTGCGCGGGTCAGCTTTTCATACGCGGCCACGCAGACGGCCCGTTGCGCCGGTGTGTCGGCCCGGCAAAAGCGCAGCTGATCCACGGTGTTCCGGGCATCCCCGCCGGGGTGACGGACCCGCGGCGCGGATCAGCAAGTAACCTGACCGCCGTGACAAGAGCAGCAGGTGCCGAAGGGATAGGCCTGGCAACGCTGGCCGCCGACGGATCGATCCTCGACACGTGGTTTCCCGCACCGGAACTGACCGAATCGGGCACCGGTGCCACGTCGCGACTCGCGCTTTCCGACGTCCCCCCCGAACTGACCGCACTGATGGGCCGGGACGATGACCGCGGCACCGAGACTGTCGCGGTGCGCACGGTCATCGGCTCGCTGGACGACGCGGCCGCCGACGCCTACGACGCCTACCTGCGGCTGCATCTACTGTCGCACCGGCTGGTGGCGCCGCACGGGCTGAACGCCGGCGGCTTGTTCGGGGTATTGACCAATGTGGTCTGGACTAATCGCGGGCCCTGCGCCGTCGAGGGATTCGAGGCCGTCCGGGCCCGGCTGCGCCGCCACGGGCCGGTGACGGTTTACGGCGTCGACAAGTTCCCGCGGATGGTCGACTACGTGTTGCCGACCGGGGTGCGCATCGCCGACGCCGACCGGGTGCGGCTCGGCGCCCACCTGGCCCCGGGCACGACGGTGATGCATGAAGGCTTCGTCAACTACAACGCGGGCACGCTGGGGGCGTCGATGGTGGAGGGTCGCATCTCGGCCGGCGTGGTCGTGGGCGACGGCTCCGATGTCGGCGGTGGGGCCTCGATCATGGGCACGCTGTCCGGCGGTGGCACCGAAGTCATTTCGATCGGCAAGCGCTGCCTGCTCGGCGCCAACGCGGGCCTGGGCATCTCACTGGGCGACGACTGCGTCGTGGAGGCCGGCCTCTATGTCACCGCGGGCACCAAGGTCATCACGCCCGAGGGTAAAGAGGTGAAGGCGCGCGAGTTCTCCGGCTGCAACAACCTGTTGTTCCGGCGCAATTCGCTGAGCGGGGCAGTCGAGGTGGTGGCCCGCGGCGGCCAGGGCATTGCCCTCAACGAGGACCTGCACGCCAACTAGGCGATTCCGAGCGTCGTGCCGTTGGTTTCGGGCAGCAGATAGGTGCACACCAGGCTGACCGACGTGAGGGCGGCCAGCATCAGCCCGATCGCCCAGCTGCCGTAGGTCGCCAGCAGGGTCCCGGCGATCAGCGGCGGCGACGCGCTACCCACGATGCCCGCAAGGTTTTGTGCCAGCGCCGTTCCGCTGTAGCGGTAGCGGGTCGCGAACAGCTCGGGGATGAACGCCGCCGTCGGGCCGGAGCCGATCGCCGCGGCGATGCACATGCCGACGATCGCCACCGCGTAGCCGACGGGTTTGCCCGTGTTCAACAGCGGCATCACCAGAAACGACCACAGCAGACAACACGTCCACCCCACCAGCATGATGCGGCGGCGCCCGAGCCGGTCGCACAGGATGGCCGAGGCCACCATGAACGCGATGCTCGCGAACCCGCCCAGCGCGCCGACGAACCAGATGAAGTTGCGCGAGTACCCCAGGTGCGAATGCGCGTACAGCGCCAGATAGGTGTTGGCCATATAGATGAACCCCAAAGCGCCGAGGATGCTGCCCGCGGCCAGCGCGATCTCACGGCGTTGCAGCCGCAGCAGCTCCGCGAGCGGTGTTTGGGGTATCAGCTCACGCGCCTTCTCCTCCGCGAACACCGGGGTCTCCTCGATGTTCAGGCGCACATACAGCGCGAGCGCGACCAACACCGCGCTGAGCAGGAACGGCACCCGCCATCCCCACTGCAGAAACGCCGGACTGCCTTCGCCGACGGTGAGATTCACCCCCAGAAAGGTTGCGCTGCTCAGCACGGCCGCGGTGCCGCCGCCTATCAGGGTGAACACGCCGTATCGGCCGCGCTGGTCGGCCGGCGCGTATTCGGCGCTCAGCAACGCCGATCCCGCCCATTCGCCGCCGACGGCGAACCCCTGCAACAACCGAAGCGCGACCAAGATCAGCGGTGCCGCGCCACCGATCACCCCGGGGCTGGGGACCAGGCCCACACTCACCGTTGACAGGCCCATGATCAGCAGCGTGGCGACCAGAGTCTTCTTGCGCCCCAACCGGTCCCCGAAGTATCCGAACACCGCCGCACCGAGCGGCCGGGACAAAAATGCCGTCGCAAACGTCCCCATCGAAGCGATCGTGGCGCCGGCGGGGCTGAGGTGCGGGAAGAACACCGTCGGGAACACCAGCGCCGCCGCGGTGCCGTAGATGAGGAAGTCGTAGAACTCGATCGCCGAGCCGACGAGACACGCGGCCGCGATCCGCCTCATCGGCGTGGACCCGACTACGACGGTGGCGGCGGCGCCAGCGGGTGACCGGTTCCGTACCATCACTCGTCCGACGGTAGGTGAAGCTTTGCGGTCACGCTCGCGAGATAGCCTGGCAAATTCCTGCGCGTTGCCGACCGACCGGTCGCGAGCGTGCGTGTCTGTACGACGACACGCCGGGCGGCGCGTACAACTGCGCACGCTCGCGTGGAAAGGCGCTCAGCCGTCGGACAGCAGCTGCTTCTTGAGGACCTTGCCCATGGCGTTGCGCGGCAGCGCGTCGACGATGCGCACCTCACGCGGCCGCTTGTGCACCGAAAGCTGTTGTGCGACATAATCGATCAGATCGTCGGCGTTGGCCGCTCCGACGACGTACGCGACGATGCGCTGTCCCAGGTCCGCATCGGGCATCCCCACCACCGCAACCTCCTGCACGCCCGGATGCCCGAGCAGCACCGTCTCGATCTCGCCCGCGCCGACGCGGTAGCCACCGGACTTGATCAGGTCGACCGACTCGCGTCCCACGATGCGGTGCATCCCCCCACCGTCGATGACCGCGACGTCGCCGGTGCGGTACCAGCCGTCGGTGTCGAAAGCCTCGGCGGTGGCGTCCGGTCGATTCAGGTAGCCGTCGAACATCATCGGACCGCGAACGTGGAGCTTCCCGACGGTCTCCCCGTCGTGCGGCACCAGCCCGCCGTCGTCGTCGAGCAGCCTCGTTTCCGCGCCGGCCAGCGGCAGCCCCACCCAGCCCGCGCGCCGCTCGCCGTCGGCGCGGGTGGACAGGGTGATCAGCGATTCGGAGGCGCCGTAGCGCTCGAGGGGCTGATGCCCGGTGAGGGCGGACAACCGGTCGAACACCGGAACCGGCAGCGGTGCGCTTCCCGAGACCAGCAGCCGCGCCGGGCCCAGCGCCCGGGCGGCCGCCTCGTCGGCCACCACCCGCGACCACACCGTGGGCACGCCGAAAAACAGCGTGCCGCCGAGGTCGGTGCCGGCCTGGGCGTAGCCCGCGGGCGTCGGCTTTCCGGTGTGGACGAAGCGATTTCCGATCCGCAGCGAGCCGAGCAGGCCCAACACCAGGCCGTGGACGTGGAAGAGCGGCAACCCGTGCACCAGGACATCGTCGGTTGTCCATTGCCAGGCTTGCGCGAGCGCGTCCAGGTCGGCGGCGATCGCTCGCCGGCTCAGTACCACCCCTTTGGGCAGCCCCGTGGTGCCGGAGGTGTAGATGATCATCGCGGTGGCGTCGGGCGACGGCTCGGAATAGCGGTGCCAGGAGCGGGCATGCGTGCGCACCGGGATGTGCGGCAGCCCTTCGGGCTCGTCAGACACCGGCCCGAGCCAGGCTTGCGCTCCGGAATCGGTGAGCATGTGGCGGCGTTCGGCCGCGCCGACATCCGCGGGCACCGGGACGAAGGGCACTCCGGCGATCAGGCACCCGGTGACGGCCAGCACCGTCTCGACGGTGGGCGTGGCCAGGATGGCGACCCGGCCCGCGCCGCCGACCCGCTCGGCCACCGAGGTGGCGGCGCCGACGAGGTCGCTGCGGCTGAGCGCGGTGCCGTCGATGCGCACCGCGTCGGCGATATCGGTGGCGGTGATGGCCGAGGGATTCAGGGACGCCAGCAGCACGTCAGCAGGCTACCCGGCGCCACGGAAGGTCAGTTCTGCTCGTCCCAGATCTTGATCAGGGTGGACAGGATCTCCTCGCCGCGGCCCAGCCCGGCGAGGTGGCTTTCGCCGGGCAGCACGAATAGCTCGCAGTCGGGCAGCAGGGACACCACGTGCTCGCCGTGGGCGAACGGGACGATGTGGTCGCTGTCGCCGTGCCACCAGCGGACCGGGACCTTGACCTCGTCGAGCCGGAATCCCCAGTCCCGGGTGAACAGGATGATGTCGTTGAAGGGGGCCGCCAGCTGTTTGCGGCTGCCGTTGAGCAGGTCGTCGAGAAACATGGCGCCGAACTCGGGCCGGGTGAGCAGGCGCCGATCGGCCTCGGGCGATATCGCCGCGTACAGATACAGCGCGGTGCTCGCGACCGGACGAATGGCCCGGACCACCAGGCTGGCGCCGATCCGCAGCGGGTCACCGCCCAGCCGCAGCAGCGGCGCCACCCGCTTGCCCAGGTTCATCAGTCCGCTGGTGATCCCCTCGTCGCCGACGAACGGTGCGACACCGCCGAGCACGCCGGCCGCGACGACCCGATCGGACAGGACCGCGGCCGACGCGAGCGCGTACGGACCACCGCCGGACAGGCCGATGACGGCCATTTTGTCGATGCCGAGCGTGTCCGCGATGGTCCGCAGGTCGTCGCCGAACGCCCGGATGTTCTCGTACCGATGGGGTGTCGACGAGCCGATCCCGGGGCGGTCCAGCCCGATCAGCCGGATCTTGTGGTTTTCGGCGTAGAGGCGGGCTTCGGTGGGAATCTGGCGCCGCGCGCCGGGGGTGCCGTGCAGCCAGAAGACCGCGCGGCCCCGCGGGTCACCGAATTCGGCGAAGCCGATCTGGCGGTCTGCACCGACGGCGACGTTTCCTTCGAGTTTGGGGCGGGCGATCTCGATGGCCATGTCGAGCAGCTTGGCATGTCGTGCGCGGTTTACCAAAGGCTCCCCGAGCCAGGTTCGGGACGCTGGCGCTGATCGCCCATCCCAAACGACCCGATTGCTCGTCCAGGAGCCGTCCCAGCCCCGCGTGCCGTCGAAGAGATGTTGCGGTTTACCGGCCCTTGAGACACACCGGACGCACCGCAACGACGGAGGTCGAGATGCGCGGCCACCATGTTACCTCCGGTAATGCAGATGCCGGTGCGGTTTGGACCCGCAACCGAATCGATGCGCTGGTTGCTCAAGTAGCTACGTCGTCGTCGGAAAGATCTAGGGCGCAGAGCATTTCGGGGACTCGAGCCCGGCAAAGGGTCCCGTCACGCCGGAATACCGATGGCCATCGGTTCCATGTATTGATGGATCCCGCCGATGCCACCGCCCTCACGGCCCAGCCCGCTGAGTTTGAAGCCACCGAACGGCGCGCCGCCCGGACCGCAACCGTTGACCGCGATCTGGCCGGTACGGATGCGGCGCGCGATGCCGACGGCACGGTCCACGTCACCGCCCCACACCGCACCGGAGAGCCCGTATCGCGAGTTGTTCGCGATGGTGACCGCGTCGTCGTCGTCGCGGTAGCGCAGCACCGTCAACACCGGACCGAACACTTCCTCTTGCGCGATGGTCGAATTCGGCCCCACCTCGGACAGAATCGTCGGCTCGAAGTAGAAGCCAACGTCCAATCCGGTCGGGCGGCCACCGCCGGTCACCAGCTTCGCCCCGTCGTCGAGCGCACCGGCGACATGCGCCTCGACCCGATCCCGTTGCGCCGCACTGATCAGCGGACCCATCTGCACGTCGGGTTCGGTGGGATCGCCCACCTTGACCTCGCGGGCCAACGCGGCGAGGCGGTCGACGACGTCGTCGTGCAGCGAATCGGGCAGCAGCAGCCGGCTGTGCAGGATGCAGGCCTGTCCGGCGTGCAGCGAGCAGCAGTCGAACAGCATCTGCTGCAGTATTTCGTCGGTGATTTGCGCGTCGTCGAGGACGATGCTCGCGGACTTGCCGCCCAGCTCGAGCAGGATCCGCTTCATCGTGTCGCCGGCGGCGGACATGACCTGGCGGCCGACCACCGAGCTGCCGGTGAAGCTCACCATGTCGATGCGCGGATCGGTGGTCAGCAATTTGGCCGCTTCGACGCCGGACGGGGTGACGACGTTGACCACGCCGGGCGGGATGTCGGTGTGTTCGTCGATGATTCGCGCGAGCGCCAGCCCGGCCAGCGGGGTCAGCGGCGAGGGCTTGAGCACGACGGTATTACCCGCGGCCAGAGCATGATTCAACTTCATCACGTTGAGACAGTGCGGGAAGTTCCACGGCGTCAGCACCGATACGACACCCAGCGGCGCATGACGCAACAACGTGGTTCCGGCGCCCATGCCGGTGACCTCTTGGTCGGTCAGCTGGGTGGCGAGCTGGGCGGCGTGCAGGGACATGAACCCGGCGCCGTCGATCTGCATGATGCGTTCGTTCGCGATGCAGCCCCACTCGACCTGGGACAGCGCGAAGAAGTCGTCGGCGTGCTTCATCAGCGCGTCGCCCAGCTGGTTGAGGCACCCGGCGCGCTGCTCGGCGCTCATGGTCCGCCACGGTCCGCTGTCGAAGGCTCGGCGCGCGGCGGCGATCGCGTCACCGACCTGGACGACGCTCGCGTCGGGTGCGGTGGCGATGACGGTTTCGGTGGATGGGGAGAGGTCGTCGTACCGGCCGTCCTGCGGCTCGACCCAGTTCCCATCGATGTAGAGCTGATAGGTCTCGACTAGCGCCTGTGCATCGGCCATGTGCTTCCTCCGGTCATCTGATCACTTGGTGTACCCGTCCCAGCACCCGCCGTCAATCATCATTTGCGCGAATTCCGAGCTATTCCCCGTACTTTGCTGTCGTATTGACAGCATGCGACGGCGCAGAGTACACACATTTCGGCGAGACAGATCGCATCAATCTGTCGGATCCAGGTGTTCTGCGAGAGGGGCTTGCTACGTGACCGACTCAGAAACCGTCAGCGCCAAGGTGCGGGCCCTCGTCGGGCAGCCGACCGGTGGCACCGGAAAACCCTCGCTGGCGCCGGACCCGGTGAACCAGCCGATGATCCGGCACTGGGCGTACGCGATGGCCGACATGAACCCGGTATATCTCGACCCGGAGTTCGCGGCCTCGTCACGGTTCGGCGGCATCGTGTCGCCACCGGTAATGCTGCAGTCGTGGACGATGCCATCGCCGATCCTGGAGGGAATCGGCGAACGGGGTGGGGCGCCGATCGAGATCAAAAGCAACCCAACGGCATTCCTCGATGAGGCTGGGTACACCAGCACGGTGGCGACCAATTCGGAGTTCGAGATCGAGCGTTACCCGCGGCTGGGCGACGAGATCAGCGCGACGACGGTCTACGAATCGGTCTCCGACGAAAAGAAGACGGCGCTGGGCACCGGCTTCTTCCTGACCTGGCTGACGACCTACACCGACCAGAACGGCGAAGTGTTGGGGCGGCAACGATTCCGGGTGCTGCGATTCAGGCCGACAAACTGATGGCGGCCCGTCTGGCGCCGGCGATCACCGGCGACACCGAATTCTTCTGGAATGGATTGCAGGAGAACAAACTCCTGATCCAGCGCTGCGGCGGATGCGGACAGCTGCGTCACCCGCCGCGCCCGATGTGCCCCAACTGCCGTTCCCTGGACTGGGGGGCGATCGAGTCGTCGGGCCGCGGCACCGTCTACAGCTACGTGATGCCACACGAACCCAAGTTTCCGTTCTTCGACTATCCCTACGTCGTCGCGCTCGTGGAACTCGAGGATGGGGTGCGGCTGGTGTCAAACCTGACCGGCATCGATCCGTCCGACGTGACACCCGGATTGCCGGTGGAGGTCTACTACCAGACGTTCGATGATGGCCTGGTGCTGCACCAATTCCGGCCCCGCGGCTAGGTGCGGTCATGGATCTCAGCTTCACCCTCGGCCCGGCCGCCGCCGCGCAGCTGGCCCACCTGGGTGCAACCTATTCGGAAGGACACGCATGACGACCACCGCCGGCCGGACCACCACCCTGCGATGGCAGGACATCGCGGTGGGTGACGAGGTCACGGCGCTCGAAATCCCGATCACCACAACGATGATCGTTGCCGGAGCGATCGCCACCCGGGACTTCATGCCGGTGCACCACGACCGTGACTACGCCAAGAAGCAGGGCTCGCCCAACTTGTTCATGAACATCTTGACCACCAACGGCTACTGCGTGCGCTTCCTCACCGATTGGGCCGGGCCCGAAGCGATGGTCAAGAACCTGTCGATTCGCCTGGGCGTGCCCTGTTTTCCCGATGACCCGCTGCGCTTCACCGGCAGCGTCACTGGCAAAACCGAAGGCTCGGGGGGAGAGAACTTCGTCGAAGTGACCTTCGCGGGCGCCAACAGCCTGGGCGACCACGTTTCGGGCACTGCGGTGCTCAGCCTGCTCGACGGTTGCTTCGAAAGGGAACAAGCATGAGCAGGACGCTGCCGGGCGCGGCGGCCATCGTCGGGATCGGTCAGACGGAGTTCTCCAAGGAATCCGGACGCAGCGAACTGCAATTGGCGTGTGAGGCGGTCAGCGCCGCTCTGGACGACGCCGGCCTGACGCCCGGCGACGTCGACGGCATGGTGACGTTCACCATGGATTCCAGCGACGAGATCGACATCGCGCGCAACGTGGGTATCGGCGACCTGAGCTTCTTTTCCCGCGTGCACCACGGCGGGGGTGCCGCCGCCGGCACCGTGGTGCACGCGGCGATGGCCGTCGCGACCGGTGTCGCCGACGTGGTGGTGTGCTGGCGTGCCTTCAACGAACGTTCCGGCTTCCGGTTCGGCGGCAGCGGACGCAGCATGGCCGAAACACCGGTGTTCATGGCGCATTACGCGCCGTTCGGTCTGCTCACTCCCGCGGCCTGGGTCGCGATCCACGCCCAGCGGTACATGTCGACGTATGGGGTCACCAACGAGGATTTCGGCAGGATCGCTGTTGTCGATCGTGCGCACGCGGCGAAGAATCCCGACGCCTGGTTCTACGAGCGCCCGATCACCCTGGAAGATCACCAGAATTCGCGCTGGATCGTCGAACCCGTGCTGCGGCTGCTGGATTGCTGCCAGGAGAGCGACGGCGGTGTCGCGCTCGTCGTCACCAGTGCGGAACGCGCCCGGGACCTGCGGCAGCCCCCGGCCGTCATCACCGCGGCCGCGCAGGGAGCGGCCTACAACGGCGAGATGATGACCAGCTACTACCGCGACGACATCACCGGGCTCCCGGAGATGGGGGTGGTGGCCCGGCAACTGTGGCGCGATTCCGGCCTCAAGCCGCAAGACA
>NZ_JAICZA010000273.1 GCF_025933915.1 Mycobacterium sp.
GATATCGCTTGTGTCCGTGACGAATTGGCCGCAGCCCCCCCAGCCCTGCGGCACCGCGGCCGCCGGCGGATTCGGGGCCGGCGTCTGCCCGGCACCGGGTTCGGGGGTGGCGCCGGCGACCGCCAGCGGGGCGACGGAGGACCCACCGAGCAGAAGACCGAATGAAAGCAGCGCCGAGCTCAAGGATCTCAGGCGCGACATGGCTGTCATCGTTGCAGCCCCGGGTACCCGTGGCGGCGCGAAACGGTTACGCCTTGGTCTCGGCCCTCAATCGGCTCGAGTCCTCGCCGAGCGAGCAACCACAGCGAGAAATCCCTCAAAACCTCGCAGCCAGTGGACGTTCGAACGCCAGCTGTACGGCTAGCACTTTGCGCCGCTCGGCGGTGTGGTGCCGCCGACCAGGTAGGCCGTCACGTAGTTGTCGATGCAGCCGTCGCCCTGGAAGACGACCGTGTGCTGGGTTCCGTCATACGTCAGCAGCGAGCTGCGCAGCTGGCTGGCCAGGTCGACCCCGGCCTTGTAGGGAGTCGCCGGATCGTGGGTGGTCGACACCACCACCGTCGGCGCCAGGCCGGGCGCGGAGATGGTGTGCGGTTTGCTCGTCGGCGGCACCGGCCAGAACGCGCAGGTGCCCAACGGCGCGTTCCCGGTGAACTGCCCGTAACTCATGAACGGCGCGATCTCCCGGGAGCGGCGGTCTTCGTCGATCACCTTGGCCCGGTCGGTAATCGGTGGCTGGTCCACACAGTTGACCGCCACCCGCGCGTCGGTGGCGTTGGTGTAGTGGCCATGCACGTCGCGGCGCATGTACATATCGGCCAGGGCGAGCAGGGTGTCGCCGCGGTGGTCGACGAGTTCGGACAGCCCGTCGGTCAGGTGATGCCACAGGTTCGGTGAGTACAGCGCCATGATGGTGCCGACGATGGCGTCGCTGTAGCTCAGCCCGCGAGGGTCGTTCGTCGGGACCGGCCGGCCCACCATCGGGTTGTCGGGGTCGACCATCGGGTCGACCAGGCTGTGATAGACGTCGACGGCCTTGGCCGGGTCGGTGCCCAGCGGGCAGCTCGGTTGCTTCGCGCAGTCGGCGGCATAGTTGTTGAACGCGTCCTGGAATCCCTTGGCCTGGCGCAGGTCGGCTTCGATGGGGTCGGCGTTGGGGTCGACGGCGCCGTCGAGGATCATCGCCCGCACCTTGTTCGGGTAGGCCTCGGCATACGCCGAGCCGATCCGGGTGCCATAGGAGTAGCCGAGGTAGGTCAGCTTGTCGTCGCCCAGCGCCGCCCGGATGGCATCGAGATCCCTGGCGACGTTGACCGTGCCGATGTTGGCCAGAAAATCCTTGCCCATCTTGTCGATGCAGCGGCCGACGAACTGCTTGGTCTCGTCCTCGATGTGCGCGACGCCGGCCGGGCTGTAGTCGACGTTCGGTTCGGTGCGTAGCCGGTCATTGTCGGCGTCGGAGTTGCACCAGACCGCCGGGCGCGACGCCCCCACCCCGCGGGGGTCGAAGCCGACCAGGTCGAACCGTTCGCGGACCCGCTTCGGCAACGACTGGACGACGCCCAACGCCGCTTCGATGCCGGACTCCCCCGGGCCGCCCGGGTTGATCACCAACGAACCGATCTTGTCTCCGGTCGCGGGAAACCGGATCATCGCCAGCGTCGCGGTGTCGCCGCCGAGGTTGTCGTAATCGACCGGCACCGCCAGCTTGCCGCACAACGCGCCGGCCGGGAGTTTGACCTTCGGGTTGGCGGCCCGGCACGGCGTCCACTCCACCGCCTGGCCCAGCTTCGGCTCGGACATGACGGCGCGCCCCACCACCACGCGTTCGCAGCCCGATGCAAGCAGCGCGACGGCGGCGATCGACGTCCAGATCAGCAACGTGCGCGCGCGTGTGCCGCGGCGAGACGAACCCATGCCAACACATGCTGCCAGAGGAAACCTGAGATCGGCGATGAGCGGCACCGTCGGGCGTCCGCCGCGCGCGGAGCATGGCCTGTGTCACACTGCCGCGGCGGTGCAACTGCGCAAAAGAAATGGCAGAATGACACCGTCAGACGAACCCGGGGACCCGCACAGGGCCACGAGGATCGACCCGACCACCACTGGGGACAATGATGTCTGAGCACAACGTTTACGGTGCCAACTCGTCTGCGCCTGCGCAGCCGCTCACCAAGATCCGCACCCACCACCTGCAGAAGATGAAGGCCGAAGGCCACAAGTGGGCCATGCTCACGGCCTACGACTATTCGACCGCCCGCATCTTCGACGAGGCCGGCATCCCGGTCCTGCTGGTCGGCGACTCGGCGGCCAACGTCGTGTACGGCTACGACACCACCGTGCCGGTGTCGATCGACGAATTGATTCCGTTGGTCCGCGGCGTGGTGCGGGGCGCCCAGCACGCCATGGTCGTCGCGGACCTGCCGTTCGGCAGCTATGAGGCCGGGCCCGCCGCCGCGCTGGCCGCCGCCACGCGGTTCATGAAAGAGGGCGGCGCGCATGCGGTGAAGCTCGAGGGTGGTGAGCGGGTCGCCGAGCAGATCGCCTGCCTGACGGCCGCGGGCATCCCGGTGATGGCGCACATCGGGTTTACCCCGCAGAGCGTGAACAGCCTGGGCGGCTTCCGGGTCCAGGGCCGCGGCGACGCGGCGGAACAGACCGTCGCGGACGCGATCGCCGTCGCCGAGGCCGGGGCGTTCTCCGTCGTCATGGAGATGGTGCCGGCCGAGTTGGCCACCCAGATCACCGGCAAGCTGACCATCCCGACCATCGGGATCGGCGCCGGGCCGAACTGCGACGGGCAGGTCCTGGTTTGGCAGGACATGGCCGGCATGAGCAGCGGCAAGGCCGCCCGGTTCGTCAAACGCTTCGCTGACATCGGCGGGGAATTACGCCGGGCCGCAACGCAATATGCGCAAGAGGTCGCCGGAGGCGTTTTCCCCGCCGACGAACACTGCTTCTGATCGGCCGCGCAACCCCGACATAGCCGGCACGCCGTGCCGCGCTCTCAGATGACCGACCCGAGCGTCCCGCCTGGTTGACGACGTTATCCCGGTCACCACCAAACCGCTGAAATGCGTTGTGTGACAGGGATGTACGATTGCTTTACAGAGAAGATTCGGACTCTAAGAGCAAGGGTGAACCACATCGACCGGGGGTATCCTGGTGACTTCGTGCGCCGTCGAACGGTGTTGAAGTTGCCGCTGCTAGTGGCAGGAGGCGTCGCTTTGGCCCACACACCACACGCGTTCGCGCAGCCGCCACGCACGTCGCCGCAGGCAAGCCGCTGGTCACCCGAGCGCGCCAACCGCTGGTATCAAGCGCAGGGTTGGCCGGTGGGCGCGAACTACATCACGTCCAACGCCATCA
>NZ_JAICZA010000027.1 GCF_025933915.1 Mycobacterium sp.
CCGTATCGCCAGGAATGCCAGGCGTTCAGGGTGGTGGCATGTCGATGTCACCGGCCGGTCTCGGCCAGGGCCCTCAGCCCAACCTCGCCCAATCTTTCACGTCCGGCTTGGCGACCGGCCAGGCGACAGGCCCTGGGGGGCAAGCGTTTTCGGCGGGGACTCTAAACGCGTTCGACGGCGGGGCGCCTCAAACTGCTCAAGCGGCACCGGCAGTAACGCCGACCGTGCCCAGCGCCGGAGCATTCATCGCGGCAACGCCCCCCGTCGACGCACCCCCGGCCACGGCACCCGCGCCGTCGACCACGGGCGGTGCCACTCCAGTGTCACCAGCGGTGATGACCGGGGGTTGGTCGTCGCCCGCAGCGACCGTCGGAGGTGGTCCGTCCGTTCCCTCGGGGTCGTTGCCCGCCTACGGTTCTGACCTACGCCCACCCGTTGTGGCGCCCCCGTCCATGCCGTCCGCCCCGGCCGGTCCGGTCTCGGGCGCGCCGGTAGCGCCTTCGCCGGCGTCGTCGCCGTCGGCGGGCGGACCGCTGGTGTCGCCAGTAGAGCGGAGCGCTTCAGCAGGCGCTGCAGGGCAAGCCGGCGCGGGTTCTTCGGCGATGGCCAGCGCTTCGGCAGCGTCCGCGGCAACTGGCGCGACCGCCGGCGCGGCTTCCGCAAGGGCGGCCGAACAGCAGCGGCTCCAGCGGCTCGTCGACGCGGTCGCTCGCCAGGAGCCGCGGCTGTCGTGGGCGGCCGGGCTGCGCGACGACGGCACCACCACGCTGCTGGTCACCGATCTCGCCGGCGGATGGATACCGCCCCACGTGCGGTTGCCCGCCCACGTAACCCTGCTCGAGCCGACGGCGCGGCGCCATGACGCCAACGTCGTGGACCTGCTTGGCGCCATCACGGTCGCGGCCGCCCACCACGCCAACACCTATGTCGCCGAGCCGGGTTCCGACGAACCCGTGCTCAGCGGCGATCGGCCGGCCCGGTCGGCCGCGCCCCGCGTCGATGAGATCGGCCCCACTTTGGTCGAAGCGGTGCGCCGCCGCGACGGCCTGCCGCGGATCGCGCAGGCCGTCGCTGCGCCCGCGGTGCGAAAGACGGGTGTTCTGGAAAGCGAAATCGAGATGTTGCGCGAATGCGTCGCCGACATTCAGCACGCGGTGTTGGCTGCTTATCCCAATCATGAGCCGGCGTCGGTTGGGGATTGGATGCTTTTGGCGGCGATCGAGGCATTGATCGACGGCCATGAGTACCTCACCAATTATCACCTGGCCTGGTTCGACGCGATCAGCCACCGAGGCGGTTCGTAGCGGGTTCTCAATCGTCGGGTGAATACCGTTCGTGGCGCTTTGTGCCAAAATGACGGTACGAGTAATCGGCAGCGCCTGGATAAGCCTCGAACGTTTGCGGGCTTTCCGACTGGGGTGGAGGTGAGATTGTGGGTACTCCCGGCGGACCCATCCGATTTGATTTGCCAACTACTTTTGGGCTAGGTAGCGGGCCACCAGCGAATATCCCCAGGCCGTTTCCTGTTCCGCCGGGCGGCGCCTCGCCCGGCGACGGTGGGCAAGGGATGGTCGGAGCGGCCGGCAACGCTGGCGTCCCCCAAGACGCCGCCGACGCGGCAGCGGCCGACGCGGACCGCCGCGCTCATGCCGCCGACGCCGCGGCGAAGTTCCCGGCCAATGAGGCAAACGGGCAGCAAGAGATGCAGATGATCCAGCAGATGCTGTCCAGCGTGACGGGCGCACTCGGTGGCGCGATGGGTGGCGTCATGGGGCCGATGACTCAGCTTCCTCAGCAGGCGATGCAGGCCGGCCAGAGCGCCCTCCAGCCGCTGATGAGCGCGGTTCAGGGCGCGCATGGCGCGGCGGGCCTCGCCGACAGTGCGCATCTGGTCGACAGTGTCGGTGCGGGCGGCTCCGGCCTGGGTGGCGGCTCCGGCGGCGGTGGTGGCCTCGGGGGTGGCGGCACGGTTCCGGCCAGCTCGCTGGGTCCGCCGCCCGTGCCGACATCGTCGCCGCCGACGACGCCGGCAGGCGCCAAAGCTCCGATGATGCCGCCCGCCGGCGGCATGCCCGCCATACCCGGACAGACCGGAATGACCGGGATGCCGATGATGCCCCCGGGGGCGATGGGCGCCGGTGGCGAAGGCGGCAACAAGGACAAGCCGGTCGAGAAGCGGGTGACGGCCCCGGGTGTGCCCAACGGCCAGCCCGTCAAGGGCCGCCTGACGATCCCGCCGAGCGCTCCGGGCACCAAACCCGGCGAGGCCAAGCCGACGGTGGTCACCAATAGGCCCAACCGCCGGATCGTGATCATGCCGTCCGAGGACGAACCCAAGGACTAGCACCATCCGACCGAAAGGTGAGTGGTCGGGTAGTTCGGCCGCCAGTAATGTCGTCATGTAATCGCGGCCGGCCGACCCCAAGGCATACTGGATTGCCCGTTATTGACAGCAGAACTGTCAATACGTGCATGCTATGAGGTACGTCTGCAGCGACCGCGGAATCCGCGGCCAGGAGGGTGTGGGAGTACTAACTCGAGTGTCCGGCAAGGATGCGGCGCCGTGGCGGCGCGCAGGTGGATTGGTGCGGGGAGGTCGATGACCGATCCCCGGAGAATGCAAGCGGTCGCGGTGTTGGCCCGCGCCCACCATCTGTTCGCCGGTGCGGTGAGAACGGACCGTATCGGTGACGCACCCGCCCAGGCGGACGCGCACGCTGAAGCGAGATCGCACAGCGCCTCTGGGCTGCCCCCCGCGGCGTCGGCACGGGCGAGCGCCGCCCTAAAGCGGCTAAGTCGAGCGGGCCACACCGACCGGGCGCTCGGGGCCGTCATCGCGGCGGCGCGGGCCGATCACGCGCGCGGCCGCACGGCGACGCGAGCGGTCCTCGAAGACGCCGAAACGGACGCGACCCCGGCCGCCGATACGCCGATGGGTCGGCGAGAGGCCATGGCGCGCATGGCGACAAGGTTGCGGACACAGCACCGCCACATCGCCCGATCCCGACGGCGGGCAAGGCTGCTCGCGCGGCGGCTGCGACGCTTAAACTACCGACACAGGCCGTCGACAGCGATGCACAGCAACCAGGCCAGCGGACGCCCGGCGGTCCTGGCGGCCATCCGTAAAGCCCTGGACATCAAGGGTATTCACGGCCCGGCGGCGCGGGCCCGCTGGGAGCGCGGCATGGATCTGGTGGCCCGGCGCGAGTCCAACTACAACGCAAACGCGATCAACAATTGGGATTCCAACGCGGTACGGGGCACCCCCAGCAAGGGCGCCTGGCAATTCATCGCGCCGACCTTCGCGGCCTATCACCAGCCGGGAACATCGCGCGACATTCACAACCTGGTGGCGCAGGCGTGCGCGTTCATCAACTATGCGATGGGCCGTTACGGGGTCGCCGCCGACGCGTCGAATCTCGCCGATCGGATTCAGCAGGCCGATCCTCACCGAGCGCCCAAGGGGTACTGAGCATGCCGCTGAGTTTGTCCAACCGCGACCAGAATTCTGGGCACCTGTTCTACAACCGGCGGCTGCGCGCGGCCACCACGCGCTTCACGGTGCGCATGAAACACGACGACCGCAAACAGACCGCCGCGCTGGTGCTGTCGGTCCTCCTGGTGGCCATCGCCTCGGGCTGGATGCTGCTTCTGAACGTGCTGAAACCTACTGGCATCGTGGGTGATTCGGCGATCATCGGCGACCGCGACTCCGGGGCGCTCTACGCCAAGATCGACGGCCGGCTGTATCCGGCGCTGAATTTGACGTCCGCGCGACTGGCGACGGGGACGGCGAATCAGCCGACGTGGGTGAAACCCGCTGAGATAGCGAAGTATCCGACCGGGCCGCTGGTCGGCATCCCGGGAGCGCCGGCGGCGATGCCGGTCCATCGGGGTGCGACCTCGGCCTGGGCGGTATGCGACACGGCGGGCCGCCCGCGCAGCCCGGAAAGGCCGCTGGTGACCTCGATCGCCGGGCAACTCGATGCCTACGACCGCGCCACCCCGCTGAGCGACGACGCCGGCCTGCTGGTCACGTTCGAGGGCAACACTTATGTGATCTGGGGCGGCAAACGCTCCCAGATCGACCCGGTGAACCGAGCGGTCACCTTGAGCTTGGGACTCGACCCGGGAGTGACGCCGCCGGTGGAGATTTCACGGGCCCTGTACGACGCACTGCCCGCGACCGAGCCGCTTGGCGTCCCCGAGGTACCCCTGGCCGGCACCCCGTCGACGTGGGTGTCGGGCTCGCAGGTTGGCGCGGTGCTGCAGGCCCAAACCGCCAGCGGCGGCAAGCAGTTCTACGTTCTGTTGCCCGAGGGCGTGCAAAAAGTCACCAGCTTCGTCGCGGACCTGTTGCGCAGCGCCAACTCCTACGGGTCGACGGCGCCGCGCGTGGTGACGCCCGACGTGTTGGTCAACATCCCCGAGGTGACCTCGCTGGCTGTGGACTACTACCCGACCAAGCGCCTCAATTTCATTGATACCGCGGCCGATCCGACGACCTGCGTCGGCTGGGAGAAGGGGTCGACGGATCCGCGGGCCCGCGTCGTGGTCTACAACGGGCGCGGGCTGCCGACGCCGTCCTACCTGGACAACCGGATCGTTCATCTGGTGCGTGACGACCGCGACCCGGCGTCGGTGGTCGCAAACCAGGTCCTGGTGTTGCCGGGTGCGGCGAACTTCGTGACGTCGACCAGCGGCGTGGTCACCTCGGACTCCCGCGAATCGTTGTTCTGGTTGTCCGACAACGGGGTTCGGTTCGGGATCGCCAACGACGAGACGACGCTGCGGGCGCTGGGGCTTGATCCGGGCTCGGCGGTGCAAGCGCCCTGGCCGCTGCTACGCACATTCGCTGCCGGGCCCGCACTGTCAAGGGAGGCGGCGCTGTTGGCGCGTGACACCGTGCCGGCGCTGGGCAAGGTGGCTGTGGTGACGACATCGGCGAAGCCGGGAGGCTAGAGAATGTCCAAGAAAGCGTTCCCCATCAACCGCGTCAAGATCGAGCCGCCGAAACCGGTTCGGGTAGCACCCAGCGCGCCGATCGCACTGCCGGAACGCGAGCCGCGCAATATCTGGGTGATGATCGGTGTGCCGGCGCTGATCGTCGCGCTCATCGGCACCATCGTCATGCTCTACGTCTCCGGTGTCCGCAGCCTGACCACGGGATTCTTCCCGCTGATGGGGATCGGCGCGTTCAGCATGCTGGCGTTCTCCGGCCGCTTCGGCCGTGCCCGCAAGATCACCTGGGGCGAAATGGAAAAGGGCCGTCGCCGCTACCTGCGCGACCTCGACGGCAATCGCGACGAGATCCAGACCGCGGTGTGCGCGCAACGCGAATGGCAGAACTCCGTGCACGCCGACCCCCGCGGCCTGGGGGCCATCATCGGAGGCCCACGCATGTGGGAACGGGGCCGCTCGGACGCGGACTTCCTGGAGGCGCGGCTCGGCACCGGCGTGCAGCACGCACCGGACTCGGTGCTCTCGGTGACCTGGCCCGACATCGCTTCCGATGAGGAGCTCGAACCCGTCACCGGGCAGGCCCTTCGCGATTTCATCTTGGAACAGCGCAAGATTCGCGACATCGCCAAGGTGGTGAACTTGCGGTCAGCGCCCGGATTCAGCTTCGTCGGCGAGGATCTGAACCGGCTGCGGTCACTGATGCGCTCGGTGTTGTGCTCGCTGGCGGTGTTTCACAACCCACGCGACGTCAAGCTGATGGTGGTGACGCGCAACCCCGAGGTGTGGTCGTGGATCGTGTGGCTGCCGCACAACCTGCACGACGAACTCTTCGACGCGTGCGGGTTTCGGCGCCTGATCTTCGCCACACCGGAGGAACTCGAAGAGACCCTCGGCGCCGAGCTGCACATGAAGGGCAAGCGCGGCGCCTGGACGCCGCCCGCCGCGGCCAGCCCCACCGCCATGGGTTCGACGCTGGAATCCACAACGAACACGGTTGATTTGGGACCTCACCTGGTGATCGTCGACGACAACACCGGCAGCCCCGATGCCTGGGAGAGCGTCGTCGGCCAGGTCGGTAAGGCGGGAATCACGCTGCTGCGCATCGCCTCACGGATCGGCACCGGCGTGGGCTTCGCCACCGACCAGGTGTTCGAGCTCAGCGAGCGACACAGCACACCTAGCGGTTCGAACAACGGCGAGATCGCTCTGCACCGAAACGGCTCGGACTCCGACGGCGAAGACGGCCGGCCGGCTCCGCTGCTGCGGGTGCGCAACAAGTTCTTCGCCCACGCCGACCAGCTCTCCGTGCACCGCGCCTACCGTTACGCGCGGGCAATGGCGCGCTGGTCGCCGACCAGCCGCAGCGAGATCGCCGATTCAGTCAGCGGCGCAACGGAATTACTGCGAGCCCTCGGGATAAACGACCCGCGCGACCTGGACGTCGACCGGTTATGGGCCGAGCGGCGCGGTCGCGGCGACGAGCGCTGGTGCGAGGTCCCGGTCGGGGCCAAACCCAACGGCGAGCTGCAGAACGTCACCATCCGCGCCAAGGACTTCGGCGGCTTCGGGTTCCACTCCGTGGTCATCGGCACTAGCGGCTCGGGCAAGTCGGAGTTCTTTTTGTCGTTGGTCTACGGCATCGCGCTGACGCATTCGCCGGAGACGTTCAACGTCATCTTCGTCGACATGAAGTTCGAGTCGGCGGCCCAGGACATCCTGGGCATCCCGCACGTGGTGGCCGCGCTGTCGAACCTCGGCAAGGACGAGCGGCACCTCGCCGAGCGGATGCGCAGGGTCATCGACGGTGAGATCAAACAACGCTACGAGCTCTTCACCTCGGTGGGGGCGCGGGACGCCAACGACTACGAGGAGATCCGGCTCGCCGGGCGCGACCTGCCGCCGGTGCCGGTCCTGCTCGTCATCGTCGACGAGTACCTGGAGCTGTTCGCCAACCACGAGAAGTGGATCAACCTCATCATCCACATCGGTCAGGAAGGCCGCGGCGCCAACGTCTTCTTCATGTTGGGCGGCCAGCGCCTGGACCTGTCCTCGCTGCAAAAGGTCAAGTCCAACATCGCCTTCCGCATCGCGCTGCGCGCCGAGTCCGGCGACGACAGCCGCGAGGTGATCGGCTCGGACGCCGCCTACCACCTGCCGTCGAAGGAGAACGGTTTCGGCCTGCTGAAGGTGGGGCCGCGCGAACTGGAGCCGTTCCGCTGCTTCTACCTCTCGGCCCCCTTCGTGGTGCCCAAGACCAAGGAAGTCGCCGCGACCGTCGATATGACCCTGACCAAACCCCGGCTGTACAACTGGCAATTCCAGCCATTGGACAGCGCCGACGCCACGGCATTGGAAGCCGCCGCCGCGGTCGACGCCGAACCCGACGAATTCCTGTACTACGAGGACGGTTTCAAGCGGAAGAAGGTCGTGGACGTGCTGCGGGAGTCGTTGCACAGCGTGCCGCACCGCTCCCCGCGCCGGCCCTGGCTGGAGCCGCTGGAGGATCCGGAGCCCATAGACGTCCTGGCCGCGGGATACCGGGGCAAGCCGTGGCATGTCGACTACGGCCGCAACGCGGGCCTGATGTTCCCGGTGGGTGTCATGGACATCCCCGAAGAGTCCAAGCAGATCGTGCACGCGGTCGACGCGCTGCGCAGCAACGTGATCGTGGTCGGCGCCAAGCAGCGAGGTAAGACGACCACATTGATGACGCTGATGTGTTCGGCGGCAACGATGTACAGCCCCGCCCGCGTCACGTTCTTTTGCATCGGCGGGGCGACCCTTGCCCAGGCTGCATCGCTACCGCACGTCACCGACATCGTGTCGCCGAAGGACGCCGAGGGCATCGAACGCATTTTGAGCAGCATGGACGCCTTGATCGATGCCCGCGAAGACTCGTTCCGGCGGCTCAAGATCGATCTCGACGGCTTCCGCGAGCGCCGGTTCGGGCCCGGCAGCGACGGGCTGGGGGGCACCGACGCCAATGACCCGTTCGGCGATGTCTTCGTGGTGGTGGACGACTACGACGACCTGTATTCGAAAGACACCGTGCTCGGTGACCGCATCATCTCGTTGAGCAGCCGCGGTCCCGAGTACGGGGTGCATGTGATGTGCAGCGCCGGCGGCTGGATTCATGGGCAACGGCAGAGCCTGCTGCAAAACGCCACGGCGCGAATCCAATTGCGGTTGGCCGATCCGAGCGAGAGCCAGATGGGGCACTCGTCGCTCGAGTCGCGGGACGCGGCACGCCGGACGCTGAACCGGCCGGGCTTCGGGTTGACGGACAGCTTGCACGAGCTACGCGTCGGCATGCCGGCCCTGACCGACCCGGCCACCGGCGCGATGGTCAGCATCGTCGACGTCGGGGCCCGCATCGCGGACGTGGCCGGCGTGACCAAGCACGCAACCCTGCAGCGGCTGCCGCAGCGGGTGGAACTCAAGGCGATCCTGGAGTACGAGGCCGCTCACCCGACCGATGACGACCTGTCGATCTCGTTTGCCATCGGCGAACGCCACGAATTGGGACCGGTCCCCATCAAGCTGCGCGAAAGCCCGGGTGTGATGATCCTGGGCCGGCAAGGTTGCGGAAAAACCTTGTCGCTGGTGGCAATCGGTGAGGCGATCATGAACCGCTTCAGTCCCGAGGAAGCGCAGCTGACGCTGATCGACCCGAAGACCGCCCCACACGGCCTGCGCGATCTGCACGGTCCCGGTTACGTGCGCGCCTACGCCTACGACCAGGACGAAATCGACGAGGTGATCACGGCACTGGCCCAGCAGGTGCTGCTGCCCCGGCTGCCTCCCAAGGGCCTGAGCCAGGAGGAGCTGCGCGCCCTCAAGCCGTGGGAAGGCGCGCGGCACTTCGTGCTCATCGACGACATCGGAGACCTGCGCCCCGATCAGAGTTATCCGCCCAAGCCGCCGGTGGGCGCCGCGTTGTGGAAGCTGATGGAACGTGCCCGCCAGATCGGCCTTCACGTCTTCACCACTCGTAACAGCGCGAACTGGGCGACGCTGCAAATGGATCCGTGGATCAGGTTCCAGAACTCGGCGAAAGTGGCTCAGCTGTATATGGACAACGACCCGCAGAATCGGATCAACCGAAATGTTCGCGCGCAGGCACTGCCGCCGGGGCGTGGGCTGTTGGTGAGCGCGGACGGCGACGTCGAGGGCGTGCTGGTCGGACTGCCATCGTCGGTCATAACCCCGCAGTAACCAACTGTGGCGCAGGCGTTTTCACCGCATCGGCCGCGGCGCGGCGGGGGAGCGGACTCGGCCACCAGAACCACCGGCCCAGCAGCGCCACGATGGACGGCACGACGAACGCCCGAACCACCAGGGTGTCCAGCATCAGCCCGACCGCGATGGTCGTACCGATCTGGGCGATGCTGAGCACGCTACTACTCAGCAGCGCCAGCATGGTCAGGCCGAAGACGACGCCGGCGACGGTGACCACCCCGCCGGTGCCGCCGAAGGCGCGAACGATGCCGGTCTTGAGGCCCGCTGCCGCTTCCTGTTTGATCCGCAACGCCAGCAACAGGTTATAGTCCGCCCCGACGGCGATCAGCGCGATGAACGCGATCGGGGCCACGGCCCAGTGCAGGTCCTGATGAAGCAGGTGCTGCCAAATCAGCACGCTGGCACCAAGGGCCGAGGCGTAGGACAAAACGACCGTGCCGACGACGACGAGCCCCGCGACCGGGCTGCGCAACATCGTGGTGACGATCAAGAAGATCAGCACCAGCGCGGCGCCCACCAGCAGCGTGGTGTCACTGGCGACGAAGCGCTGCAGATCGGCGGTCACCGGTCCGACGCCGGCCAGGTCGACCTCCACCGGTGTCAGGGTGCCCTCCTTGGTGGCCTCCTTGATGGCGGCGCGGACCTGGCCTGCGCGTTTGGCGCCATCGGCGCCCCACTCCGACCCGTCGCCGTAGACCAGCAGGTAGGCGGCGCGGCCGTTCTCGGAGATCAGGTGGCCGAGCGCGGCGGTGTACCGAGGATCGGTCAGCGCCCGCTGCGGCATATAGAAATCCGCCGCGGCGCTGCCCTGGAATTGCGTGGCGATCTCGTTCAGGTAATCGGTCAACTGTCGCATCTGTGGGCCGAGCGAGTCGGCCAGACCCAGTAGGTCGCGGGTGGCCGAACGCGCTTGTCCCAACGCGTCTTTCATCGCGGCGACACTTTGCGGCAAGCCGGCCATCGCGGTGGCGGCCGTGCTGGAGCCGCTGGTCAGTTTCGCGACACCCACATCGAGGCGCGTCGAGGTCTGCACCAGGTTGTCGACCGGTTGTAGCACTCGGTCCACCGTCGAGCAGATCGGATTGACGGCGCAGTCGGGGGTTCGCCCGACGAAATCCCGCAGCGGGTCGAGGTAGCCCGACATCGTCGTGACGTTGCGCTGCAATCCGTCCATGCCGGCGCGCATGTCTTCGGCGGCGCCCGACACGTCGGCCAAACCCGCGCTGCCGCCACGCAATCCGTCGCCGAGGCGGTCCACCGCGCGCTGGGTCTGCGCCAACGCACCGTCCAGCTCGGACACACGGTTCAGACGCTGGGTCAGCGAGTCCATGGTGTCCCCGAACTGGCGGCCGAGCACGCCGGCCTGATAGCTCAGCGTCGCCTGTTCGGGCACCTTGCTGTCGGGCCGGCTGGCGGACTGCACCGCGCGCACACCCGGGACGGCCATGATGTGGCGGGTGATCCGCTCGATGGCGATCAGGCCGGCCGGGTTGCGCAGGTCGTGGTCGGCCTGGATCGCGATGACGTCGGGTAACAACGAGTTCGCGGCGAAATGCCGGTCGGCGCTGGCGTAGCCGCGGTTGGAGTCGGTGGACGACGGGGTGGCGGCGGGCTCGTTGAAACCGACCCGCATGCCGGACAGCGGCAGCGCGATCAGCAGGGTCACCCCCAACGCGGCCACCAGAATCGGCCCGGGCCAACGGGCCACGGCGGTTCCCAGGCGACGCCAGCGCCGCGCCGTTGTCGACGGCCGCGGTTCGAGATATCCGCGTCGCACCGCCAGGCCCATCAGCGCGGGCGTCAGGGTCAGCGCGGCCATCATCGTCGCCACAATGCCGATGGCGCAGGGTAATCCCGCGCTACGGAACGAGCCCACGTGGGCGAACACCAGGCATGCCAGCGCCACCGACACGGTCAGCGCCGATCCGATCACCACGGGCGCGATGGAGCGGTAGGCCTGCGACAACGCCTGGCCCGGCGCGACGCCTCGGCGGCGGCCTTCGTGATAGCGGCCGACCAGGAAGATCGCGTAGTCCGTGCCGGCGCCCAGTGTCATGGCCGCCATGAGCGCCACCGAGAACAGGGACACCTCAACCACATTGGCCTGCCCCAGCGCCGCGACGACGGCCCGAGCCAGGGCCAGCGCAAGCCCGACCGAGATCAGCGGAATCGCGGCCGCCACCGGCGAGCGGTACACCATGAGCAACAACAGCAGGATGAGACCGATGGTGGCGGCGGTGATTCCGAGCATCTGTCGATCGATCGCGGAGAATTCGTCGACGATCGTGGCGCCGGGGCCTGTGACATGGACTTCCAGGCCGGCCGGCGGTGACAGCTGCTGGGCGGTGGCGCGCACGGCGTTGACCGAATCGCGAGCCTGCGCGGTACCGAGCATCCCGGCGAGCCGCACCATCACGCTGACGGCCCGGCCGTCCGAGCTCTGCGCGCCGGCGGCCGTCGCGGGCTGTGACCAGAGGTCGGTCACCGCATAGACGTGACGCCGATCGGAACCCAGCGTTGTCGTCAACGCGTCATAGAACTGGCGGTCAGGCGGTGTCAGCCGCTGATTGCGTTCCAGCACAACGTAAACGAAGTTGTTGCTGGGGGTCTGGTTGAACAGTTGCGCTGCCCGGGCGGCGGCCACCGCGCTGGGCGCGGTGGGAGGCATGAAGGATCGGGCGTGGGAGTCGACAACTCGTTCCAGTTGGGGGACCGCCAGATTGGCGACCCCCGCCACCAGGACCCACAGGCCGACGACCAGGATCGCGTACCGGCCGGTCAGTCGCGCAAGCATCCCCGATCGGTCATGCAACGGTCTGCCGATTTCCGGCGGGCCCGCCGAAGAGGCCCACGGCCACATGTTCGCCGCGAGACAACGACCGCATCCGCGCCGACCGGCGTGACCCGATCTTCACCAGGGCGTGCAGGCCGGGCTCGGTGGCCTCGAGATCGGCCCGCGCCCGTTCGGCCGACGCGCCCTCGTGCGCCGCCTGGTCCAGCTTGGCCACCAGCATGGTGATCCAGCGCTGGCCGAGTGAAAGCATCAGGCCTTCCTCGTCGCCGAACAGCTCGGGCACCTCGGATGAGTTGTCGATCAACGCAAGTGCCGCCTGCGGGTCCGTCTCGGCGGCCTTGATCACTTCGGCCATGAAGGCCATACGGTCGTGCAGCAGTGTCCATGTCATGCCTCGACGTTAGGAAAGCGGCCGCCTGCTGCGCGTCGTGCCGAAGTGCAGTCTTTGTCTCCTACCAGGGGCGGAGACGGGCCCCGACCCCAGCATGATGTGAGGAGGCGCCGAGCTCTTCTAGGATTGGACGATGTTGCGCGCCACCGCGGATCACCTGCGGGAGCAGCTTCGCCGACGCAGCGAGCTGATCCCCGTCGGCATCACCTGGACGTCGTTGATCGCCGTGGACGCCACCGAACTGGTCGGCGGCGTGATCGCGACGCTGCAGCGACCCACCGCCGACATGCCCGTCGCGCTGGCCGCGATCGCGGTATCCATCTCACCGACGCTGTTCTTCTTCTTCCTCAATATGAAGCTCAAGCCGCTGGTCATGTGGGCGACCTGGTCGACGGCATCCGCCATGATGCTCTTCGCGACATCGACACCCGTGCACGCCGATTTCGCCCCGGCGTTCCTGGTGCTGATGGTTCTATCGGTCGCGACGTTGAGCTCCGTCCTGGCGGGATTCCTGGTGACTGTCTGGGCGGCCGCGATGCTGCTCACCGCGTCCGCGCTGCACCGCCTCGACGCGGTGGCGCTGTATCTGGGATTCATCGCGGCGGGCTGGCTGCTCGGTTACATCATGCGCACCCAACGGCTGCTGATGGCCGAGCAGATCGAGGCGCAGAAGCTGTTGGCCGAGCACGCCGCCGCCGACGAACGCCGGCGGATCGCGCGCGAAGTGCACGACGTCATCGCGCATTCGCTCAGCATCACTTTGTTGCACGTGACCGGTGCGCGCCGCGCGCTGCAGCAGGACCGCGATGTCGACGACGCGGTCGAGGCCCTGGAACAGGCCGAGAAGCTCGGCCGGCAGGCGATGGCCGACATCCGCCGTACCGTCGGGCTGCTCGACAATTGGCCGACCAAAACGGCACCGACCACGCCCGAACCCGGCATCGACGACGTCCCGGTGCTCGTCGAGGGCTTTCAGCACGCCGGCCTGGCCGTCACGCTGTGCGTCGAAGGACCCACCGATCACGTATCGGCCGCGGTCGGCCTTGCGCTCTACCGCATCACCCAGGAGTCGCTGGCCAACATCGCCAAGCATGCACCCGAATCGAAATCCAGCGTGGTGCTTGATATTTCACCTGTGTCGGTACGGCTTTCCGTCAACAATCTGCTTCCGGCCGCGGTCGCGGTCGCGCAATCGCCGGAGGGGCGCGGCTTGCGCGGCATGCGCCAGCGCGTTGACCTACTCGGCGGCGCCATCGACGTCGGCCCGACCCGCGACGGATGGTCGGTGTGCGCCGAGATACCGCTGCAGGAAGGCGACACCGCCTGGCGGCCATGGTGGTGTAAGCAATGACCGACCCAGCGCCCGAGATCGCCGTGCTGCTCGTCGACGACCAGGATCTGGTGCGTTCGGGCCTGCGCCGGATCCTGCGCCGCAAGGACGGTTTCGTCATCGTCGCGGAGTGCGCCGACGGCGACGAGGTGGCCGCCGCGGTGGCCGAGCACCGACCCGACGTCGTCGTGATGGATCTGCGGATGCGCCGTGTCGACGGCATCGAGGCGACCCGCAGACTGGGCGGCCGGCCGCCGGTGCTGGCGCTGACCACCTTCAACGAGGACGAGTTGTTGTCCGGGGCGCTGCGCGCCGGCGCGTCCGGCTTCGTGCTCAAAGATTCTTCCGCCGAGGAGTTGATCCGTGCGGTGCGCGCGGTGGCCAGGGGCGACAGCTACCTGGATCCCGCGGTGACCTCCCGCGTGCTCACCACGTACCGCAAGGCGGCCCCCGGCCCGCGCGGCACCGCGATCGGCGAGCTGACCACCCGCGAGCTCGACGTCCTGACCTTGATCGGCCAGGGCCTGTCCAACACCGAGATCGCCGGCGAACTCTGCATTTCCGGTGTCACCGTCAAAAGCCACATCGGGCGGATCTTCGGCAAGCTCGATCTGCGCGACCGCTCCGCCGCGATCGTCTACGCGTACGACAACGGTATCGTCGCCCCGCGCTGACGATTTACAGCGTCGCCGATTGCTCGGCCAGGTTCAGCAGCACGTAGGCCATGCACATCAGGAAGTTCAGCACCACCATGACCAGGCCCGCGAACATCAGTGAGCGGGTCCCGCGTTGCTTGAGCCGCCTGTATCGCGCTGCGCGGGACTCGCGGTCGAGCCGGATCGCGATCAGGGCGAAGTTCACATTGATCACTTCATGAGCGGCCAGCGGCGCGCCCGCCAGCATTTCCCGCAACCGCTCGGGCGCCGTTCGAACACCCACCCGTTCGAAACTGTGGCACAGCCGTCGCGCCCGCCTTCGGCGGAGCGTGTGATTCGACAGCCGCAGCTGCCGCGAAAGTTGCCCGCGATCGTCCCCCCAGGGGTAAGACGGGGTCATCACAAGCGGATTCTAAATCGCCCGGGGCCACTTTGGCCGCGTGTACACGAATTATGTGGAGACTGTTCGGCAGGGTCACTGGCCGGTGGGCAGGTCCAGGTAGCGCTCCAGGTTGCGGTGCATGTTGATCACACGGCGCTCCTCGCTGGACAGGACCAGATGCGTGAAGCCGGGCTGGTGCATCCCGCGCTGCAGCCCGGGGAGCACCGTGATGTCTTGGGTGAGCACGATCCCTGGCTCGGCCGCCTCGGCGGCCATGCGGACGTCGGTCGGCTTGGTGCGCGGCGCGCCCGGCGGCATCCGCGTCATCAAGAACATCACCAGCTCGCCTTGGTCAGGGGAGTGGCCGGGATCCGTGCCGGGGCGCGAACACATGACGGTCAGGTGGTCGGCGTTGGCTAGCAAGGTCATGTTGGGGAACACGTTGTACTGGTGCAATCGGGTCATGCGGTCGGTGTCAGCCCAGTTGAGATCGACGCCGCGGCCCGCGGCGAAGGCCCGGGTTCGCTCGGCGATCAGGTCGGCAACCGTTTGTCCGGGCCGGCGTTCGTCGGCGGGGAAGGGCGTGCCCTCGGCGGCGCCCATCAACGCTCCCTGCGTAACGACGTAGGCGTCCCACACCTGTTCGTCGCTCAGCGCACCGTCGAAGCGCGGGCTCTGCACGCCGTAGGGCTGATCCGACTTACCGGTATGACCCCAAATCTGTTGCGGCGCATGGATATCGTCGACGCAACGCAGTAGTTCGGGATGCAGGGTCTGGATGTGATAGGTCTCGCTGTAACCGTCGGCGATCGTTTTCCAGTTGGCGTCCACGTCGACGGTGAGTGTGGCGTAGCAGCGGAAGTCCTCGAGCTGGCACCAGGCGATGTCGTCGGGCACCGCCTCCAGATATTCCATCAGGGGCATCGCGTCCAGGTCGAGATTGACGAAGACGAGTCCCGCCCAGCTCTCGACCCGCGCCGGTATCAGCGGGAAGTCGGACATGCGCAGCGCGCCGAAGCCCTTGCGGTTGGGCACCCGTTTGAGCGCGCCGGCCAAGTCCCAGGTCCAACCGTGATAGCCGCACTTGAGTTCTCGCAGGCCCGAACCCGAGCCGGTGCACAACGAATTGCCGCGGTGCCGGCAGACGTTCTGGAACGCGCGAATCTCCCCGTCGTCGTCGCGGACGATGAGCACCCCGTACGGTCCGCAGCGGTACTCGAAATAGTCGCCCGGCGCCGCGATGTGGTCGACCATGCAGGCCAGCTGCCACACCCGCGGCCACATCCGCTCCACCTCGAGCGCCGCGAAGGCGGGGGAGTAGTAGCGCTCGGCGGGCACCAGCGTCGGGTGCGCCGGCGCGGTGCCGATCGCATCCTCCTGGATGTGCGAGCCGGTGCGCGCCGTTGCCATCGGGCGAGCTCTCAGCGGGCCCCGCGGACCAGCCGCCCGGGGCGGGCCCCGGTGTCGACGTCGTTGCGGCGGGTGACGGCTCCGCTGACGATGGTCGCCGCATAACCGCTGGCGCCCTGCAGGATCCGGTTTCCGCCGGCCGGCAGGTCGAACGCCATCGCCGCCGGGTGCAGGGTCAGCGCGTCCATGTCGATGACGTTGATGTCGGCCTTCTTGCCCGGTTCGATGGTGCCGCGGTCGGTGAGGCCGAACAGGTGGGCGGTGTCGCGGGACTGCTTGCGAATCACGTACTCGAGCGACAGCTTCTCGCCCCGGCGCCGGTCCCGTGCCCAGTGGGTGAGCAGAAAGGTCGGATAGGAGGCGTCGCAGATCATCCCGCAGTGGGCGCCGCCGTCGGACAGGCCGAGCACCCCGGCGGGGTGCAGCATCATCTCGCGGATCGCGTCGTGGTTGCCGTCGGCGTAGTTGAACAACGGCAGCATCAGCATCGAGGTCGCGTCCGCCTCGAGCATGAGGTCATACAGCGTCGACAACGGGTCCTCGCCGCGTGCCTCGGCGATGGCGGCGACGGTGCGTTCCGGTGTCGGCTCGTAGTCGGGCGGGTTGCCGAGCGCGTACAGCCGCCCCAGCGAGTGCTGCACCAGGGCGAACATGCCGTCGAACAAGAGGGTGGGGTCCGCCGGCAGGTCATCCTCGGACAGGATCGCCGCCTTCACCGCGGGATCGGCCAACCGCTGCGCGAGCTCCTCGCGACTGCACTCGGCCTTGAGGCGACGGAAGGTCGGCCGGTGGCTGAAGCCGTGATGGCCCTGGAACCCGATCATCATGCCGAACGGGCGCGCCGCGATCTGCGGGTAGAGCCGGGCGCCGGCGGCGTGCGCATCCGCGGACA
Organism: Mycobacterium sp.; assembly: GCF_025933915.1. Lineage (GTDB taxonomy): Bacteria > Actinomycetota > Actinomycetes > Mycobacteriales > Mycobacteriaceae > Mycobacterium. Next base: position 17,057 of record NZ_JAICZA010000027.1, read on the forward strand.
GGTCCAGCATCTCGCGCCACAGCTTCGGGTCGGCGTCCACCTGGATGAGGGCGAACGACACCGGGCGGTCGATCTCGCCGCTCAGCCGCCGCATCCAGTCCAGTTCCTTTTTGGGGCCGATGATGTCTTCGCCGGCGGCCCCCTGCGGGGCCAGCTCGAACACCGCCTGCCCGCCGGCGGCCATGGCGCGACCGAGGCCGAACAGCTCATCTTCGGCAGCAAACGTGCCGGGAACCGGTTCGCCGTCCATTGCGCGGTGCCCCATCGTGCGCGACGTCGAGAAGCCGAGCGCGCCGGCTTCGATCGCCTCGCGCACCAGGCGGCCCATCGCCTCGATGTCGTCGGGGGTGGCGGGCTCGTTGCGGGCACCCCGCTCGCCCATCGCATAGGCGCGGACGGCGCCGTGGGCTACCTGGCTGCCCACGTCGACGGCGAACTTGTGCTTGCCGATCGCGTCGAGGTACTCGGGGTAGGTTTCCCAGCCCCAGGTGATGCCCTCGGTGAGCGCGGTGCCGGGGATGTCCTCGACGCCCTCCATCAGCTCGATCAGCCACTGCTCGGTGCCCGGCCGCACGGGCGCGAAGCCGACGCCGCAGTTGCCGGTCACGATCGTCGTGACGCCATGCCCGCTGGACGGCTCCAGCAATCCGTCCCAGGTCACCTGGCCGTCGTAGTGGGTGTGGATGTCGACGAAGCCGGGGGCCACCACATGCCCTGTGGCGTCGATGGTTTCGGCGGCTTCCCCACCCAAGACGGGTCCGTCTGGACCCCGGCGGACGACGTCGACGATCTTGCCGTCCTTGATGCCGACATCGGCGCGGAAGCGCTCGGCACCCGTGCCGTCGACGACGGTTCCGCCGGTGATCTTCAAGTCGAACATGAGACTCCTCTTCGCCGCGGCGGGCTGCCTTGGAGGGCTGAGCGGAAATCGCGCAGCATTTCGCTACGGTAAGTAGCGTAACTCGTGGGGCGGCGAAGGCAATAGCTTCAGCCGAATTCGCGAGTCCTACAGAGAACTCTTCAGGGCGGCGACGGTTTCCAGATCGTCGAGCGCGGCGACGCCCCGCCGCAGGCCTTCCATGGCGATGTCTTCAACCTGCATGCCGCCCATTCCGGTGGTGATCAGCGGGGCGACATAGGCGTACAGCGCGCCCTGGCGAAACCGCAGCCACAGGTCGTCGCGGTCCAGCTGCGGGCCGCCGGCGGCCACCAGCGCCCGTCGGTAGTCGTCGAGGAGGTCGCGTTGGGTGGCCCGCCGGTCCTCCGGGGTCAGGCTGGTGATCAGGGTGTAGGCGAGCTCGCGGGTGGGGTGTCCCCGCCGCACGGCCTGCCAGTCCAGCAGCCCGGCCTTGCCGCCGTGGAAGTACATGTTGCCCGGGTGGGCGTCGCCGTGCATGACGGTGTGGGGGGGAGCATCGATGAGCGCGGCGACGGCGCGATAGTTGTCGGCGATGAAGCTGCCCTTCTCCACGCGAATCGTGGTGCGTTCGGCGAGGCGCTTGATCGAGGTGTGCATCAGCGAGCCGGTCAACAACGACGTCACGTCGCTCGACGGTGTGTACAGCCAGCCCAACGGCCCGCGCCCGTCGCGGGGCAGCCGTCCCCAGAACGTGGCGTGCAGTTCGGCCAGCAATTCGATGATGAGGCTGGCCTGGTCGGTCGACAGCGGGTGCAAGGTGTCCGGGAAGTCGCACGACTCGGCCGGGAGATCCTCCAGAACCAGCAGGTAGCGGCCCGTCCACGGATCGAACGCCGCGCCGTAGCAGTAGGGGACGCCGTTGACCTGCGGCGCGAGCTGGCGATAGAAGCGCACCTCGGTGTGTCCGAGCCGGCCGAGCTCACCCATCAGCCGGGTGGCGGCCGTCTTCGCCGCGACCTTGGCGAACACCGACTCGGGGACGCTCTTGCCGGTCAACACCAGCCGGCCCCGCGAGGACGTGCCCGCGTCCCTGCTCAGCACGCGGACCGACCGGACGGTGGTCCCCATGACGCGGGAAAGGACCGCGGGGTCGATGTCTTCGACCGTGCGCGGCAAGCCGAACCGGCTGCCCACCACCGCATCGGTGGCCACCCGACCCGCGCCGCGCCCCAGGTGAGCGGCCAGGCCAAGGAAGGAAAAAGCGCTTCCCACAGGAGTTTTCATGCCCATCCATCCCGGTTTCCAAGCCGACCGCGACGCTGCGTTCTCAACACCAACGCCGTCGGAGAAAACCCATCGAACACCTGGACATCAGACAATATACGATTATTGTCTGATCTGTGGAACCAGGGCCCTCACCACGAGCTGTTCGACGAATTCGCGTTTGTCGGAGGCGGGACGGTATCGCCACGTGGGCGCCAGCAGAAACAGGGTCGCGCTGTGCAACCACTGGACGATCGACCGGAAATCGACGTCGGGGTAGATCAACCCCGCCGCTTTCCAGCGTTCCAGCAACGGCCCGTAATGGCGCAGCAGCAGCTCGACGATCGGTTCGGAACCCTTCTCGAGCGCCGCGGCCACCGCGGTGCTCTCGGCCGCGAACAGCGCTTCGTTCAGCGCGTTGCCGTCCACCGATTCCACCCGCGCCAGCACCATCTCGGGCACCGATCGAACGGGGTCATCGGGGGCGGGCAGCGAGCGCACCAGCTCGCCGAGCGCGCTGTCCACGCGCGTCAGCATCAGGCCCAGCAGGACGTCGTCACGGCCGGGAAAGTAGCGGTACACCGTCGAGCGTGACACCCCAGCCTCGTCGGCGACTTCGCCCATCCGGAACTGGGTGTTGCCGCGCCGGACAATACAGCGGCCCGCCGCATCCAGGATCCGGCTGCGGGCCTCCTCGTCGTCGAGGATCGCGCGGTCGTCGCCCCACCGCCGGCTCGGTTCCATGGCGGCAATGCTACGGGATGCGTTGCGCTGCTTCGGTATCGGATACCAGTGGGGGCCGACCGGGGCTCCGATGACGAAACATCTTGCAGCGCAAGGACAAGCCCAGCCAGAAAGGCCGATTGATGGCGTATTCCGCCGCGGACGAATCGTTCACCCACCAGCTTCCGACTACCTTCGACCAGGTGCACGATCCCGATCCGACGTGGTCGGATCGGTGCTACTTCTTCGCCGCATCACCGGACGGCACCATCCTGCTGGCCAGCGGCTACGGCAACAACCCGAACACCGGTAGCGGACTGGGCTACGTCAAGGTCAGCCTCGCCGACGGCCGGCATTGGGACCTCCTGTCCGGGCGGCCTGTCACCGGCGACGACCGCGGCGACCTGAGCGCCGGGCCGATGCGCTGGACCTGCATCGAGCCGCTGAAGAAGTGGCGATTGGACGTCGAGCCCAACAACTCGGGGATCGAGTGGGAGCTCTACTACGAACCCACCGCCCCGATGTGGGAGCTGTTGCCCATGAAGGTGCGAGGGAAGAACGGCCAGATGTTGGCCGACATGTACCACATGAAAGAACCCGGGCGATGGAGCGGCTGGGTGCAGATCGACGGCCAACGCGTCGGCGTCGACGGCTTTCACGGCGGCCGCGACCGCACTTTCGGCGTGCGGGTCTCGGACAAGATCGACTTCTGGTTGTGGCTCGACGCCGGGTTCGGCGACCATGCAATCGAAGCGTGGGTCATCGAATCCTCCGATGGCACAGTCAATTACGTTGACGGCGGCATCACCTACGCCGACGGGACGCTTTCGAAGCGATTCGTCAAGATCGAACACGAGGTCGAATTCGACGGCGCCCGCAAGCGGCCCACCCGCGCGGTCCTGGTGTTCACCGACGAAGACGGCAAGTCCCACCGCGTGGTCGCCGAGGCGCCCCATCTGGAGGTCAACGCCTACTACGGGCTGCCGATGGCGCACTGCCTATACGAAGACCTGGGCGGCGGCGCGTACTTCATCCATTTCGCTTGGGACAGCGGCGATCCCGATCAGCTCTCCGAAACCGAGGGCAAATCGATGGCGCTCGACCAGTTGATGCGGTTCGAGCGTGACGGCGACACCGGTTGGGGCATCTTCGAATTGCTGCTCGGCGGGCAGGGCTACCGCCGCTACCCCAACTGGACGGCGATGGACATGTCCGCGTTCACCCAGGACAAGACCCCGGTCGATCGCTTGCCGGCAGACAGCGAAGGGATTCAGCAGTGACGCTGGACGCCGATTTGGAACAGCGGCTGAGCGACTGGGTGCGCACCCAGGTCCCCGATGCCGACGGCGTCCGTCTCGAGGGCATCGATCGGGTGAGCTTTGGGCACTCGGCCGAGATGATGACGCTGAGCGTCGTCACCCGCCGCGCCGGCCGGCAAGACGTGGTGTTGCGGCTACGCCCCAAGCCGCCCGCGCTGCTGGAGCCCTATGACCTCGCGCGCCAGTTCGACATCCTGCGCGCGTTGGCGGATACGCCGGTCCGGGTACCGCGGGCACTGTGGCTCGAACCGACCGGCGAGGTGCTCGGTCGGCCGTTCTTCGTGATGGAACGCGTCGCCGGCGACGTGTACGAAATGGAGCCGCCGGCCGGTGCCGACGATGACACGGTGGTGCGGATGTGTCAGAGCCTGGTCGAGCAACTCGCCGCCATCCATACCGTCGACCTCACCGGGACGGGACTGGACGCCCTCGACGACGGCGCCAACCACCTGGACCGCGAACTGGGCCACTGGGCGGCGGAGATGAACCGGGTCAAGCGCGACCGCCTGCCCGCCCTGGAGCGCCTGCATCGGGCGCTGCTCGCCGGTAAGCCCGAGCCATATCCGAGGATCACGCTGGTGCACGGCGACGCAAAACCGGGCAACTTCGCTTTCACCGCCGGCGAGGTCAGCGCGGTCTTCGATTGGGAGATGACGACCGTCGGCGACCCGCTCACCGACATCGGCTGGCTTGAGATGCTGTGGATGCAGCCGGTGGGGATCAACAGCCACCCCGCGGCGCTGTCCATCGATGCGCTGCTGGCGCACTACGAGTCGACCAGCGGGATCAAAGTCGCGAACCGATCCTGGTACCGGGCCTTCAACGCCTACAAGATGGCCGTCATCTGCCTCATCGGCGCCATGCTCGTCGAGGACGGGCACAGCGACGATCAAAAGCTCGTGCTCGCCGCCTACGGCACCGGGCTGTTGACCAAAGCCGGGCTCACCGACCTCGGAATCGACGAACCCCTCGACGACGGGCCGGTGCTGCCGCGCGACGAGCGCATCCAGCAGGTACTGGCCGGATAGGCGGGGCGGCTCAGCGTTATCGGGGCTTATTCACCAGCGATACCGCTCAACGCGCCGTCCAGGCTGCTGTAGAGCGCGAGCACGCTGTCGATTCCCATCAGTTTGATGGGTCTGCTCGTGGCCGAGCCGTTGGCGACCACCGCGAACTGCGTCGGCGGTTCGACATCGGCCTGCGCGGTCACCAGCACGGTCATCCCGGCCGAGGCCAAGAAACCGACCTTGGACAGATCGACGATCAGCGCCGCGGGTTTGGTGGCCAGCGCGGTCTGGATGGCGTCGGCCAGCAGTGGCGCGCTAAGCATGTCCACTTCACCCGAGACGGTGAGCACGACCGCCTGATCTACCTGGTGTTTGCCCACTTCAAAAGAGGTCGGATCGACGACATCGCCGGATTGTTCGCCCATGGTCTATCACTCACATTCGGTCCCATGCGGGACACCGCTAGCCCTCGTACAGCCACTGCCATATCCGGGGGCTGCTGATTCAACCCCTCGGGAACACGCTTGCCACGGAGGAGATGCGCCCCGTCGGTCTGCGCTGCTAAATGCAGATGCAGTTACAAGTGTTTAGTCAATGGTAGGACACGCGGCAATCGGGGCCCAAAATGCTGAGTGATTTTCGACCAAGCGACGTGGTCCTGGCCGGCGCGGGGGCGACCATAGGTCTCACGCAGGGCGGTATCGCGGCAGTCAGACCAAGCCTGGGGTCGAGCCCGGACTGACGGCCTGCCTGCCCCTGCTGGCGCTGGCCGAATATGATCGGCACGATTCAAGCTTGAGCGCGCACGGTCTCTCCGGCCGGGCGTGCCCATCACGAGGGAGTGAAGAGTTCAATGTCGAACCAGCAGCAAGCGGACCGGATGACATCGGGCAAGGGGTTCATCGCGGCGCTCGACCAGAGCGGCGGCTCGACGCCGAAGGCGCTGCGCCTGTACGGCATCGAGGACAGCGCGTATTCCTCCGACAAGGAGATGTTCGACCTCATCCACGAGATGCGTTCGCGGATCATCACCGCCCCGTCGTTCACCGGTGACCGGGTGCTGGCGGCGATCCTGTTCGAACAGACCATGGACCGTGAGATCGAGGGCAAGCCGACGACCACCTACCTGTGGGAGACCAAGGGTGTGGTGCCGATCCTCAAGATCGACAAGGGCCTGGCGGACGCGTCCGACGACGTCCAGCTGATGAAGCCGATGCCGGGGCTCGACGACCTGCTGGAGCGGGCCGTGGGCAAGGGTGTGTTCGGCACCAAGGAACGGTCGGTGATCGGCGGCGCCAACGCCGACGGCATCGCCGCCGTGGTCGCGCAGCAATTCGAGGTCGCCCGTCAGGTGCTCTCGCACGGGCTGGTGCCCATCATCGAACCCGAGGTCACCATCTCGATCTCGGACAAGGCCGAGGCCGAAGCCGTCCTGCGCGACGAGATCACCAAGCAACTCGACACCGTGCCCGACGGCCAGCGCGTGATGCTCAAGCTGAGCCTGCCCACCGAGGCCAACTACTACCGGCCGCTGATCGAACACCCGAAGGTGATGCGGGTGGTCGCGCTCTCCGGTGGCTACTCCCGCGAGGAGGCCAACGAGCTGCTGGCCGAGAACGCCGGCTTGATCGCCAGCTTCAGCCGGGCGCTCACCGAGGGGCTCACTGTCAATCAGTCCGACGAGCAGTTCAACACCACGCTGGACAAGGCGATCCAATCGATCTACGACGCCTCGGTCGCCGGCTGATCTATCCCGATGGCGGCGACCCGCGTTCGCCCGGCTTGGACTATCCGGCGACCCGCTGCGCCCGGCTACGCCGCGCTTGCGATCGCCGCGGCCGCGCTCGCGATCGCCGCTAATAGCGGTGCTGGGCCATGCGCGGCGGCCCCTGCCCGCCGTCGCCGTCGTCCGACACCAACGCGGGCACCATTTCACTGGTCACCAAGCCCTCGCTGCTGGTCAATTCGTCGATGACATCGAAAGATCCGGCGATGTTGGCCGGGGTGTCGATCACCACGGTGACGACGGGTACCCGCCGGCTCAGCGAGAACAATCCGTCGCCGTGGGGCGGGTGATCGCCGTGAAAGCCCCAGACGCCGCGTAGGACGGTGGCGCCGTCCGCCATTTTGGCCTGACGCAGCCGCTGGACGATCGCGCGGTGGATCGGCATGCCGCCGTGGTGCGCCGACTCGGAGGTGTAGACGGTCAGCTGCTGAAACAGGGGCAAGCCGCGTTCGTCCACCCCGGGCAGGGCGTGCGGCCGCTCCAGCAGTTCGCCGTCGCGCTTGCACACGCGGATCCGTTCGAGCGTGAACAGGGGCTTGCGCAGCAGCGCAGCGATTTCCGGCAACACCCGACCGATACGCTCACCGGAACCGACGACCACGATCATCATCGGAACGTCGGTGTTGCGGCCAAAGAAGTTGGCGCGCTGGCGTTCTCCGTGCGCGACACCGTCCACGCCCAGCAGCACCGTGGCACCGTCGAGGCCGCGCCGGTGCATCAAATCACAGAGCGCGATGTAGGCCGGCGTCCCGTTGACGCGTTGCTTGCGGCCGACGTAAATCGTCAGCTTGACGGCGTCGCCCAGATCCTCGGGCAGCGCCGGGGAGCCGATGTCTTCGTGTAGCAGTCGCGCACGCTCCAAGGTGACCAATCCGCGTTGTTTGATGGTCAGCACCGGGTCGAGCAAGGCCTCGATCTTCTTTCTGGTGTCGACCGCGATGATCGCCACGGGCGGATCCTCGGACAAGGTCAAGGACTCATCGGTGCGCAGGTAGTGCCCGGTGCCGAACCCGCCGATACCGCGCAGCAGCACGCCACAGGCAACACGGTGCTGGGCGTACAGGCCGAGCAGCACATCGGAGACAAAGCTGTTCCCGGTCCGCCTCCGCTCGGCCAGATAGGTCGTGAGCTTCAGGCAATCGTCGTCCACGGCCGCTCCTGTCGCCTTGCGGCGAGCCTACCGCTCGCAGACATCAAGTGTCGCAGGGACGTTCGAAGCCAGTGGGCTACCTCATCGCAGCGGTTCGGTAGCTACCCCGTAGCGGTCCTGATAGGCGCCCACCCGCTCGCGGACCTCGCCGGCGTTCAGCCCGGTGTCCGACCAGGTGTAACGGCTGCGTCCGCCGTCTGAGGGATGGGAAGCGAGAAATTCGCGCATCTTGCGTTCGGCGTCGGGCCGCAGCTCGCGGTCCAGCCGCTGGTAGATGTCTTTGATCGTGGTCCACGGATCGGTCATGAAGTCGGCGTACCGCACATCGATCACACGGCCCGTGGGCACGGCGCCGCTGTCGCGCAACGCCATCTCGCGATCCAGGCCGATGACGATCTCCTCGTAGGACTGGGCCGCACACTCGGCGATGCTGGATTCGTCGCTGCACATCCGTCGCAGGTGATGGGTGAGCGCGGCGATCGACGAGATGACGTTGACCGGATCGCGGTGCGTCTGCACGATCAGCGCGTCCGGATATTCGGCCAGCAAATGGTCAAGCTGCCACAGGTGCGCGGGAGATTTCAGTAACCACCGGCCGGGCACACCGGACTGTAAGTGTTGCAAGAAGATTCGGTGAAAACGATATGCACCGGCGTGGTCCGCCTCATACAGCAGCCAACGGTAGTAGCCCGGCAACCGATACTGCACCGAAAAGATCATGCTGACGAACTCGGCCGCGGTGATACGCACGCACTCCTGCCCGACCAGGGCACCCATCGGATGAAAAGCCAAGAAGCCGGGCATGATTTGTTCGGACATGTCGATGCTGGCCTGTATCTGGGCGATGCGCGGATCGTCGTGGTACGTCTCGGGCTGCGGGACCGGACAGGGCTCGTCGACCTCCCAGGTGAGCGGGGCGCGCAGCTCGGGGTCCTGGGCGAGCAGGTCGTAGAGGATCGTGGTCCCGGTCCGCGGCTGGCCGACGATGAAGATCGGCGCCGTGATCGCCTGGCCGGCGACCTCGGGATGCTGCTTGCGCCAAGCGGTTACGCCGAGCCGGTTCTTCAGGGCTCGCATGATGTCGAGGTGGGCGATCTCGACGCCGATGTCGGAGAGCCGCGCATCGTTGATCAGCCCGTCGGTCAGACGGTGCAGGCCGGGACGCCAGCCCTCGGCGCCGAAGTCGTCGCTGCCGGCTTCCTCGCAGGCCGCTGCTATCAGTCGTTCCGGGGCGAATCGGTCTCGCAGTGGCATTACCGCTCCTGTCCGTGGCGCACCGTCACCGTGACTTCGGGTGGGCTTGGGTTGTCCAGCCAGCGCAGGACGATGAAGCCGCGATGACGGCCGCCGGTGTCGAGCCAATGGCCAAACCCGAAGTCTTGCGCGGAGATTGCGATCCGCACCCGCCCGTCGGCGTCGGGCCGAACGCCGCGATTCGTCACCGAGCTGTGCCGGCGGCGGGGCTCCAGGCATTCGTGCCAGATGCTTTCCAGCGTGACATTCCAGTACCGCGTGTCGGGCGGCGCGATGTCGAGGACGAGGGCCTGGCCGGGCTCGAGCCGAAAGGTTCCCATCATGTAGAGGTTGTCGGGCGTGGTGTCGGCCGCGCCCAGATCGGCGGCCTGGGCCGTCAGCAACGTGTTCGGGGTTTCCAGGAGTTCCGGCTTGATGGTGCGGTGCAGGGTCGTGAGCTTCATCAACGACCACGCCATCGCGGTGAACTGATCGGCGAGCTCGTCGTCGGTCAGCGTCGTCAGCGGCCCGGGGTCGAGCGCCTCGATGTGCAGCGCGGCCAATTCCTCGCCGGCCCGGTCACCGATGTACTCCCGAACCACCACTGACGAGGCGTCAGCGGGGATCTTCACCCACTGCGCGCCGGCCAGATCGGGCGGCTCGTCGGCGGAGAGCACGAGCGCGAAGTCGCCCGAGTTCAGCGCCAGGTCGGTGTCGCTGACGTAAGCCGCCATCCGCCGCGGGGTCAGCCCGGTGCCGGCCAGGACCTGAAAGCCGAGGTAGGCGCTGGTGCCACGGGAACCGGTGATCCGGTAGCGGCGGTCCCCGCGGATCATCGTCAGGTAGTAGTTGCCATCGGGATTGGGGCCGCCGACCATCCGGTTGTCCGAACACATATCGAAGAACGACGGCTGTTCGGGGTCGGCCTCGACCGACATCTGTGCACACAGCGAGGACACCCGGGCCACCATCCGCAACCCTTCGGCCAGTTCCCGCTCGGACTCGGCGTCCTCGGCCACGATCTTGGTGACGTCGGTGAGCATCTGCTGGAAGAACGACAGCGCGGCCCGCGCCTTCGGCGCGGTCTGATCGGACGGATCACCAGTCTGAGACATCGTCTCATGCTAAGACTATGTCTTAGGGCTTTGGTGTCGATTCGCGAGAACAGGGTGGGGCATGTCTGGTTCAGCACCGGCTTCGGTGCCTGCTCCCGTGCCTGCGACGTCGCTGGCCGAGCGGAAGAGGGCGGCGATGCGTCAGCGCATTGCCACCGCCGCCGCCCAGTTGGTCGCCGGCCGGGGGCTCGCGGGGGCGACCGTGGATCGCATCGCCGACGCCGCCGATATCGGCCGGGCGACGTTCTTCCGCTACTTCAATTCCAAGGAAGACGCCGTGGCCGAGGGCATGAACGCCCACTGGCTGAACCGGATCACCGCGGCCCTCGCGGCGCAACCACCGGAACTGACGGCCCTCGAGGCGGTCATCGGCGCCTTCGGTGAACTCGGTCACGGCTTCGCCGGGATCGAAAATCAGATCCGCGAATTGGCCACGCTGACAAGGTCATCCGAGACGCTGGACGCGTGGACGCTGCACATCTACGTACGCTATGAGGTGGCGATCGCCGAGCTCGTCGCGCCGCGGATGCCGCGGCTGACCGCGCAGGACCCGCGGCCGCGCCTGATCGGTGCGCTGGCGATGGCGGCCGTGCGCATCGCCCTGGACGACTGGCTGAGCCACGGCGGCTCACTGCCCGACCGGGTCAGCCGGGGCCTGGCCGCGATTGCGGTCCGGTGACCGGCGGCGGTCAGCTTCCGGTGAGGGCATCCACGATGAGGCGGGTGGTCCGTTCGGCCCGCCGTCGTGAGTAGTGCTGCGCGCCAGACAGGATCGGATAGACCACGCCACCGACGATGGCATCCGCCGCCGACTCGGCGGTGCCCGTATCGATGCCGTCGGCAAGCAGCCGGGCCCGCACGCGGTCGTGCAGCGGCGCACTGAATCCGGCACGCAGCTTGACGGCGGTGTCCTCATGTTCCATGCAGGCGACGGTCAGCGTTCGCAGCATCGCCGAGCCGCGCGGTGTTGTCAGGCTGGTGAACAGCTTGCCCACCCAGCCCACCAGGTCGGCGGTGAGACTGCCGCTGTGGTTGACCGACGAGAGAAGCTTGTCGGCGTCTTCGAGCATGACGTCGGCGACCAGCGCGGGACGGGTTGGCCACCAGCGGTAGATGGTTTGCTTGCCCACACCGGCGCGCGCGGCGACCGCCTCGATGGTCAGCCCGTCGAACCCGCGCTCGAGCAGCAGTTCGCGCGTGGCGGTGACGATCGCCGTGCGGGACTTTTCGCTGCGACGCCGGGGGGAGTTCGCCGGCGTGCTCACCTGGGTGAGATCGCTTGGCATCTGGTGGTCCTCACTGCTGCGCTGGCCCGCTTTACATATCCTGACTACCCCCGGTAGTCTGCCACACGACGAGACGGTCCGTCTCGTCAACGCGGTGATCGCAAGCGCGGTGAAGCCGGGCGCAGCGGGTCGTCGCCATCGAAGTGGCGGTGATCGCAAGCGCGGTGAAGCCGGGCGCAGCGGGTCGTCGCCATCGGAGTCGGAAGGGTAGCAGTCAGTGCGGCCAACGTCAGCCATCTCTCGGCCGCCCGCATGACCCTGGGACTGAGCCCGGAGCAACAGGAGCTCAGCGACGCCGTCGGGCAGTTCGCCGCCCGGAACGCTCCCATCGCGGCCACGCGTGACGGCTTCGACGAGCTCGCGGCGGGCCGTGTTCCCGGATGGTGGGATGCGCTGGTCACCAATGGGTTTCATGCCGTGCATCTGCCGGAGGACCTCGGCGGCCAGGGCGGACGTCTGATCGACGCCGCGTGCGTGCTGGAGTCGGCGGGCAAGTCGCTGTTACCCGGTCCGCTGCTGCCGACGGTGGCCGCGGGCGCGGTCGCGTTGCTCGCCGATCCGGCACCGGGCGCGCAATCGCTGGTACGCGACCTCGCGGCGGGCATGACCGCCGCGGTGGTGCTTCCGGGTGACGGCGATCTGCACGCCCGGGCCCAGGGCGGCGGATGGCTGATCAGCGGTGCATCGGAGGTCACCGCGGGCGTGTGCGCGGCGCGGATGATCCTGGTCGGTGCGCGGACCCAGGACGGCGAGGTCGTCTGGGCGGCGGTCGACACCCAAAAGCCCACGGTGACGGCCGAACCCGTCGCCGGCACCGACCTCGTCGCCGATACCGGGATCCTGCGCCTCGACAACTACAGCGCGACCGACTCCGAAGTGCTCACCGGCATCGACCCCGAACGTGCCCGCTGCGTACTCGTGGGACTCGTCGCCAGTGTGACCGCCGGCATCGTCCAGTGGTGCCTGCAGGCCGCCGCAGCCCACCTGCGCAGCCGCGAGCAATTCGGCAAGGTGATCGGCACGTTCCAGGCGTTGCAACACAGTGCGGCAATGCTGTTGGTCAACAGCGAGTTGGCCACCGCGGCCGCCTGGGACGCGGTGCGCGCCGTCGACGAATCACTCGAACAGCACCGGATGGCCGCCGCCGGCGCGGCCGTGATCGCCATCTCGCCGGCCCCGGATCTGGTGCTCGACGCGCTGACGATGCTCGGCGCCATCGGTTTCACCTGGGAACACGACGTGCACCTGTATTGGCGGCGGGCCATCAGTCTGGCGGGATCGATAGGTCCGGCGAACCGCTGGGCGCGACGGCTGGGGGAGCTCACGTGCACCCAGACGCGCGACATGTCGGTGAATCTCGGCGACGCGGAACCCGAATTCCGTTCCTGGGTGGCCGAGACGCTCGATGCGGCCCTGCAGTTGCGCAACGACAAACCCGCACCGCACGGCGATTATGAGCACCTCGCCACCGGGCCGCAACGCACGTTGATCGCCGACGCCGGTCTCATGGCGCCGCACTGGCCGGCGCCGTGGGGCGTCGATGCGGATCCGTTGAAACAGCTCATCATCGACGAGGAGTTCGCCAAGCGACCCGCTCTGGTCCGGCCCTCGCTGAACATCGCCGAATGGATCCTGCCCTCGGTGTTGGCCGCCGCACCAAAAGATCTACAGGAGCGGCTGATCCCGGCGACGCAACGCGGCGACATCCTGTGGTGCCAGCTGTTCAGTGAGCCGGGAGCCGGCTCCGACCTCGCGTCGCTGGCCACCCGCGCGACCAAGGTCGATGGCGGCTGGCGGATCAACGGCCACAAGATCTGGACGTCGTTGGCCCAATACGCCGATCTGGGTGCGTTACTCGCGCGCACCGACCCCGAAGCCAGCAAGCACCGCGGTATCGGCTATTTCATCCTCGATATGCGGTCCCCCGGGGTGGAGATCCAGCCGATCAAGACGGCGACCGGTCAGGCGCACTTCAACGAGGTCTTCCTCAACGACGTCTTCGTTCCCGACGAGATGCTGCTGGGCGGCCCGACCGATGGTTGGAGCCTCGCGATCGCCACGATGGCCGAAGAGCGTTCGGCCATAAGCGGATACGTCAAGTTCGACCGTGCCGTTGCGCTGCGGCACCTCGCGTCGAAACCCGGGCCGGACCGCGACGACGCGCTACTCGAACTCGGCAAGCTCGACGCCTACACGAACGCGATCAGGGCGCTCGGGGTGCGGGAAACCATCCGGCTGCTCGACGGCCAGGCATCCGGCCCGGCGTCCAGCATCGCCAAGGTCGCGATGAACGTGCTGCTGCGCCGCACCTTCCAGGCCACGTTGCAGCTGACCGGGCAGGTCGCGATGGTCGACGACCCCGACACCGCGGTCGTCGAACCCTATCTGCATCTTCCCGCCGAGCTGATCGGCGGCGGAACGAGGGAGATTCAGCTCAACATCATCGCGCAGATGATCCTCGGATTACCCCGAAAGTAGGACAGCTCATGGGATTACGCGGAGAAGCCGCGATCGTCGGATACGTGGAGCTCCCGCCCGAGCGGCTCAACAAGGCCTCACCCGCGCCGTTCGCCATCGAACAGTGGGCGGAACTCGGCGCCGCCGCACTCGCCGATGCGGGGCTACCCTTCGAGCTTGTCGACGGCATTGCGGCGTCACACCTCGCCGAATCGGAGATCTTCGTCCCCTCCACCATCGCCGAATACCTCGGAGTGGGAGCGAGATTCGCCGAACACGTCGATCTGGGCGGGGCGAGCGCCGCGGCCATGGTGTGGCGCGCGGCCGCGGCCGTCGAGCTCGGCATCTGCGACGCCGTGTTGTGCGCGCTGCCGGCCCGGTACATCACCCCGATGTCGCCGAGAAAGCCCAGATCGCTGGGTGACGCATTGTATTTCGGGTCGTCGAGCAATCAATACGGTTCTCCCCAGGCCGAATTCGAAATTCCGTACGGCAACCTCGGCCAGAACGGACCGTACGGCCAGGTGGCTCAGCGTTACGCCGCGGTCTACGGCTACGACGAGCGGGCGATGGCCAAGATCGTCGTCGACCAGCGCACCAATGCCAATCACACCGAAGGCGCGATCTGGAAGGACAAGCCGCTGACAATCGACGACGTCCTGGCCAGCCCGGTCATCGCCGACCCGCTGCACATGCTGGAGATCGTCATGCCGTGCGTGGGGGGCGCCGCCGTCGTGGTCGCCAGCGCCGACGTCGCCAAGCGCTCGCGCAATAGGCCGGTGTGGATCAAGGGCTTTGGCGAACACGTGCCGTTCAAGACTCCGACCTACGCCGAGGATCTGCTGCACACCCCGATCGCTGCCGCCGCCGACACGGCGTTCGCCATGACCGATCTGAGCCGCGACCAGATGGACATGGTCTCGATCTATGACTGCTACACCATCACCGTGCTGCTCTCGCTGGAAGATGCCGGGTTCTGCGAGAAGGGCAAGGGGATGGAATTCGTCGCCGGCCATGACCTCACCTTCCGCGGCGACTTCCCGCTCAATACCGCCGGCGGCCAATTGGGTTTTGGCCAAGCGGGTTTGGCGGGGGGCATGCACCACGTTTGCGATGCCACCCGCCAGATCATGGGCCGCGCCGGAGCCGCGCAGGTCGGCGACTGTCACCGCGCGTTCGTGTCCGGCAACGGCGGCATCCTGTCCGAACAGACCACCCTCATCCTCGAGGGAGACTGATCACCCGTGACCACCTTCGAGCGGCCGATGCCCGTCAAAACACCCACCAGCGCGCCGTTTTGGGATGCGCTCGCCGAGCATCGCATCGTCATCCAGTATTCACCGTCGCTGCAGGCGTATGTCTTCTACCCGCGCGTGCGCGCGCCGCGCACCCTGGCCGACGATCTGGAATGGCGCGCGATCTCCGGGATGGGGACGCTGTACTCCTACACGGTGGCCCACCGCCCGGTCAGCCCGCATTTCGCCGACGCCGTGCCGCAGCTGCTCGCCATCGTCGAATGGGACGAGGGGCCAAGGTTTTCCACCGAGATGGTCAATGTCGACCCGGCCCGCCTCACGGTGGGGATGCGGGTGAAGCCGGTGTTCTGTGACTATCCGGAGCACGACGTCACACTGCTGCGTTACGAGCCCGCCGACTGACGCTCAGGTTGACGACCGCACCACGAGATGGGCGATGTCCGTCAGCTCGGGCGAGGGCGGGGCGGGTTGCCCCAACCGGTCGAAGACGGCGGCAAGCGCAGCGTCGGCGACCGCGGAGGGATCGAATTGAACGGTGGTCAGCGGTGGCGTGCTGACCATGCCCATCGGGCTGGCGTCGACGCCCATCACCGCGAGGTCGCTGGGGCAGCGCAGCCGCGCCTGATGGATGCCGTAGAGGACGAGACAGGCGATCTCGTCGCTTTGGGCGCAGACGGCGGTCACCCCGTCGCCGACCCACCCGGTGACCACGTCGGCGGCGTTGTCCAGCGTGACCTGATCGACCCGCACGGGCGGGAGGTCGCGCAACTGCGCCGCCCGTGAAACACCCTCGAACCAGTAGTCGCCGAGCGGCCGCCATCGGGCAATCCCGGTGTAGGCGAACGCGATCCGTCGATGACCGCGCTCGACGAGGTGCTCGACGCGCATTTCGCCGACCGAAAGGTGCGGGTTCTTGAGCGCGGGCAGCGTCCCGATCTCGATGTGCGGGATGCCGGCTTTGGTCACCGCTTGACGGGCGGCGGCGCTCAGCGGGAACAGGCTGGTGATCGCGACCGGGTCCAGGTTCTCGATCGCGTCGACCACATGACGATCGTCGTCGGTCTCGAAAATCTGTACCTGAAGCAGACCTTCGCGCGCCAGTGCCGTGGTCATGCGGCTGCCCGCCTGCATCGGCATCTCGCCCACGGCCACATGCGGCACCACGTAGAGCACCACACCGCTCTTGCCGCGCGCGAGGTTGCGGGCGGCGAGGTTGGGCCGGTAACCCAGGAGTTTGGCCGCCCGGTTGACGGCATCCCGGGTTTCGGGGGAGATCCGGCGACCCTGCGCGTTGTTCAGCACATAGCTGACGGTGGCGGTCGACACGCTGGCCAATCGGGCCACGTCGGCGGTGGTCGGACGCGCAGCTTTGTTGGTGCTCAACTTCCGTTACCTTCCGGCCCGGTCATGCTCCATGGTGGCATGCGAGGCCAACGCGCACCGCACGATGCCTTGCGGCGTTGCCACGATGATGGACTATTAGTCCACATACGTTGCCAGGGTGCCGCCCCGCCATTCGGGGCGCTGGCACTTCAAACCAATGCCCCTGTGCCATTGGAACACAGCACAAGCACCAGGATGCGCGGCCAAGCCAAAACGCCGCGCGACCGTTGACACTGTGACGAACACCATTATCTACTAGTCACTATAAATTGAGCGAGGAGCGCGGCATGAACAAGGACGATCTGATCCTGATCAGCGTGGATGATCACATCGCCGAGCCGGCCGACATGTTCGACGCCCACGTTCCCGCCAGATACAAGGACCGCGCCCCGCGGGTGGTCCTCGAACCCGACGGCATCCAGCAGTGGTACTACGGCGAGGTCCGCGGCCGAAACATGGGGCTGAACGCCGTGGCCGGCAAGCCGCGCGAGATGTACAACATCGACGCCTCGCGCTACGACGAGATGCGGCCGGGCTGCTTCAACGTCGACGAGCGGGTCCGCGACATGAACGCCGGCGGCCAGCTGGCGGGGTTGAACTTTCCGAACTTCACCGGCTTTTCCGGCCAGGTGCTCAACCAGGGCCCCGACCGCGACGTCAACCTGGTGATGATCAAGGCCTACAACGACTGGCACGTCGACGAATGGTGCGGGGCGTATCCGGGCCGGTTCATCCCGTGCGGCATCCTGCCGCTGTTCGATGTGGCCGAGGCCGCCAAGGAGGTCAAACGCCTGGCCGACAAGGGTTGTCACGCCGTCACGTTCTCGGAGAACCCAGAGGCGTTGCAGATGCCCAGCATTCACACCAAGTACTGGTATCCGCTGTTCGAAGCCGTGTGCGAGAACAACACGGTGCTGTGCACCCATGTGGGCTCCGCCTCGCGCTCGCCGCAGGTGTCGACGGATGCACCGCCGAGTGTGCAGATGACGGCGTCGTCGATGATGAGCATGTTCACCTTCACCGAACTGATCTGGGCTGAGTTCTGGGCGGACTTCCCGCAACTGAAGTTCTCGCTCACCGAGGGCGACGTCGGATGGATGCCGTACTTCCTCTGGCGCGCCGAGCACGTCTACAACCGACACTCGGGGTGGACACTGGCGACCTTCCCGCCGGGTTACAGTGGCCCCACCGATGTGTTCAAGCGACACTTCTATACCTGCTTCATCAGCGACAAGGTCGGCGTACACAACATGGATTGGTTCAACGAGGACATGCTGTGCTGGGAGTCCGACTTCCCGCACTCCGACAGCAACTGGCCGTTCGCGCCGGAGGACATCATCACCACCATGGGCCATCTCGACGACCGGGTCATCGACAAGATCACCCACGAAAACGCCATGGCCGCATACTCATTCGATCCGTTCCGGCACATCTCTAAGGAGCAGGCGCGGGCCGGCCAGCTGCGCGCCCAGGCCACCGATGTCGACGTGGTCACCTACGTCGGGCGCCAAGCCAGCCAGCGTGACCGGGACGCGTGGACCCGGATGACGCAGTTCGCCCTGCAGGCCGGAGCCGCCGCGCCGGTCACGGCGGAGGCGGTCGGTATCGCCGGGCGCGTCACCACCCTGGGCAACTGAGCGTGGGGGCCCAGCCGCCGTTCGCGGACTGGCGCGTGCTGGAGTTGTGCAACGGCCTGGCGGCGTCCTATTGCGGCAAGATGTTCGCCGACGCCGGCGCCGACGTGGTCAAAATCGAAGCGACGCGGGGTGATTCACTGCGAGGCTGGTCGGCCGGGGGTCCGCCCGGAGCGTTGTTCGGATATCTGGCCGCGGGCAAGAAGTCGGTGGTCAACCGCGGCCAGGCCGAGATCGCGTCGCTGCTGGCCGGCGCCGATATCGTGCTCACCGACCTGACCGACGGATGGACGCTCGACGACATCACCGCGTACGTCGCGGCCTCGGCGGTGGTAGTGGCCGTGACACCGTTCGGCACCACCGGCCCCTACGTCGAAAGCCAGTTGGCGGCCAACGAATTCATCCTGCAGGCGTTGTGCGGGTCGATCGCCGGACGGGGCTGGCCGGACGACGAGCCGGTACAAGCCGGCGGCCGGCTTGGCGAATGGCTGGCGGGCACATTCGCCGCGGCGGCCGCCGCGGCCACGGCCCGGCACGCCGCCCGAACCGGCAGTGGCCAGGTCATCGACGTCTCGACATACGAGGCCATGGTGATCGCCATGGGCGGGCTGTCCGCGATGTCCGCCAGCGTGCTGGGCGCCGATTCGCTGCTGCACGAACGCAGTTTGGAACTGCCGTCGATCGTCCCCACCGCCGACGGCATGGTCGGCTTCTGCACCATCACCGCGCAGCAGTTCCAGGATTTCCTGGTGATGATCGACCGCGCCGACCTGGTCGACGACGCCGAGCTGGCGTCCTTTGCCGGCCGGGCCGAGCGCCGCGACGAGTTCCTGGGCATGGTCACCGCATGGACCCGGAGCCGAACCACCCAGGAGATCGTCGAACTCGCGGTGGCATTCCGGATCCCGGTGGCCCCCATAGCGTCTCCGGAGATGCTGCCCAAAGTGGACCACTTCGTGGAACGCGGCGTGTTCGTCGAATCACCAGCCGGGGTGCTGGCGCCGCGGGTACCGTATCGCAGCGACGCGATAGCGACCAGGGCGCCCGAAGAGCCGCCAGCACTCGGCGCCGACAACGGACGGTTGCAGTGGCCCGCACGACCCGAGCCGCCCCGAAGCGCCGACGTCGACGCCCTTCCGTTGTCCGACGTGCGGGTCACCGACTTCACCGCGTTCTGGGCGGGCCCGGTCGCCACCCAACTGCTCGGCGCCCTGGGCGCCGACGTGATCAAGATCGAGGGAGTGCGACGGCCCGACGGCATGCGGTTCTCCGCGGGCCGCCCGCCCGACTGGGATCAGTGGTGGGAGTGGGGCCCGGTATTCCTGTGCAGCAACAACAACAAGCGCGGCGTCAGTATCGATCTCGGTACCGACGCCGGGCGGTCCCTCGCGTTGGAGCTCATCGCCGCAAGCGATCTCGTCATCGAGAACTTCTCGCCCAGGGTGATGGCGAACTTCGGCCTGGAATGGGACGCGGTGCGCGCGGCCAACCCGCAGGCGATCATGGTGCGGATGCCCGCGTTCGGCCTCGATGGTCCCTGGCGCGACCGCGTCGGCTTCGCGCAGACGATGGAGCAGGCGACGGGCATGGCGTGGATGACCGGGCACGCCGACGGTCCGCCGGTGATTCCCCGCGGGGTGTGCGACCCGATCGCGGGTCTGCACGCCGCTTTCGCCGCCGTGGCGGCGCTGGTGATCCGCGACCGCGGGGGCGCCGGAATGCAGGTGGAATCGACCATGGTCGAGGCCGCGCTCAACGTGGCGGCCGAAATGCTGGTCGAGTATTCGCGCAACGGGATCGTGATGCGCCGCAACGGAAACCGCGGGCCCGGCGCCGAGACCCAGGGTGTGTACCGGTGCCGCGGCGACGACGAATGGGTCGCGCTCGCCGCGATGGACGCCCCCGCCCGCGCCTCGCTGGCCGGGCTCCTCAACCAACCCGAGCTAACCGGCTCGGACGAGCGGGCCGACGACATCGACAAACTGATCTCCGACTGGGCCGCGGGGCGCTCGGTGACCGAAGCGGTCGACGCGCTGCGTGCGGCGGGCGTGGCCGCCGCACGGGTCACCCCGGCCGCGGCGCTGCTGACCGACCCGCACCTGCACGCCCGGGGTTTCTGGGAGACGGTCGACCATCCCGTCGCGGGCTCTTTCCTGTGCACCGGAATGCCTTTCGCGTTCCTCGGCCAGCCGCGGCGCTGGGTTCGGCGGGTGCCGCCGCTCTACGGTCAGCACACCGGTGAGGTCCTCACCGAGATTCTCGGGCACAGCGAACGGGATCTGGCCGATTTGCGGCGGTCGGGCACCATCAGCGACCGGCCGGCGGGCCTGTGACATGGCGGTCAGCCTGTGCGTTCCGCCCCGCGCCGGGGAGCTGTGCGCACCGGTGCGCTTCCTGGTGCGTCAGGACTCCGTGGTGATGGAGCTGACCGCCCGCCACCGCATCACCAGCGTCGAATGGGACGAGGACGAACGCGCGGTGGCGATGGTCGTCGAGATCACCGACCCGCAAACGGCGCGGCCCGTCGATGTGCGGATCGATGTCGTGGAAGCGGCGGCGGACGTCGGCCACTCCGATGTGCACACCACCATGATCGGCACCATCACCCGCGATGGCCGGCGATACGAGGTTAGGGGCACCTACCTGGGTGTCGTGGCGGACGAAAACTGAACGGCGGCAGAAGAAATGGAGCCTCAGTGACAGTGGCGAAGCGAAGAGCGGCGATCGTCGGTGTGCACAACACCCGCCAAGGGCGGCGCCTGGACGACGAAACGTCGCGCGGCCTGGCGATCAAGGCGATTCTGGGCGCGCTCGACGACGCCGGTCTCTCGCTCGACGACGTCGACGGCATCAGCGCGAGCCCGCACTCGACCTCGCTGATCTACGACCTGCGTCTCGGGCCGGCCTGGCAGGGCCTGGCTTTCGGCGTCGGCATGATCACCGAGGCGGTCACCGCCATCGAGCACGGCATGGCCGACGTAGTGGTGCTGGTCGCCGCCCAGGCCGGCGAATACCGCGACCACGAGGCCACCGCGCCCTGGACCCGACCCGAAAACGAATTCGTCGCGCCCTGGGGCATGTTCACCACCGCCGAGTTCGCGCTCATCGCGCGACGCCACATGCACGTCTATGGCACGACACGCGAACAGCTTTCGATCGTCGCGGCGACCATCCGCAACAACGGGTCACGCAATCCCGAAGCCGTCTACTACCAACGCGGGCCCTTCGCGCCGGACGACATCACCGCGTCGCGCCCCATCGCCGACCCGTTCCATCTCCTGGACTGCGCGACCACGTCCGAAGGCGGGTGTGCCCTCGTCGTCGCCAACGTCAACGCCGTCGACTTCAAGAGCCAACCCATCTACGTCCTGGGCAGCGGCGCGGACTTTCACGGCCCGTCGTATCAGCATCCCCCGGCGTACGACCTCGCCGGGCGGCGCGGCGACCACGTGAACGGTGTCGTGGGCCGGCGGGCGGCTGAGCGCGCGTTCGATCACGCCGGGCTGCGCCGCGACGACGTCGACGTCCTGGAACTGTACGATCCGTTCTCCTTCGAAATCATCCGCCAGCTCGAGGCATTCGGCTTCTGCGGCGACGGCGAGGGTGGACCGTTCGTCGCCGACGGCGACATCGCCATCGACGGCAGCCACCCGATCACCACCGACGGGGGAACCATGTCGTTCAGCCACGCGGGTGCCAATCCGCAGATGATGCAACGGGCGACCCGGGCCGTTCAGCAGCTGCGCGGCCAGGCCGGTGAGCTTCAAGTCCCCGATGCGCACATCGCGTTGTGCAGCAACGGGGGAGCGGGGGCCTTGTTCACGACGGTGCTGATTCTGGGAGACGAACCACGGTGACCTCTGATCCATTGCGACCCCAAAACGGGCCGGTCCCACACGCGAGTAGCCATGTCAGCGGGCCGTTCTGGGAGGGATGCCGATCGCGGCAGCTGCGCTACCAGCGTTGCGAGGCGTGCGGTCTCGCGAATTTCCCCCCGGCCGAGCATTGCCGCCAATGCCTGTCGGACGACATCACCTGGCGGCAGGGCAGTGGGCGCGGCGAGATCTATAGCTGGACCGTGGTTTATCGGCCCGTGACGGCGGAGTTCGAACCGCCGTACGCACCGGCGATCATCACGCTGGACGAGGGCTATCAGATGCTGACCAATGTCGTCGGCGTGCCCCCGGAGGACGTCGACGTCGGCCTGCGCGTCCGGGTGCAATTCCACGACGTCGGCCCCGACGTGACGCTTCCGTACTTCACCGCCGACGAGGCCGACAGTTCGTGAGTCCCCGCACCAGCAACGGACTTCCGGCCACCGCCTACCTGGTCCTGGGCGTGCTGGCGGCCAACGACGAGCAACTCACCGCCGGCGAGATCAAGATGCGCGCCGAACTGTCGGTCGGCCACTTCTACTGGTCCCCCTCGGTGAGTCACGTGCGGCGCGAACTGACCCGGCTGCTGGCCCGCGGAATGGTCAGCGAGACCGGCGCCCAATCCGGCAAGCGCGCCATCACCTTGTACGAGACCACCGAGGCGGGACTCGACGCGCTGCGTCGCTGGGTCCAGCACTTCCCGGGCCAGGAGCAAGTGGTTATCAAACACCCCGTCATCCTCAAAACCTGGCTGGCCCGCGGCGAGGATCCCGAGCACGTCCTGGACACCCTGGACCGGCATCTCGACGCGACCCGGGCCCGGCTCGACGAGGCGCTGTGGTCGCGGCAGCGCTCCCACGAACTCGGCATCAGCGAGGACCCGGACCAGCGGTACTCGTTCGCCGTTCTGGACTACGCGATCCGGGGCCTGTACGCGGAGATCTCCAACATCTCCCAGCTGCGTGACGAGATCGCCGGTGGCACAAGCCGCGACCCCGTCAGGCGGGTGCGACGGTCGAAGGGGCAGATCCGCCGTCGGACGCCGCGGAGCCCGGGGTAGCGGTATACGCCGTCCCCCGGGATTCGCGCTCCCACAAGGCTTCCC
>NZ_JAICZA010000173.1 GCF_025933915.1 Mycobacterium sp.
AAAGGCGCCTCCGGGTGCAGGTGGAGGAGCAAATTGTCAAAGGTAGCTGCTGGGCCCGGAAAAGGCGGGTGATATTACGTCTGGTTGAAATCCACTGCCCGCCATTCGCACGGAATCAGCCGATCCGCTAATACGGATATATTGACATCAGTAAATACGCAGGCCTCGGCCAGTACATCAGTACGTTGGCGCTGACCTCGGGCTTTAAGGTGCTCGGGTCCACCGTTGTCAGTATTTGCGGATAAATAGCTTGCAGAAATACGCATTTTCTAGCACGCAGATATAGCGGGCCTTACGCATCATTGTTGTGCAATTCACACCGTAAATACACGGGTCTCGCTTGTTTGCCTAGAAATGTGCGGCTAACGTTTTAAGCATCGATATCAAATCTTTGAAAGGAGCGCCGTCGATGATTTCGTCGATATCGCCACGCGGCGCGGCCGCAGCCGTTGTGGGCGCCGGAGCCGTGGCGGGCGCGCTGCTGTTCGGCGGCGCCCCCGTGGCCCAGGCCGCCCCCGTTCCGGGTCCCTCCACAAGTTTCGCCAGCGCCGGGCCGCACAGCGGCCCGGGCCTCATTCCCGACCGCCCCGGCGGTCACGGATGGGGCGGCCATGATGGTCGGGGACATGGTGGCTGGGGGAACGGTGGCTGGGGGAACGGTGGCTGGGGCCACGGTGGTGGCTATTGGGCCCACCCCCAGCACTGGGTGAACTGGTGGTGGTGACCACCATCTCCGCGCGGTAGCCGGCCGTCGCCGACACGCCAACCCTCGGGATGGGCGGCCCGCGTTTGGGGGGATCCATGCCGGTCTGACTTAGTCAGGCCGGCATGGCCCTGTTGCGTCCGGTTTACGGATCGCGAGGCAGTCCCAACAACCGCTCGGCAATGATGTTCAGCTGCACCTCGGACGTGCCGCCGTAGATGGTGGTCGCGCGGCTGGCCAGCAGGTACTCGCCCCATTTGCCGGGCAGTTGGTCGGTGTCGCCGATCGCGGCGTCGGTGCCGAACGAGGAGACCGCGAATTCGGCGTAGCCCTGGCCGGTGCGCATCGACAGCAGCTTGGAGACCGCCGCCGACGGCATCGCGTCTCCGCCGGCCAGCGTCAGCAGCGTGGAGCGCAGGTTCAGCACCTTGGCCGCATGACCCTCGGCAATCAACTGGCCGGCGCGGTGCTGCGCGACCTGGTCGAACTGGCCGTCACGAACGAACTCGACAAATTGCGACAGTGTGGCCAGGAAGTTCGCCTCGCTGCTGCCGATCGATACGCGCTCCGCGGTGAGGGTATTGCGGCTGACCTCCCAACCCCGGTTCACCTCGCCGAGCACGCACTCGTCGGGCACGAACACGTCGTCGATGTAGACGGTGTTGAACATCGCGTTACCGGTGAGCTCGCGCAGCGGCTTGACGTCGACGCCTTCACTGCGCATATCCAACAGGAAGTAGGTGATGCCACTGTGTTTCGGCGCGCTGGGATCCGTCCGCGCGAGCAGCGCCCCCCACTGCGAGAACTGCGCGGCGGTGGTCCAGATCTTCTGGCCGGTGATGCGCCAGCCCCCGTCGGTACGGGTGGCCTTTGTGGTCAGGCTCGCCAAATCCGATCCGGCGCCCGGTTCGGAAAACAGCTGACACCACACCATCTCGCCGCGGAAGGTCGGCGGCAGGAACCGCTGCTGTTGCTCGTCGGTGCCAAACGCCACGATCGACGGGACGATCCAGGTGGCGATGCCGGTCTGTGGCCGCTTGACCCGCCCGGAGGCGAATTCCTGCGCGATGATGATCTGCTCCACCGGCCCGGCGGCCCGGCCCCACGGCTTGGGCAGATAGGGCAGCACCCAGCCGCCCTCGGCGATGGCGACCTTGCGCTGGTCGCGCTCGATCGCCTTGAGCGCCGACACTTCGGCCCGGATCTCCGCCCGCAACTTTTCGGTGTCGGGGTCGAGGTCGATGTCGACCGCGCGCATCCCGGTACTGGTTGCGGTGTCGACCACCTTTTGCGGGTAATCCGAGCTGCGGCCGAAGGAGGCGGCCAGCATCAGGGCCCGGCGGTAGTACACGCCTACGTCGTGCTCCCAGGTGAAGCCGATCCCGCCGTGCACCTGAATGCAATCCTGCGCGCACCGTTGGGCGGCCGCCGGCGCCAGTGTCGCAGCCACAGCGGCGGCGAACTCGACGTGGGAACCGGTAGTGTCCCAATGGTTTTCGCGGGCCTCATCGATCGCGCGGGCGGCATCCCACACGGCTGCGGTGGCCCGCTCGGTGTCGGCGATCATCTCGGCGCACTTGTGTTTGATGGCCTGGAATTGGCCGATCGGCCTGCCGAACTGCTCGCGGATCTTCGCGTAGTGCGACGCGGTGTCGGTCGCCCAGCGCGCCACCCCGATGGCTTCGGCGGACAGCAGCGTTGTCATCACCGCGTGCGCGGTGCCCATGCTCAGGTTCGTCAACACGACGTCGTCGCCGACCTCGACGGCGTTGGCGCGCACATCGGCGATGGGCCGCAACGGGTCCAGGCTTTTCACCGGCTCAATCTCGAGCTGGTCGGCGCGCAGCACCACCCACGCCTCGCCGCTGTCGATCGCGACGGGAAGCACCAGCAGCGAGGCCTGCGCCGTGGCGGGGACCGCGCGGAGTTCGCCGCGGATCACCAGCGAATTACCCTGCCGGGTGGCGGTCAGCGCGCAGCAATTCAGGCCGTAGGCGGCGATCTCGGCGCCGGACGCCAGCTCGGCGAGCACCTTCGCGTCCGGGTCGTGCGCGGAGATCAGGGCGCTGGCGATCGCGGAGGGGACGAAGGGGCCGGGCACCGCCCCGTAACCGAATTCCGCCAGCACGATGGCCAACTCGAGGATGCCGAAGCCCTGCCCGCCGACGGATTCGGCCAGATGAACGCCCTGCAGGCCCTGCTCGGCCGCGGCCTGCCAGTACGGCGGAGGGTTGACCAGCTTTTCCAGCGGCGTCTCCATCGCCTCGTGCAGTGTCTCGGACGGCGCGACGCGCGCCACCAGCGACCGCACCGAGTCGGCCAGTTCTCGATGCTCGGGATTTATCGCGATCGGCATTGGTCGCCTTCCGTTGCTGCAGGACGCCGTGTCGGCCAAGTACCTTCCAAGCTAACAACCAGTCGGTTGGTTGACGACATGGGCTCGTGGCGATCGCATGAGCGGCGGAGCCGGGTGCTGCGGGTCGCCACCATGCATTCGTGGCGATCGCATGGGCGGCGGAGCCGGGTGCGGCGGGTCGCCACCATGCATTAACGCCACCGCTTGCCGATCCATCCGGTGATGATGTCGGCCTGCTCGCCGCGGGCCCCCGGGGTGGTGAAGTAGTGATCGGTGTCCACCGAGGCCGCGGTTTTGTCCGTGCCGGCGAGGGCGTCGAAGATGCGTTGCGCGTCAGAGGGAAACACGCCGGTGTCGGCGTCGGCATTGATCACCAGCGCGGGGCATCTGACCCGGGCCAGGTGCGGTTCGGCCCGGGTTTGCGCCGTCCGCAGACTCCACATGCTGAGCCAGTTGCGCAGCGTGCAGGCCGTCGCGATGCCGTGGGCCGAGCGGTTCGCCTTGGCCGGGACCCCCGCGTAGCACATGTTGGGCTGCCGTTTGGTCGGCTCGATGCTGGCATCGACCATGCGGGGATCGGCCCAGGTTCGCATGACACTGAACGGGCGATCGGAAAACCCCGCCGCGCGAACGCGTTTGAGCTCCTTTTCGGCCCAGTCGGTGATGGCGTGGTTGCGCGCGGTCTGTGCGGCGCGGTAACGGGCGAGGAACTCCGGTGCATACGGTGGGCCATTGCGCTCGTTGAACAGGTCGAGGTCGGCGTCGGTGGCAACGGGATCGTTCTCGTCGACGACGGCGGCGTCCATCCAGGCGGTGAGCACCTCCGGCCGCCCGGGATGGGCGGCGGTGGCCACATAGCCGTCGGCGGGCCGTAACTCGGTCACTCCGGCCGCCGGGCGCATACCGTCCAGCGGAGTCACGTTGGGCTCGACGGCCTGAGACTGGTAGGCGGCCATCAACGAACCGCCACCCGAGTTACCCAGCAGCACGACGGTATCCACTCCCTGGGCCTCGCGCAGCCAGCGCACCCCGACGCCGATGTCCACCAGCGCGTGGTCGAGCAAAAAGCTGCTTTCGAAGCCGCGAAACCGGGTGTTCCAGCCGAGAAATCCGATGCCGCGAGTGGCCATGTAGTCGGCGAGATAGTGTTCGGAGAAGTCGATCTGGTAGTGCGTGGCGATCATCGCCACCTTGGGTTTGCGTCCCACCCCCCGGTGATACAGCCCCTGGCAGGGATGCCCGCCGGCGCCTGCGCGGCCAGCGGTGGGCGACGGCAGTCCGACGAACTCGCGGATCACTCCGGCACCGGTACGACGAGTCAATTCAGCGGTCCCCCTCACTGGCGTAGATGGCCCGGTAATAGATGTTGGCCAAGGTTTGGATGCAGGCCTGGTCGTCGGGTTCCCCGGAACGTGCCGAACCGAGCTGGATGTAGCAGAACTGGTTGAACATCGCCACGATCGCCTCGGCGATCAGCTGCGGGTCGTCGTGGGGGCAATGGCCCTCGGCTTGTGCGCGGCGGACCGACTCGGCGATGAAAGATATTGGTATCGAGCATATCTCGGCCCAGTACTGGGCGAAGTCGTCATTGATCATCGCCAGCTGTGAAACGCTGATCACCTCGGCAAGCCGGTTGCGGTAGGTGTGCCAGTGCGCGGCGGCCGCCCAGTGCGCGCGCTCACGATCGCTCAAACCGTGTTGGGTCACCGAGAGGGCGCGCTGGTTGGCCTCGTCGCGGAAGCGCAGCGCCCACTGGCGCACCATCGCCTCTTTGGACTCGTAGTAGTTGTAAAAGGACGCCGCCGAGCGGCCCGCCTCCGTGGCGATGTCGGCGATGGTCGCGGCCAGGACACCTTTGCGGGCGATGACGGCCCGGGCGGCCGTGTCGATCGCGGCCTGCGTCCGCCTGCCACGATGCGTGGGCAACTCCGCAGGCGGGCCGCGCCGGTCAGCAGGGGATGCCGCGGTCGACACCTACGCACCTCCCTGGGCCAAAACTAAATCTGATGTTAGATTCAGATTTGGATCTTGGCCAGGCTCGTCGAGCCGGGAACCGAGGGGAGAAACCCGATGATCAAGCCGCACAACACCAACGCGGAATTCGAACTCGGTGGGATCAACCATGTCGCGCTGGTGTGTTCGGACATGGCCAAAACCGTGGACTTCTACAGCAATATCCTCGGCATGCCGCTGATCAAATCGCTCGATCTGCCCGGCGGGGCGGGCCAGCACTTCTTCTTCGACGCCGGCAACGGCGACTGCGTCGCCTTCTTCTGGTTCGCCGACGCCCCCGACCGGGTGCCGGGGATCTCGTCGCCGGGTGCCATCCCGGGCATCGGCGACATCACCAGCGCGGTCAGCACGATGAACCACCTGGCCTTCCACGTGCCGGCCGAGAAGTTCGACGCCTACCGTCAGCAACTCAAGGACAAAGGGGTCCGGGTAGGCCCGGTGCTTAACCATGACGAAAGCCCCATGCAGGTCTCCGCGACGGTGCATCCCGGCGTCTACGTGCGCTCGTTCTACTTCCAGGACCCCGATGGCATTACCCTCGAGTTCGCCTGTTGGGTGAAGGAATTCGGCAGTGGCGACGCCCAGGCCGTGCCCAAGACCGCGGCGGAGCGCCGGCCCCCGGTGGGCGCCGGTCGCTGATTGCGCCACGGCGACCGAGCCGGAGAATGCTACTTATGACCGACGGCATTTTGACCGACGCACAGATCTCGGCGCTGACGCCCGGGCAGCGGCGGGATCTCATTTCCCGGCTGGAGCGGCCCCTCGGCGAGGTCATCGACCCGGAGTTCCTGGCCCGGGTGCGGCGCGTCCGACTGGGTTTGATGATCGGCGGCGCCCTGGCGATGGTTCCGTGGCTGGGGTATCTGGCCGTGACGCTGCCCGAGAACTACGTCGCCCACAACTGGCCGGTCACCTGGGTCGGGTTCGATGTGCTGCTGGTCGGATTCATGCTGGCGACGGCCGTCCTCGGGCATCTGCGCCGTCAGTTGCTGGTGCTCGCCGCGTTCACCACCGGGGTGCTGCTGATCTGCGATGCGTGGTTCGACCTCATGACCGCCGGGCCCAAGGACGTTTGGCTGTCGGTGATCACCGCGCTGCTGATCGAGGTGCCGTTGGCGATCTTCATGATCTTCAGCGCCATGCGCATTATGCGGCTCACCATGATGCGCTTGTGGCTGCTGCGTCCCGGCATGCGGCTCTGGGATCTGCCGCTGTTCCCCTGAGGCGGTGAAGGTTTGGCCCGAGGCCGATAAGGCTCTTGGGCCGAACGATTCTATCCCGAGCTGCGGACGTGGAGAGCCGAATCGGCGATGAATCGTCACGCGCGAAGGCTGCCGGGCGTCGTCACGACCGGTTAGGGCGAGAAAGATTACTGCACCGCCGGCCATCTCGCGGGAGAATGCGAGTCTTTCTAAAACCAAGAAATCTTCGCCTGCGTCAGCTAGCGTCCACGGCAGCGACACAGGGGGTGCGAGCGGCGGGGTAATTCAGTCAACACAGCCGAAAATCCGTCGCGGAATCTCCAGCACGAAACGAATCGATGAGCTCGAAAAGACCAGCGCTGACGGCACTTCCATTACCCCCGCACCGCACTACAAATGTCGGCACCACACAGCACAAGGACTCGAAGAAATGGTCGCACTCGGAAACATCAACGAATGGCAGCCGCCAGAGGGCCCGGTCACGATGTGGATGGCCGCACCCGCCGCGCGCGAAGCCGCACGCGCTGCTCAGCGAAGGGATCTAGCTCCGAGTTACCAACAGAATCAACACCTCTGGGCCTCCTACCACGGTAAGGCCATGAACCGGCAGTTACCCCGACTGATGATCGTTGCGTGGGATGTCCCCGGCACCTGCGACATTCCGGCGATGACGGCGACGGTGAACGCACACGTGCGTCGTCAGGACACGTATCACAACTGGTTCGAATACGACAACGGCGTCTTCGTGCGCCGCGTGATCGACGATCCCGAAGCGATCGAGCTCGTTCCTGTGGCGCTCGGGCAGATGACCGCAGATCAAGTACGCACCCACGTCCTGACCACAACCCCGGACACCCTGGAGTGGGGCAGCTTCACTTACGGAATCGTCCAGCACACGGACTATTTCACGTTCTACGCAAGTGTCGACCACCTGCACATCGACGGCTTGTCCGCCGCCCTCATCTTCCTCGACATCCACCTGATCTATCAGGAACTGGCGCAGACCGGGCGCCGGCCCGCCGCGCCGCCGGAGATCCGGAGCTATCGCGACTACGTTGTGCGCCAACGCGAGAAAGCTGCGGCATTGAGCCTGTCGTCGCCCGAGATCAAGGACTGGATCGCGTTCGCGCGCGACACCGACGGCGACTGGCCGAGTTTCCCGCTGCCCCTTGGTGACACGTGGGCCAGCACCAAAGGCGACCTGTTGACGGTCGAGCTGATGGATGCGGCCGACACGGAGTCTTTCGACGCCGCCTGCGTGGCGGCCGGCGCCCGGTTCATCGGGGGAGTGCTGGCCTGCACGGGTTTGGCCGAGCACGAATTGACCGGCAAAAAGACCTACCACGGCTTCACGGCCAAGGACACCCGGACACCGGGCGTCGACTCGATGACCGTGGGCTGGTTCGCCAGCCTGATTCCGATCACCGTCCCGACCGCCGGCGAAACGTTCGCCCAGGCGGCCAGGACGGCGCAAAAGTCGTTCGACGACGCTCAGCGCCTCGCCGATGTGCCGGTCGAGCGGGTGTTGGAGTTGGCGACACCGGATGAACTGGGCATCAAGCTGCCGACCCAGCTGCCGATGATGTTGTCGTTCCTCGACTTCCGCAAGATCCCCCTCAACGGGTTATGGGCGGAGACGAAGTTCGGCACGTACGGTGACAGCCTTTCCCACGGCGGGGTGAACATGTGGATCAACCGGCAGGCCGCGAACACCACGGTGACGATGTCCTTCCCGGACAACGCGATTGCGCGGGAGTCGGTGCTCCACTACATCGCGACCCTGATCCAGGTATTCGCACGTGTCGCCAGGGCCACCTCGGACGAGCCGGTTGTCGTTGCACCGCAAGTGAACCCGGAGGAACCCACCGGTCCAGCGCCGGACGCGGACGATAACGAAGCGGCGTAGCCATGAGCAACGTGCTGGACCTGGCCGACCAGACTCTCTTTCTCGGTGAGCGGGCGACGGGAGCCACCAGCCTGCTGCAATGTGTCTGGGTCTATGACCGCGCCATCGACACCGGTGGGCTGCGTGAGTTCCATCGACATCTCGGCAGGGGACGGCTGTCTCGGCGGGTTGAGCGGTCCGCATTGCCGTTTGGCCGTCACCGCTGGGTGTCGACCCGCGAGGTGTCCGCCCTCGAGATCACCGCGTCCCCGCGGCCGCGCGACGACATCGACGCATGGCTACAGGAGCAGGCCGACAAGCGGCCGGACGCCGAGCACGGGCCCGGATGGCACCTGGCGATGCTCCCGCTGAGCGACGGCGGTGCGGTGGTGAGCCTGGTCACCACGCATTGCCTCACCGACGGCGTCGGACTGTGCGAGGCGCTGGGTGACGCGGCTTCCGGACGCGACGACGAGGTCCGCTGGCCCGCCGCGGGATCACGGCGGCGG